>NZ_CP012981.1:2211844-2527822 GCF_001411495.1 Burkholderia cepacia ATCC 25416 | reverse complement strand
TCTGCTGATAATTCAGCGACTTGAAGAAGGCGCCAATGATCGGCAGATCGCCCAGGACCGGCACCTTGTTGATGTTCGACATCGTTTCGCGGTCGATCAGGCCGCCAATCACGAAGCTTTCCCCGTCACCCAGCTCGACCGTCGTATCGGCGCGACGGGTCGTGATCGCCGGCACCGATACGCTGTTGATCGTGACGCCATGCTGGAAGTCGAGTTGGCTCGATTCCGGCGCCACCTTGAGCGCGATGCGGCGCTGGCTCAGCACGGTCGGTGTCAGGGTGAGGCCGACGCCGTACTGCTTCCAGTCGATTGCCGTGGAGCCAAGCGCCTGCGGCACCGGCACGGGGATCTCGCCGCCGGCGAGGAAGCTCGCGCTTTGCCCGGACAACGCCACCAGGGTCGGCTGCGCAAGTACCCGGGCAAGGTTGTTCGCCTCGAGAATCGAAATATTGCCGAAGATGCCGCGGCCCGCCGAATTCACCACCAGGTTGAACGCGGACGCGATCGGAATGCCGGCAGTCGCCTGGAACGCCGCCGTTCCGCCACCAGTCACCGACTGGAGACCGCCCGGCGCAAATGCGCCGAATGCGAATCCGTTGCTTTGCTTGAAGAAATTCAGCCCGGCTTCCTTCAGCACCGAGCGGCTGAATTCGACGACCCGCACGTCGACTTGCACAACGCTCCGGTTACCGACTGTCGACGTATCGATCACGGTCGCATCTTTGCCGCCCATCCGCTTGCCGACTGCAACTGCCCGCTCATGCGCGTCGAGCGAAGCCGCCGAGCCCGACACGACAGCGGCACCGCCATACGCCTTCACGGACGGTCCCGCGCCGTCCAGCACGGCCTGCGCGGCCGCATCGACGACATTGACATTCCACACCGTCGGCTCGTCGCGCCCCCGCTCCCACAACATCACGTTCGTCGAACCGGGAGCCTTCGCAACCAGCAGTACGTTGCCGGCGCGACTGCCCTTCATGACCAGCACGTCGACGACCGAAGGATCGCCCACCGCGATCCGCTGCAACGTACGGCCGGTAGCGACCTGCCGCTGCGAGCCGACCGCAAGATCAATCGACCCGTTTGCGCCGGCAGCCTCGGCCAACACGGCGAAGGTCATGGCCCAGATGGCAATCGCGTATGCAATCAGTTTTTTTGTCATTGTTTCGGAGACCGTCGTACGGCCTTCTCCCTTCCGTTACTGCTGTCGATGACCGTGCTTGGATTGTCAATAAGCGACCGTTTCGGTCCGCCCACCCCGGATCACTTCAATGCTGCTTCCGCCTTCGCGCGCGACGATCGGCGCACGCGGGGCACGCGGCGGCGCCTGCACGCGGGGTGCGGTGCGCGCACGCCCACCCGACAGTTCATCGAGCCATACGCCGGCGGCCGCCTGGCCGGAAGGCGTCAGATCGCCGGCCGTGCGGATCGCAACCGTCTGTGTCGCGACCTCGTCGTCGCGCGGATTGCGGAGCGCGAGCGTCAGGCGGCCGCTCGCTTCCGCGAGCGTCAGTGCATCGACCTGTGCCGTCGGCACCGCGAGCACGGCGGTCCGTACCGCACCACCCGGGCCACCGCTACCGTCGCGGTCGGGCGTCGCGTCGCCGAACGACAGGATCCGCAGCTTCGACATCAGCAGTCGCGCCTGTGAATTGGGAATTTCCGATCCGGCTTGCGCCATCCCCGAGTTGTCGCGTCGCAAATTCAGGAACACGTCGACAAAGTTGCCGGGGCGCAACCGGTTTCCGACCGCATTCGTCTCGTCGACCTTGATGGCCACGGCCCGCTCGCCGGGCGCCACCTGGTTCGCCAACCCCGACGTCAAGCCGCCCTCGACGACCGGCGCGGCGGCAAGGATGTCGTTCGCCGGGATGCGACCGACCAGCAGCGACGGATCGCTGAATCCGCCAGTCGGCATCATCGGTGCCGACGCCAACTTCAGCGCATCGACCGGAATCGGTTGACCGGCCGGCAACAGACGCGTCGCCACGACCACCGGCACCGTCTGGACCATTGCCGCGGCAGGCACCGCGGCCGGCGGATGGGCCGGAGCGCGGCCGAGCATCCACGCATAGATTCCGAGCAGCACGGCGAGCGCAATCAGCAGCCCGGCGATGATCTTCGTCAAGTTGTTGCCCATGGTGAATGTTGAGTGCCGTAAATGTTGTTATGTCGACATGTGAACGCCGCTTGCGCCTGTTGCCGCGCACTGGCCGGCGTCCGTTTCATAAAATGGTCGCCGGATTGATCTGCACGGTTGCCGTGCCGGTCAACTGCGTCGGCGTAACGAGCCCGAGCAAGGGCAGCGACGGAACCAGCGGATTGGTCTTGTACGGATACGTCACCGTGACCGTCACGCAATACATGGTCGCGTCGTAACTGCATGCCCCCGACACGGGTGTCGGAATCTGGACGTTGGCCAGCCACGACGTCAGCCCGATCGCGGTCGACTGTGCCGCCTTCGCTCGATCGGTCAGCGCCTGCGCCCCCGACCCGTTGGACTCGTAGACATAATTCAGTGCCGTGCGCGCACCTTCGGTCGCAGCAAGCGTCAAGCCTTGCTGAACCGCGAAGATCAGCCCGAACGTCACGATCGCATACATGATCAGGAAGAACAGCGGAAACACCAGCGCGAACTCGACCGCCGTCGCCCCCTTCTGACGCCGCCATGACCGTAGCTGGTACTGTCGCTTCATTGCAGCCCCCCGGTAACGACGAGATAGGCCAACCATATCGCTGCCGGAGCGACAAGACAGGCTGCGTAAGGTGTTGCCCGCCGTGCGCCGAGCGAGAGCGTCGGCGAACCGCGCGACCACAGCGCGCCCAGCGACGTATGGGTCAGCGTCATCAGCGCGAGGACATGTATACCGGCCGCAAGACTGGCGACAACCCACAGCCATGGCAGTATCGACAAACCGCACCACGCGCCGAGAACCGCAAACACCTTTACGTCCGCCGCGCCCATGACGCGAAATGCAAAAAGCGGGAAAAAGCTCACGAAACCGACGAGCATGCCGATCAATGCCTGCTCGACTGAAACACGAAACGGATTTGCATCAACCAATGCGCTGCCAAGCGCCGCCAAAAGCCCGACGACGACAAGCGGATTCCGAACAAGCCGAAATCGAATATCACCGACGGCAACGAGCGTCGCCCAGGCAAAAAAAATGCTGGTGCTGAGAAGATGTGCCATATCGCGATCGACCGACCAAGTCGACGTAAGGGCGAGCGGTCCGCAAAAACGGACCGCTCGCCGCCCACCGGACTACCGAGGATCAGCCGCCCGGCAACGAACTGGCAATCGTGGAGAACAGCGTCGAGATCTTGGTGCCGATAGTGGTGACACTACCGATGATCAAGGCCGCAATCAGACCCGCAATCAGACCATACTCGATCGCGGTAACCCCGTCTTCTTCCTTAAGGAAGCGCTTGATGAGTGCTTTCATTTTATTCCTCGTGCCTGTATTTACGTTCTTTGGCCTTTTATACGTATACATCCCCGCATATCCGGCCGGTTGCCCCGCGCTGTTCGCCACATCTGCTGTAACGACAACCAGGTGCACTTTCTTTATAGATTGCCCCGAGGGGCATGGCTCACCATTTGATGCAAGTTAACATTCGCGATAGCAACCCTCCTCGAACGTTGTGTACCGAACCGTACATTTCCTTACATCTGCTCCGGATTCTATATCCGATCCTATTTAAGTTCCAACCTCTTTTAACGACTTGGATCGAAAAAAATGACCGTGAGCACAGCGTATTTGTACGGCGTTTCGGTACGACTTACACATAGGATTTACGATAGGTTAGATGTGCACACCTAATCCACCTGTAAAACAGTTGCCTCGTCCACCAAGCCTGCGCGGCCTCCCACGTTACGTCGCACGCGTAACGCCAATGTTGTGACGTTACGTTACGAAACGATCGAAATCGTTCTCATTCGTCTGCACTTAAACAGATTCAACAATCTTTCAATTCCCATAACTTCCTTTTCCGACAAGGAATTGCCCCGTTTAAAACCTGTTGCCGAACCGTCGGGCATCGAAATGGCACGACAGTTGCAGAGTAGTCCTCGCACCACTCAACACAACGCAGTTCACAACACATTTTAATGCGAGGACAAAATGGACATTAAGGTTATCCCTCATGGCGTGTTCCGGACGACTCTGATCGCGGCCACCGTTGCAGCCATGCTTTCCCTCTCCGCGTGCGGCGGCTCGGGTTCCATCAGCCAGGGTCTTGGCGGCGGCTCGAGCTCGGGCGGCGGCGATACGATCTCCACGTCCGGCACGAGCGGCACATCGGGTACGAGCGGCACCAGCGGCACCTCGGGTACGAGCGGTACGTCCGGCACAAGCGGGACCTCCGGTACCAGCGGTACGTCGGGCACGAGCGGCACGTCCGGTACTTCCGGCACGTCGGGCGTGTCGTCGAACCCAGTGGGAACTGTCCTCGCAAGCAGCAGCAACATCTTGACGGGTGTCGGCGGAACCGTCTCGGGCCTCGGTTCCGTCATCGGCAGCCAGACGCTGCCGGGCGTCAACCCGGCCACCACACAAGCCGCGGGCGGCATCGTGCAAAGCGTCGGCGGCGCAGTGACCGCACTCGGCAATGGCCTCGGCAACGGTCTCGGCCAGCTCGGCGCGACGAAGGATCCGGTCGGCACCACGCTCGCCAGCACGGGTGGCGTGGTCAACCAGCTCGGCAGCGCAGTCACGCAAACGGGGACCCTGGTCTCGAGCCTCGGCAGCGGCCCGCTCTCGCCGCTCGCACCGGTCACGGGCGCCGTCGGCGGCCTCGTGTCGACGCTCGGCGGTGCCGTCTCGAACGGCGGCAACACCCTCACCAACGCACTGTCGACCGGCCCGATCCAGCAGGTCACGCAGACGGTCAGCTCGGCCATCACGCCGATCACGACGATGGTCGGCCAGACGACCCAGACGATCGGCACGGCAACCGGCCTCGGCGCGCCCGTCAACACGCTGCTCGGCACGGTCGGCAACGGCCTGAACCAGGCCGGCGCCCTGCTCGCGTCGACGGGCGGCAACCCCGTCACGACCGGTCTTGGCAACACGGTCTCGTCGACGGGCAACACCGTGAAGGCCGTCGGCGGCCTGCTCACCGGCGGCACCGGCGGCGTAACCAACCCGCTCGCGCCGCTCACCGGCCTCGTCTCGACGGTCACCGGCGCACTCGGCGGCGCAACGGGCGGCGGCAGCGGCCCGCTCGCACCGGTCACCGGTCTCGTCTCGACGGTCACGGGCGCACTCGGCGGTGCAACGGGTGGCAGCGGCGGTCCGCTCGCACCGGTCACCGGTCTCGTCTCGACGGTCACGGGCGCACTCGGCGGCGCAGCAGGCGGCAGCGGCGGCCCGCTCGCTCCGGTCACGGGTCTCGTCTCGACGGTCACGGGCGCGCTCGGCGGCGCAACAGGTGGCAGCGGTGGCCCGCTCGCCCCGGTCACCGGTCTCGTCTCGACGGTCACGGGTGCACTCGGCGGCGCAACAGGTGGCAGCGGCGGCCCGCTCGCGCCGGTCACCGGTCTGCTCGGTACCGTGACGGGCGCCCTCGGCAGCGCAACAGGCGGCGCCGGCGGCAGCAGCCCGCTCGCCCCGGTGACGAACGTCGTGTCCACGGTAACGAGCGCGGTCGGCGCCCCGGCATTGACCGGCGGCACGGGCGCCGTCACGAACTCGGGCTCGGCGTCGAATCCGCTCGCACCGGTCACGTCGCTGATCGGCGGCCTGCTCGGTGGCACGCACGGCAAGTAAACCAACATCCATCAATCGACAAGACAGCGAGGAGTCAATCATGTCCCAGCAACGTTCTCTCACGACAGCCGCCCTGCACCAGTGGCGCGTGCCCCTCACGGCCTTCGCCGCAGCCTGCCTGCTGGCCGCCTGCGGCGGCGGCGGCGTGAGTTCGCCGCCGACCAGCAGCAACAACAACCCCAGCAGCACGAGCGGTACACCGAGCACGAGCGGCACCAGCGGCACGTCCACCGGCACCAAGGGCGTCGTCAGCACGGTTGGCCAGACGGCCACCGACCTCGGCAGCACGGTCGGCAACATCACCGTGCCCGGCCTCGGCGACGGTGTGACGAAGGGCGTCGGCAGCACGCTCTCCAGCACGGGCACGATCGTCGGCGCAGCTGCCGATGCCGTGAGCAACGGGCTGGGACAGATCGGTACGACTAAGGATCCGGTCGGCACGACCGTCGCAGGCCTCGGCAACGTGGTCGGCGCGACGAGCAACACGGTGTCCGGCCTGAGCTCGACGGTCAAGGCGCTCGGCACGGGGCAACTCGCGCCGCTCGCGCCCGTCACGACCCCGGTCGGCACCGTGCTCGACACGGTGGCCAATGGCCTGACGGCTGCCGGCACGACGATCGGCTCGACGCTGTCGTCGGGCGCCGTGCAGCAAGTGACGCAGCCGCTCAGCTCGGCGATCACGCCGCTCGTGATCACCGCGGGCCAGATCACGCAACAGGTCGGCACGACGACCGGCCTCGGCCAACCCGTCTCGGGCCTGCTCGGCCAGGTCGGCGGCGCGATCAGTTCGGCCGGCAAGCAAGTTGGCGGCACATCGAGCCAGCCGCTCGTCGGCGACGTCGGTCAACTCGTGACGGCGGTCGGCAACACCGTGACCAACGCGGGCGGCCTCGTCAACCCGAACGGCCCGAACGGCGCGGCGCCGATCCCCGGCCTGATCACGAGCCTCGTCGGCGGCTCGACGGCGACCGTGCAGAACGGCACGTCGTCGGGTTCCGGCTCGACGAATCCGCTCGGCGGCCTGCTGTCGGGTCTCGGCTCGACGCCACTCGGCTCGCTCACGGGTGCACTCGGCGGCGCGACCGGCGGTTCGGGCAGCAGCCCGCTCGCGCCCGTCACGGGCCTCGTCTCCACCGTTACCGGCGCGCTGAGCGGTGCGGCGGGCGGTAGCGGCGGCCCGCTCGCCCCCGTCACGAATCTCGTGTCGACGGTCACGGGCACGCTCGGCGGCGCAGCGGGTGGCGCAGGCAGTGCAAACCCTCTCGCGCCTGTCACCGGTTTGCTGAATACTGTCACCGGAGCAGTTGGCGGCGCAGCGGGATCCGGGGGAGCGAGCCCGCTCGCGCCGGTCACGTCGCTGGTCGGCAGCGTCACGGGAACGGCAACGTCGGGCGGCGGCTCGACGGGCCTGCTGGCACCGGTAACGGGGTTGCTGGGTACGCTGGGTAGCGTTGGCAAGTAAGGAGGACGGTCGCACCTTCGCAGCCGGAGCGGATGGTGCGACCGTACAAACACAACCGGCATTGCGGCACGCGGCGCGCGGCACCTTGGTGTCGCGCGCCGGCATTACAAAGAAGACGAAAAGCAAGGCCTACGAGGAAGAACAATGAAATCCAGACTCGACAGATGGATGATGCTGCTCGCCGCCATCGCGGCAGCCAGCACGGCACAGGCACAAACGCGCGTCGGCGGTAACCCGCTCGACTCCCTGCCCCAGATCAACGCGCCGAAAACCGGCCCGAACGTAACCGTGCAGGTCGCGCCCCAGGCGCCGCAACTGCAGGAGTTGCTGTCGCGCCACCTGACACCGACGACATTCCAGGTCGAAGGCGTAAAGTCGGTACCGTTCGAGGAAATCTCGCGTCGCTTCACCCCCCTCGTCGGCAAGGACATCACGATCGGCGATCTGATCGAAACCGCCAACGGCGTGACGAAGCTTTACCAGGAACGCGGTTACGCGCTGTCGTTCGCGTTTGTTCCCGCGCAGACGTTCGAGAACGGTGTCGTGCGCATCACGGTTGTTGAAGGTTATGTGTCGGACGTCAAGGTCACCGGCAAGCCCGGGGCAATGGAATCGAAGATTCGCGCGATCGCAGCGCATATCACCGACGATCGCCCGCTGCGCCGCGCAACGTTCGAGCGCTACGTGAACACGTTCGGCCTCTTGCCCGGCCTCACGGTGAAGGCGAACGTACCACCGCCGCAAACCACCGACGGCGCCACGACGCTCGAACTTGCCGTCGACCGCAAGGCATTCAACGTCAGCACCGGTATCGATTTCAACCACCCGGGCGTACAGGGCCTCATCACCGCGACCGAAAACGGCCTCACGAAGTTCGGCGAGCAGCTGAGCATCTCCGCACTGGCGCCGCCGGGGCGTGACAAGCAGACCTACTTCGCGTTCAGCGGCGCGGTGCCTGTCGGCAGCAGCGGCCTGATCACGCGCCTCGATGCAAGCACCTATCGCGGCAAGCCTACTGACAATCCGGGCCTGCCGTCGTCCGTCGAACGCACCGTCAAGAACGAGAAGCTTGGTCTTTCGGCATCCTATCCGATACTGCTGAACAACCAGCGCAGCCTGCTCGGCACTGTGTCGGGTTATGCCGCACACAACGAAGACCGCTACCAAAGCCAGATCAACGGCAATACCCTCGAAAACCGGTCACAGGTCCGCGTGATGCAATTGCAGCTCGACTACACGAGCGTCGAACCGAAGCAGGTGCGAAAACTGAGCGTCAACGTCGCCAAGGCATTCGACATCCTCGGTGCATCGAAATCGCAGACTGGCGTGGTTAACGGTGTGGGGTTTACATACGCCGACCCGACGTCGCTGACCTTCGTCCGTACCGGCGCGACCTTCACGCAAACCAACGAATGGCCGTTCCGGATCGGCACGTCAGTCTCGCTGACCGGGCAATACAGCCCTGACTCACTGCCGACGTCCGAGCAGATCTCGTTCGGCTCGACGCGCTACGCGCTCGGCTATCAGCCGGGCGAAGCGTCGGGCGACTCGGGATGGGGGATGTCGCTGGAGGTCAACCGCGGCTTCACGCCGGGCTGGACGTATATGAAGTCCGTGACGCCGTACATCGCCTACGACATGGCGCGTGTGTACCTGCATTCAGGCACGCCGTCGCCCAACCGCATGTCGTCGGTCGGCATCGGTGTGCGTTTCACGGACAGCCGCTTCTACAGCCTCGACCTGAACGTCGCGAAGCCGGTGGGTGACGCGCCAGTCGAAAGCGCATCACGCAGCCCGCGCATCAACGCCGCATTCTCGTATCAGCTCAACTGATCGGTCACCAAACAGCCCGCGCCATGCGGGCTGTTTCGATTAGAGTCCCCTCTATCAAACGTGGCGCGCGGTTTCACGTATTCTGGCGAAGCTCGCAACATGCCCGCCCCATGCAGACGGTCGTGCGGGCAAATCGAACACGACATGCAAAACAAGGAGGACGACAATGATTCAACTGACCCGCCCGTTGCGTGCAATCGCCATCACCGGCGCACTGCTGGCTTGCGCCGCCCCCACGTTCGCACAGGCAGACAGCCCCATCGGTATGTGGCAGACGATCGACGACAACACCCATCAGCCGAAGGCACTCGTGCAGATCGCCGAGGACGGCGACGGTGCGCTGACCGGCAAGGTCGTCAAGGGCCTCGGCGCGAACGATACGCCTGATCGCCGCTGCACCGCCTGCACGGACGAGCGCAAGGATCAGCTCATCAAGGGCATGACGATCATCAAGGCGATGAAGAAGGAAGGCGACCACTGGGACGGCGGCAACATTCTCGACCCGGAGAACGGCAAGGTCTACAAGTGCAAGATGACGCTTGAAGACGGCGGCCAGAAACTCGTCGTGCGCGGTTATATCGGCGTATCGCTGCTCGGCCGTTCGCAGACCTGGGTTCGCCAACAATAACGCGGCGCGCGCTGAAACGCGCGGCTTTATGAAAAAACCGGCCTGACGAATTCATCGTCAGGCCGGTTTTCTTTTGGTGCGCGCGTCGGCACAAACAACGCAGTAAACAGCGGACATCAGGCTGCGTGCTTCATCGCATCCGGCGCATAACTGCTCGGTGAGCGACCCACGGGTACCACGCCGCTACGCGCTTCCGCCGCCTTCGATTGCGTATGCTTGCGCATCCGCACCGACAATTCGTTGCACAGGTTCACGCCCGAGTCGCCGTAGAGTTCACGCATCACGCTCATCAGCGTGCCCGTCTCATGCCAGACCTTGAAGCGGCGATGGCACGTCTGATACGAAGGGTAACGGCGCGGCATCGCCGACCACGTTGCGCCGCTGTAGATGACCCAGAGCACGCCGTTCATCACGGCACGGGTATTGGCCAGCGGCCGACCGCGCAACTCGGTGCGCGGCTGCATTTCGGGCAGAAGCGGCGCGACGCGGCGCCACTCGTGGTCGGTCAGATCGCGATACGGTGTCATGGACATCTCCAGCCTTGGTAACCATGACACAACGATATCGGCTCACCTCAACCGTGAATATAAGACAAGTCCGAAAATACCCCGAGATCGCCTGAATTTGACCGGAATTGACGTTTGAATACCGCCAATTGCCGGAAATCGCACTCAGGTCAGCGACGTATCGACGATGCGGCGCGGCGTTTCGAGATACTCCTTCGACTGCATCTCGACGATGCGCGAGACCGTACGCGCAAACTCGTTGGCCATCGGACCTTCGACGTACAGCTGCTCCGCCGGCACCGCCGCGGACATCAGCAGCTTGACCTTGTGGTCGTACAGCACGTCGATCAGCCACGTGAAGCGGCGCGCCTCGGACGCCATCCGCGGCGACATCTGCGGCACCTCGGACAGCACGATCGCGTGGAACCGGCTCGCGAGTTCGAGATAGTCGTTCTGCGAGCGCGGGCCGCCGCACAGCGTCGCGAAATCGAACCACACGACGCCGTCCGCCTTGCGCAGCGCCTTCAGCTCGCGCTTCTCGATATGCAGGAGCGGGCTTTCATCGGGTACCGCCGCGAGCTTGCCGAACGCATGGCGCAGTTCGCGATCGGCGTCCGCGCCGAGCGGCGTGTGATACATCTTCACCTGCGCGAGCGTGCGCTGGCGATAATCGACGCCCGCGTCGACGTTCAGCACGTCGAGCTTGTCCTTGATCAGCGCAATCGCCGGCAGCATGCGGTCGCGATGCAGACCGTCCGGATACAGGTCGTCGGGATCGTAGTTGGACGTCATCACGAACTGCACGCCGTTGTTGAACAGACGGTCGAGCAGACGGTACAGGATCATCGCATCGGCAATGTCCGACACGTGGAACTCGTCGAAGCAGATCAGACGGTAGCGCTTCGCGATACGCCGCGCGAGTTCGTCGAGCGGATCGGCCTGCCCTTTCAGTTCCTCGAGCTCGCGGTGTACCTCGCGCATGAATTCGTGGAAATGCAGGCGCGTCTTGCGCTGCACGGGCACGACCGCGTAGAAGCTGTCCATCAGGAAGCTCTTGCCGCGACCGACGCCGCCCCACATGTAGACGCCGCGCGGGAGGTCGGGATGATTGATGAGCTTCTTGAATGCGTTCGAGCGGCGCGCCTTGTACTCGACCCACTCGTCGAAACATTGCTGCAGGCGATCGACGGCCGCGCGCTGCGCGGGATCGGACTGATAGCCGCGCGTGGTCAGCTCGCGCGTGTAGTATTCGGTGACGTTCATCGGGCAAACCGGAAAAAACGAAGGCGGACGGGAAACCCCGCCCGCCTTCGTCATGAGACGGCTGCGCCGGCCGATGGCCGGCCGGCGCTATACCGCGCTCAGCTGTTCAGCGAGCGCTTGTCGACGGCGAGCGCCGCTTCGCGCATCACTTCCGACATCGACGGGTGCGGATGGCAGATACGGGCGATGTCTTCCGACGCCGCCTTGAATTCCATCGCCACCACGGCTTCCGCGATCAGGTCCGACGCGTTCGCGCCGATCACGTGCACGCCGAGCAGTTCGTCGGTCTTCGCATCCGCGATCATCTTCACGAAACCGTCCGGCGCGTTCATGCCGAGCGCGCGGCCGTTGATCGAGAACGGGAACTTGCCCGACTTGATCTCGCGGCCTTCCGCCTTCAGCTGCTGCTCCGTCTTGCCGACCCATGCGATTTCCGGGTACGTGTAGATCACCCACGGAATGCAGTTGTAGTCGATGTGCGGCTTCTGGCCGTCGATCACTTCCGCGACCAGCACGCCTTCGTCTTCCGCCTTGTGCGCGAGCATCGGGCCGCGCACCACGTCGCCGATCGCGTAGACGTTCGGCACCGCCGTGCGGCAGTGGTCGTCCACGTCGATGAAGCCGCGCTCGTTCGCCTTCAGGCCGATTGCCTCGAGGCCGAGGTTGTCGGTGTTCGGCACGCGGCCGACCGACACGATCAGGCGGTCGGCGTCGAGCGTCTGCGCGTTGCCGTCCTTGTCCGTGTAAGCGATCGACACGCCGTCGGCGGTCGTCTTCACTTCGCCGATCTTCACGCCGAGATGGATGTCGAGGCCCTGCTTCTTGAACAGCTTGGCCGCTTCCTTCGCGAGCGCTTCGTCGGCTGCGCCGAGGAATGCCGGCAGCGCTTCGAGCACCGTCACTTCGGCACCCAGGCGACGCCACACCGAGCCGAGCTCGAGGCCGATCACGCCTGCGCCGATCACGGCGAGCTTCTTCGGCACCGAGTCGAACGTCAGCGCACCTTCGTTGTCCGACACGATCTTGTTGTCGACCGGGATGCCCGGCAGGTGACGCGCCTTCGAGCCCGTCGCGATGATCACGTTCTTCGCGGTGACGACTTCGGATTCACCCTCGCCGCTCACTTCGATCTGCACGCCGGCGTCGGTCTTGCCGGTGAACTTGCCATGGCCCTTCAGCCAGGTGATCTTGTTCTTCTTGAACAGGAACTCGATCCCGCTCGTCATCTTCTCGACGATCGCGTCCTTGCGGCCGAGCATCTTCGCGACGTCGATCTTCACGCCGTCGACCGTGATGCCGTGGTCGGTCAGGTGATGCGACGCGTTCTCGAACTCTTCCGACGACGCGAGCAGCGCCTTCGACGGGATGCAGCCGACGTTCAGGCAGGTGCCGCCGAGCTTCAGCGCGCCGGCCGGGTTCTTCCACTTCTCGATACAGGCAACGGTCTTGCCGAGCTGCGCGGCGCGAATCGCGGCGATGTAGCCGCCGGGGCCGGCGCCGATCACGACGACGTCAAATTCCTTGGACATGACAATCCTTTCTACTTGTACGCCTGCACGTTCGCGCGCGGGCGCGAACGTGCAGAACGGGTCGATGCAGTGAGACTCGGCTTACAGGTCGAGCAGCAGGCGTGCCGGATCTTCCAGCGCATCCTTCATCGCGACGAGCGACA
This sequence comes from Burkholderia cepacia ATCC 25416, assembly GCF_001411495.1. NCBI lineage: Bacteria > Pseudomonadati > Pseudomonadota > Betaproteobacteria > Burkholderiales > Burkholderiaceae > Burkholderia > Burkholderia cepacia. Next base: position 2,514,687 of record NZ_CP012981.1, on the reverse strand, counting down.
GCACGGCTTCGCGGCCGTCGATGATGCGGTGGTCGTACGACAGCGCGAGGTAGTTGATCGGACGGATCACGATCTGGCCGTTTTCAACGACCGGACGCTCCTTCGTCGCGTGCACGCCGAGGATTGCCGATTGCGGCGGGTTGATGATCGGGGTCGACAGCATCGAGCCGAACACGCCGCCGTTCGAGATCGAGAACGTACCGCCCGTCATTTCCTCGATCGACAGCTTGCCGTCCTTGGCCTTCTGGCCGAATTCGGCGATCTTCTTCTCGATCTCGGCGAGGCTCAGCTGATCCGCGTTGCGCAGGATCGGCACGACGAGGCCACGCGGCGAGCCGACGGCGATACCGATGTCGAAGTAGCCGTGGTAGACGATGTCGTTACCGTCGATCGACGCGTTCACGAGCGGGAACTTCTTCAGTGCGTGGACAGCGGCCTTCACGAAGAACGACATGAAGCCGAGCTTCACGCCGTGTTCCTTCTCGAACTTGTCCTTGTACTTGTTGCGCAGCTCCATGACCGGAGCCATGTTGACTTCGTTGAACGTCGTCAGGATCGCGTTGGTCTGCTGCGATTCGAGCAGACGCTCGGCGATACGCGCACGCAGACGCGACATCGGCACGCGCTGTTCCGGACGGTCGTTGAGCCACGTCGTCGCCGACGCCGGCACCTTCACTTCCGGCAGCGACGGCTTCGCCGCGGCCTTTGCCGGTGCGGCAGCCGGAGCGGCCTTCGGTGCGCTGCCTGCGGCCAGCGCGTCGCCCTTCGTGACGCGGCCGTCGCGGCCCGAACCTGCGACGTCGCCTGCCGACAGGCCCTTCTCGGCCAGCAGCTTCGATGCGGCCGGCGATGCCGTAGCCGAGCTCGATGCCGTTGCGGTAGCCGGCTGTGCTGCCGGTGCGGCTGCAGCAGGCACTGCGGCCGGCTTGACTTCGGCCGCGCCCGCCGCGGCTTCGGCTGCACCTGCCTTCGCTTCCGTATCGATCGTAGCGATCAGTTGATCGGCAACGACGGTGTCACCGTCGTTCTGCAGCACTTGCGCGAGCACGCCCGCGGCCGGTGCCGGCACTTCGAGCACGACCTTGTCGGTCTCGAGTTCGATCAGGATTTCGTCCTGCGCGACTGCTTCGCCCGGCTTCTTCTTCCACTGCAGCATGGTGGCTTCCGAAACCGACTCCGAAAGCTGGGGGACTTTGACTTCTACGATAGCCATGTGATTTTCCTGGATGCTTAATCTGGGGTGTGACGAGGTTCGTGCGATTCCTTCGGCCGGTGCGGCGCGCAGCGCGCCCGGCGGGCCAAAGGAGACGGGAAAGCGCGCTGCGCCTTCCCGTTTCGCTTCCGTCGGTTATTTCGCGATCGATGCGCTCTTCAGGCGGCCGAAAGCACCTTCGATGAGGGCCTTCTGCTGCTCGTAGTGCTTCGCGTAGTAGCCAACCGCCGGCGAGGCCGAAGCCGGACGGCCGCTGTATGCCAGCTTCTGCCCTTCCTTCATGCCTTCCTTCAGGTGGTGCTCGACGTAGAACCAGGGGCCCTGGTTCTGCGGCTCGTCCTGCACCCAGACCACTTCAGTCGCGTTCTCGTACTTCTTCATTTCAGCTTCGAACTGCTTGTGCGCGAACGGATACAGCTGCTCGATACGGATGATCGCGACGTCGTTCGCCTTCGCTTCGCGGCGATGTGCGACGAGGTCGTAATACACGCGGCCCGAGCATGCCAGCACGCGCTTGACCTTCTTCGCGTCGATGCCGCCGTCGGTTTCGCCCAGCACCGGCTGGAACGAACCCTTCGCGAGCTCCGACAGGTCCGACACGGCTTCCTTGTGGCGCAGCAGCGACTTCGGCGTTGCGACGATCAGCGGCTTGCGGAACAGGCGGATCATCTGGCGACGCAGCAGGTGGAAAATCTGCGCCGGCGTCGTCGGTTGAACGACCTGCATGTTGTGATCGGCACACAGCTGCAGGAAACGCTCGATACGCGTCGACGAGTGTTCCGGACCCTGGCCTTCGTAGCCGTGCGGCAGCAGCATCGTCAGACCCGACACGCGACCCCACTTCACTTCGCCCGACGAGATGAACTGGTCGATCACGACCTGCGCACCGTTGACGAAGTCGCCGAACTGGGCTTCCCACAGCACGAGCGTGTTCGGCTCGGCGGTCGAGTAACCGTATTCGAAGCCCAGCACCGCTTCTTCCGACAGCACCGAGTCGATCACCGTGAACTTCGCCTGACCGTCGGCGATGTTCTGCAGCGGCACGTACGTGCCGTCGTTCCAGCGCTCGCGGTTCTGGTCGTGCAGCACCGCGTGACGGTGCGTGAACGTGCCGCGGCCCGAGTCCTGACCCGTCAGGCGCACCGAGTAGCCCGATGCGACGAGCGACGCGAACGCGAGGTGTTCACCCATGCCCCAGTCGAGCGGCTGGTCGCCACGCGCCATGTTGCGGCGGTCGTTGATCACGCGCTCGACGAGCGGGTGAACCTTGAAGTTTTCCGGGACCGTCGTGATGCGTTCGCCCAGGCGCTTCAGTTCGGCGAGCGGCACGGCCGTGTCGGCTGCATCCGTCCACTTGCGGTTCAGGAACGGAACCCAGTCGACCGCGTACTTGCTCTTGTAGTTCGACAGGACCGGATCGACCGTGTGGTGACCGTCGTCCATCGCCTTGCGGTACGCCTTCACGTAGTTGTCGGCGTCTTCCGCGGTGATCACGCCCTGCTGCACGAGCTTCTCGGCGTACAGCGCACGGGTGCCCGGGTGCTGTGCGATCTTCTTGTACATCAGCGGCTGCGTGACCGCCGGCGTGTCCTGCTCGTTGTGACCCAGCTTGCGGAAGCAGACGATGTCGATCACGACATCCTTGTGGAACTGCATCCGGTAGTCGATCGCGATCTGCGTCGCGAGGATCACGGCTTCCGGATCGTCGCCGTTCACGTGCAGCACCGGCGCCTCGATCATCTTGACGACGTCGGTACAGTACAGCGTCGAGCGCGCGTCGCGCGGGTCGGACGTCGTGAAGCCGATCTGGTTGTTGATGACGATGTGCAGCGTGCCGTGCGTGCCGTAACCGCGCGTCTGCGCGAGGTTCAGCGTTTCCATCACGACGCCCTGGCCAGCGAAGGCCGCGTCGCCGTGGATCTGCACCGGCAGCACCTGCAGGCCGTCTTCGTCGCCGCGACGGTCCATCCGCGCCTTCGCGGAACCTTCGACCACCGGGTTCACGATTTCGAGGTGCGACGGGTTGAACGCGAGCGACAGGTGGACCGGGCCGCCTTCCGTCGACACGTCCGACGAGAAGCCCTTGTGGTACTTCACGTCACCTGCCGGCAGGTCGTCGACGTGCTTGCCTTCGAATTCGGCGAACAGGTCGGCCGGCATCTTGCCCAGCGTGTTGACCAGCACGTTCAGACGGCCGCGGTGCGCCATGCCGATGATGATTTCCTGCACGCCGCGCTTGCCCGCGTGCTGGACGACTTCGTCCATCGCCGCGATGAAGCTTTCGCCGCCTTCGAGCGAGAAGCGCTTCTGGCCGACGTACTTGGTATGCAGGTAACGCTCGAGGCCTTCGGCGGCCGTCAGGCGATTCAGGATGTGCTTCTTCTCGTCTGCCGAGAAGTTCGGCGTCGCACGGGTCGATTCCAGACGCTCCTGCCACCAGCGCTTCTGTTCCGGGTCGCTGATGTACATGTACTCGGCGCCGATCGTGCCGCAGTACGTGTCACGCAGGCCCTTGACGATGTCGCGCAACGAAGCCTGGTCGAAACCGAAGTACAGGTTGCTTGCGCTGTACGTCTGGTCGAGGTCGCCTTCGGAGAAGTCGTAGAACGCGGGTTCGAGTTCGGGAATGGCGGGACGTTCGCGACGCTTCAGGGGATCGAGATTGGCCCATTGCGAGCCAAGGAAGCGATAAGCGCTGATGAGGGACTGCACGTGCACTTGCTTGCGCGCTGCAGCAAGGTTGGTGCTGCTTTCGCGCGGGATGAAGGCATTGGCCTTCGCACGCTCGGCGAACGATTCGACGATCGGGAAATGAGCGACGTCATTGGCATTCGAGCCGTCCGTTGCAGGCACGTTCTGCAGCGCGTCGAAATACTCTCGCCAGTTCTCCGGCACCGATGCCGGATTGTTGAGGTATGCATCGTACAGTTCTTCAACGTACGAAGCATTGCCGCCGAACAGATAGGAGTTCAGCTGAAACTGCTTCATTACATCTGACATTTTACGCTCACCTTTCTTCGAGCTTCTCGAGAAATAGCGGGTTACTCAACCTTCCGCGACACGGCCTGACCGTTTAGCGGATTGCGAATCAAGTCTTGCTTGGAAGGACCTAAAACTTGCGTGCGCGCAGCATATCACAGAACCGATACCGGAGTTCACGGCGAAATGTGCCTGAAAGCACCGCTCGACGGGGTTTTGCCGGATTGCCACAACCCGCGGGAACAGTGTTTTGCAGCGCCCCCGATTGCACATCGGGCAGATGCAAAAAAGGCCACCCGAAGGCGGCCTTTCTCGTCCTGCACGGGAACGATCGATGCTTAGTCGACCGCGCCTTCGCGGCTCGCGCGGCGACGCTCGTGCTCCTTCAGGAAGCGCTTGCGCAGGCGGATCGACTGCGGCGTCACTTCGACGAGCTCGTCGTCGTCGATGAATTCGACCGCGTACTCGAGCGACATCTGGACCGGCGGCACCAGGCGCACGGCTTCGTCGGTGCCCGACGCGCGCACGTTGGTCAGCTGCTTGCCCTTGATCGGGTTCACGACGAGGTCGTTGTCACGGCTGTGGATGCCGATGATCATGCCCTCATAGAGCGCATCGCCCGGCTTCACGAACATGCGGCCGCGATCCTGCAGCTTCCACAGTGCGTAGGCCACGGCAGCACCGTCGTCCTGCGAGATCAACACGCCGTTGCGGCGCTCGAAGACCGAACCATCCTTGACCGGTGCGTACGAGTCGAAGATGTGGCTCATCAGGCCCGTGCCGCGCGTGAGCGTCAGGAATTCGCTCTGGAAGCCGATCAGGCCACGCGCCGAGATCTTGTACTCCAGACGCGTGCGGCCACGGCCGTCCGATGCCATGTCGAGCATCTCGCCCTTGCGGCGGCCGAGCTCTTCCATCACGCCACCCTGGTGCTCGTCCTCGACGTCGACGGTCAGCAGTTCGTACGGCTCGTGACGCACGCCGTCGATTTCCTGCATCACGACGCGCGGACGCGACACGGCCAGCTCATAGCCTTCACGGCGCATGTTCTCGACGAGAATCGTCAGGTGCAGTTCGCCGCGGCCCGACACTTCGAACACCGTTTCGTCGCCGGTGTCCTTCACGCGCAGCGCGACGTTGTGGTTCAGTTCCTTCATCAGGCGGTCGCGGATCTGGCGGCTCGTGACGAACTTGCCTTCGCGGCCGGCGAGCGGCGACGAATTGACGAGGAAGTTCATCGTCAGCGTCGGCTCGTCGACGGTGATCATCGGCAGCGCTTCCGGCGTATCGACCGCGCAGATCGTTGCGCCGATGCCGACGTCTTCAATACCGTTGATCAGCACGATGTCGCCCGCTTCGGCGGATTCGACCTGCACGCGCTCGAGGCCCGTGAACGACAGCACCTGGTTGATCTTGCGGTTCAGCACTTCGCCTTCCGGGCCGAAGCGCATCGCGACCGGCTGGCCCGGCTTGATGCGACCGCGCGTGATGCGGCCGACGCCGATCCGGCCGACGTACGTCGAATAGTCGAGCGACGTGATCTGCAGTTGCAGCGGCGCGTCCGGATCCGCCGGACGGACCGGCACGTGCTCGAGGACTGCCTCGAACAGCGGGCGCATGTCGCCTTCGCGCGCGGCCGGGTCGAGCGACGCATAGCCGTTCAGGCCCGATGCGTAGACGATCGGAAAATCGAGCTGCTCTTCGGTTGCGCCGAGCTTGTCGAACAGGTCGAAGGTCTGGTTGATGACCCAGTCGATCCGCGCACCCGGACGGTCGATCTTGTTGACGATGACGATCGGCTTCAGGCCGAGCGCCAGCGCCTTCTTCGTGACGAAGCGCGTCTGCGGCATCGGGCCCTCGACCGCGTCGACGAGCAGCAGCACCGAGTCGACCATCGACAGCACACGCTCCACCTCGCCGCCGAAGTCCGCGTGCCCCGGCGTGTCGACGATGTTGATGTGCGTGCCTTCGTACTCGACCGCGCAGTTCTTCGCGAGAATCGTGATCCCGCGCTCTTTTTCGATGTCGTTCGAGTCCATCACCCGCTCCGCAACCTGCTGGTTCTCGCGGAAGGTGCCGGACTGGCGGAGCAGTTGGTCGACGAGCGTGGTCTTGCCGTGGTCGACGTGGGCGATGATGGCGATATTGCGAAGGGCGCGGGTCATAGAAACCTGGAAATCGTTTGAACGCGCAAAAGCGCCCGCTCGTTTTTCACGGGCGCGCGCATTGCAGCTTGGAAAGCCGCAAATTATAGCACGTGAGAATGTCGGTAACCGACGGGCACGTTGCAACGCAGCAGGCAGGCCGGCGCACCCTCCTCTCGAACGCGCCAATCCGTCGAAGCCCGTGTCGCCGTCGGGCACAAAAACCTTATTGATATGAGGGATTTTTGAGATGCAAAGCGCGCCCCTTGCCGTTCGATTAACATTTGCCGCGGCAAGCAACTGTGCCTATACTGCTGCCTAGTCAACTATTGCAGCTTCAGGGTTTTATGTCGGATTCTTCTACCCCATCCCCCGTTTCGCCGCTGTCCTCGTACCAGATGAACGACAGCGTCGGTTATCTGATGTCGCGCGTGAAGTCGGTGATGACCAACCTCGTCACGCAACGCACGCAGGAAGAGCTCGGCATCACGGGCACGCAGGCGAGCATGCTGTTCATGATCGCGGTCGGCAAGTGCTCGACGGCCGCCGAGCTTGCCCGCGAGTACGGGATCGACGCGAGCGCAGTCACGCGGCTGCTCGACCGGGTCGAAAAGCGCGGCCTGCTGTCCCGCGTCCGCAGCATCGAGGATCGACGTGTCGTGCGCCTCGAGCTGACCGACGAAGGCCGTGCGCTCGCCGAACGGCTGCCGCCGATTTTCCGCAGCGTGCTCGACCAGGTGCTGGACGGGTTCACGCCGGAAGAAGTCGGGTTCCTGAAGAGCATGCTGCGTCGCATTCTCAGCAACTATTGCGAGACCGCCGGCGGCAGCATCACGTAATAGTTGCCATAACAATTACTTTTGACAGATTAATGTAAGGAAATCCTTGCAGTGTCCATCATTCATTCCGAGTCAGGGATCAGCGCGATGAAATCCTCCCCGTTGTCCGTGCGCGCCGGGTCGTGCCGCACCGCCGTCGCCGTCGCGGTCGCCGCACTGGCGCTGGCGGGCTGCGCGAACTACATCGGCATCAAGAGCGACAAGCAGATCGCCCCCGCGTCGCAATTCGAATCCGCCCAGAGCCTGCCGGCCCAGGGCGGCCAGTGGCCGGCGCTCGACTGGGCCAGCCAGTTCGGCGATCCGCAGTTGCCGAAGCTGATCGACGAAGCCCTGCAGGGCAATCCGTCGATCGCGCAGGCACAGGCGCGCATCGCAAAGGCGTCGTCGTACATCGAATCGTCGCGCTCGAACCTGATGCCCAAGGCGGAAGCCAGCTATTCGTGGACGCGTGAGCTGTATTCGTCGAACGCGCTGTTCCCGCCGCCGTACGGCGGCCAGTGGTACAGCGAGAACAACGCGCTCGCGAGCGCGTCGTGGGAACTCGACCTGTGGGGCAAGAACCGCGAGCGCCTGCACACCGCCGTGTCGCAGGAAAAGGCGGCCGAAGCCGACATGCAGCAGGCACGCATCACGCTCGCGTCGTCGGTCGCACGCACCTACAACTCGCTCGCGCAGCTCTATGCGCTGCGCGATATCGCCCAACGCGAGATCACCAACCGCGAGACGGTCGGCAAGATCACCGACGGTCGCGTGTCGGCCGGCCTCGACACCAACGTCGAACGCCAGACGGCCCGCGGCAATATCGCGACGACCCAGGCTTCGCTGTCCGATCTCGATGGGCAGATCACGACGGTGCGCTACCAGCTCGCGGCACTGCTCGGCAAGGGCCCGGATCGCGGGCTGCAGATCGCGGCGCCCGTGATGAACCCGAGCGGCGATGTCGCACTGCCCGGCAACCTGCCGGCCGATCTCGTCTCGCGCCGCCCCGACATCGTCGCCGCGCGCTGGCAGGTCGAAGCCGCGATGCACGACGTGAAGGAAGCGAAGGCCGAGTTCTACCCCGACGTGAACCTTGCGGCCGGTTTCGGCTTCGATGCGTTCGGCTGGGGCAAATTCCTGAACTTCGCGAGCCGCCAGGCGCAATTCGGCCCGGCGATCCACCTGCCGATTTTCGACGCCGGCGCGCTGCGCGCGCAGCTCAAGGGCCGCTACGCGGACTTCGACCTGTCGGTGGCGAACTACAACCAGACGCTGATCAGCGCGCTGAACGACGTCGCGACGCAGGTCGCGTCGATCCGCGCAGTCGATCGCCAGATGGGCGATGCGCAACGCGCCCTCGACGCATCGACGCGCGCATACGACCTCGCGGTCATCCGCTACAAGGCCGGCCTGTCGCCGCAGCTGCAGGTGCTGACCGCGGACAGCAACCGCCTCGCATCGGAGCAGACGGTGACCAACCTGAAGATGCGCCGGCGCGACATGCAGCTTGCACTGATCAAGGCGCTGGGCGGCGGGTTCGACGCGACCGGCACGCCGCTTGCCGCGCCCGATGCCGACAAGACGACAAAACAGGCCGCCAACTGATCCGGCGCCACCACTACGCAGACACTCGAAATAACGGACGGAGAAAATCGCCATGAGCGACCAACAAAACGCCGCCAGCGCGCAGCCGCAGAACAACGGCAAGCGCAAACGGATGATGACGCTGCTCGTCGCGGTCATCGTGATCGCGGCCATCGCGTATGGCCTGTACTACTTCCTCGTCGCCCGCTTCCATGAAGGGACCGACGACGCGTACGTGAACGGCAACGTCGTGCAGATCACGCCGCAGGTCACCGGCACCGTGATCGCGGTAAAGGCCGATGACACGCAGACGGTGAAGGCCGGCGATCCGCTCGTCGTGCTCGACCCGGCCGACTCGCAGGTCGCGCTGCAGCAGGCCGAAGCCAATCTCGCGCAGACGGTGCGCCAGGTGCGCGGTCTGTTCGTCAACGACGACCAGTATCGCGCGCAAGTCGCACTGCGCCAGTCCGACCTGTCGAAGGCCGAGGACGACCTCCGTCGCCGCGTGGCCGTCGCGCAGACGGGCGCCGTGTCGCAGGAAGAAATCTCGCACGCACGCGACGCCGTGCGCGCCGCCCAGGCATCGCTCGACGCCTCGCAGCAACAACTCGCGTCGAACCGCGCGCTGACCGCAAACACGACGATCGCATCGCATCCGAACGTGATGGCCGCAGCCGCGAAGGTTCGCGACGCGTACCTGGCGAACGCGCGTAACGTGCTGCCCGCACCGGTCACCGGCTATGTCGCGAAGCGCTCGGTGCAGGTCGGCCAGCGCGTGTCGCCGGGCACGCCGCTGATGTCGGTGGTGCCGCTGAACGCAGTGTGGGTCGATGCGAACTTCAAGGAAGTCCAGCTCAAGCACATGCGCATCGGCCAGCCGGTCGAACTGACGGCCGACATCTACGGCTCGTCGGCGGTCTATCACGGCAAGGTGGTCGGCTTCTCGGCAGGTACGGGCTCGGCGTTCTCGCTGCTGCCGGCGCAGAACGCGACGGGTAACTGGATCAAGGTCGTGCAGCGCCTGCCGGTGCGGATCGAACTCGATCCGAAGGATCTCGCCAAGCACCCGCTGCGCATCGGCCTGTCGATGCAGGTCGACGTGGACATCAAGGACGAACGCGGCGACCAGCTCGTGAACGCACCGAACACCGTCTACGAGACCAATGTGTTCGCGAAGTACGGCGACGAAGCCGACGCCGAAATCGCCCGCATCATCGCCGAGAATGCCGGCGGCAACGCACCGGCGCCGGCTGCGGCGAAGTCGAGTGCCGTCGCGAAGATGATGTAACCGTTCCGACTCCGGAAAGACAACCGACATGGCACAGGCACCTGTCTCTCACCCGCCCTTGCAGGGCGGGCAGCTCGTGATCGGGACGATCGCGGTATCGCTCGCGGTGTTCATGAACGTGCTCGACACGTCCATCGCGAACGTCGCGATCCCGACCATCTCGGGCGACCTCGGCGTGTCGTCCGACCAGGGCACGTGGGTCATCACGTCGTTCGCAGTCGCGAACGCGATCTCCGTGCCGCTGACCGGCTGGCTGACCGACCGCTTCGGGCAGGTTCGCCTGTTCCTCGCGTCGATCATCCTGTTCGTGATTTCGTCGTGGATGTGCGGGCTCTCGCCCAACCTGCCGTTCCTGCTTGCGTCGCGCGTGCTGCAAGGCGCGGTGGCAGGCCCGATGATTCCGCTGTCGCAAGCGCTCCTGCTGTCGAGTTATCCGCGCGCCAAGGCGCCGATGGCGCTCGCGCTATGGGCGATGACGACGCTGATCGCGCCCGTTGCCGGCCCGATTCTCGGCGGCTGGATCTCGGACAACTACTCGTGGCCGTGGATCTTTTACGTCAACATCCCGGTCGGCATCGCCGCCGCCGCCGCGACGTGGGCGATCTACCGCAATCGGGAATCGGCCGTGCGCCGCGCCCCGATCGACGGCGTGGGCCTCGCGCTGCTGGTCGTCTGGGTCGGCTCGCTGCAGATCATGCTCGACAAGGGCAAGGATCTCGACTGGTTCGCGTCGACGACCATCATCGTGCTCGCGCTGACCGCGGTCATCGCGTTCGCGTTCTTCGTCATCTGGGAACTGACTGCCGAGCACCCGGTCGTCGACCTGTCGCTGTTCCGCATGCGGAACTTCACCGGCGGCACCGTCGCGCTGTCGATCGGGTACGGCCTGTACTTCGGTAACCTCGTGCTGTTGCCGCTGTGGCTGCAGACGCAGATCGGCTACACGGCGACCGACGCCGGTCTCGTGATGGCGCCGGTCGGGCTGTTCGCGATCCTGCTGTCGCCACTCACCGGGAAGTACCTGCCGCGCACCGATCCGCGCTTTATCTCGACGGCGTCGTTCCTGACGTTTGCGCTGTGCTTCTGGATGCGGTCGCGCTACACAACGGGGGTCGACGAATGGTCGCTGACGCTGCCGACGCTCGTACAGGGCATCGCGATGGCCGGCTTCTTCATCCCGCTGGTATCGATCACGCTGTCGGGCCTGCCCGGCCACCGCATTCCCGCGGCATCGGGCCTGTCCAACTTCGTGCGGATCATGTGCGGCGGCATCGGCACGTCGATCTTCCAGACGGCCTGGGACCATCGCAACAACTTCCATCACGCGCAACTGGTCGAGCAGGCGAACGTCTACAACCCGACGTTCAACCAGGCCGTCACGCAGATGGGCAACCTCGGGCTGACGCGGGACCAGGCACACGGGCTGATCAACAACCTGGCCACGCAGCAGGCCGCGCAGCTCGGCGTGAACGACCTGTTCTACATTTCGGCGGCGATCTTCGTGCTGCTGATCGGGCTGATCTGGATCACGAAGCCCGAGCGCTCGGGCGGTGGCGATGCAGGTGCCGCGGCATCGGCTGCACACTGAACACGCTGCCTGGACGCAAACAAAAAGCCCCGCTTCGTGAAGCGGGGCTTTTTCATTCCGACGGGCGCGCGTTCGCGCGGCTGCGTCAGGCTGCCGTGACGACGAGCCGCTCCGGCGCCAGCACGCCGTTTGCCTTGCGGGCCACGCCGAGCAGGCGAGTCGCGTCGTAGACGCGCACACGCCCGCCTTCGGTCGCGTCGATCGGGTCGAGCGACGACAGCGGCAAACGCTGCCCGTGCAGGAACCGCTTCGCGCTGGTTTCATCGAGACGAACCAGCGGAAACGTCGACAGCAACGCATCGACCGGCTGGAGCCACGCATCACGTGCCGCTTCGTCGGCATCGGACAGCGCATCGAGCGTTACCGCATGCTCGAGCGTCAGCGCGCCGACGCCCGTGCGCCGCAGCATCGTCAGATGCGCACCGCAACCGAGCGCCTCGCCGATATCCTCTGCCAGCGTGCGCACATAAGTGCCCTTGCTGCAGGTCACGCGAAACGTCACGTCAGGCAGGTCGCACGCGAGCAGGTCGAGGGCGAGGATCGTCACGTTGCGGCCCTCGCGCTCGACGGTTTGCCCCGCGCGCGCATATTCATACAGCGGTTTGCCATCGCGCTTGAGCGCCGAATACATCGGCGGCACCTGCACGATCTCGCCGGTGAAGCGCGCCAGCGCGGCTTCCACCGCCGCACGGTCGCATTCGACGGGGCGCGTGTCGATCACCTCGCCTTCCGCGTCGCCGGTAGCCGTACGCTGGCCGAGACGCATCGTCGCTTCGTAGGTCTTGTCCGCTTCGAGCAGATCCTGCGAGAACTTCGTCGCCTCGCCGAAACACAGCGGCAGCAAACCCGAAGCCAGGGGATCGAGCGTACCGGTGTGACCGGCTTTCTTCGCGAGCAGCAGGCGCTTCGCGCGAATCAGTGCATCGTTGCTCGAAAGGCCGACCGGCTTGTCGAGCAGGAGGACGCCGTCCAGCACGCGCCGGGGCACGCGCGGACGTTGGGATGCTGCAGTCGTCATAGGCCGGTCGAGCTCAGTCGTCCTTGGTAGCCGCGTCGGCCTCGTCGTCGTCCTTCGCGCGCGTCGAGTTCGCTTCCTTGATCAGGCGCGACATTTCCACGGCCTTCTCGATCGTCTGGTCGTAGTGGAAATGCAGCGTCGGCACCGTATGGATGTGCAGGCGCTTGAACAACAGGTTGTGCAAGTGACCCGACGCGTGGTTCAGCGCTTCCTGCGTCTTGGCCGGATCGCCGGTCAACGCGGTGAAGTAGACCTTCGCGTGCGCGTAATCCGGCGTGAGTTCGACGCTCTGGATGGTCACGATGCCGATGCGCGGGTCTTTGACCTCGCGCATGATGAGTTCGGACAGATCGCGCTGAATCTGGTCAGCGATCTGCACGTTGCGATTGGGGGAAGTACGTTTCCTGGACATGATCGATCCGTGATCCGTTTATCAGGATGAAGCGGCGGCCAGTGTTGGCGCGCCACCATGAAAATGGGCGGGACAGGCCCAAGCCTGCCCCGCCCATGAGCCGATGCGCGAGGATTACAGCGTACGCGCGACTTCGGTCACTTCGAAGACTTCGAACTGGTCGCCTTCGATGACGTCGTTGAAGTTCTTCACCGACATACCGCACTCGAAGCCTTGCTTCACTTCCTTCACGTCGTCCTTGAAGCGCTTCAGCGATTCGAGTTCGCCCGTGAAGATCACGACGTTGTTGCGCAGCACGCGAACCGACGACGAGCGCTTGACGATACCGTCCGTGACCATACAGCCGGCGACCGTGCCGACCTTCGGCACCTTGAACACCTGGCGCACCTCGACCATGCCGGTGACGACTTCGCGCTTCTCCGGCGCCAGCATGCCCGACATTGCCGCCTTCACCTCATCCACTGCGTCATAGATGATGTTGTAGTAGCGGATGTCGATGCCGTTCGCTTCGGCCAGCTTGCGCGCCTGTGCATCCGCACGCGTGTTGAAGCCGATGATGACAGCCTTCGATGCCGTTGCGAGGTTGACGTCGTTTTCGCTGATGCCACCCACCGCGCTGTGCACGATCTGCACGCGCACTTCGTCGGTCGACAGCTTGAGCAGCGACTGCACGAGCGCTTCCTGCGAGCCCTGCACGTCCGCCTTGATGATGAGCGGCAGGTTCTGCACTTCGCCTTCGCCCATCTGCTCGAGCATGCTTTCCAGCTTCGCGGCCTGCTGCTTCGCCAGCTTCACGTCGCGGAACTTGCCCTGACGGAACAATGCGATTTCACGCGCCTTGCGCTCGTCCGGCAGCACGATCACTTCCTCGCCCGCGCCCGGCACTTCCGACAGACCCTGGATTTCGACCGGGATCGACGGGCCGGCTTCCTTCGTCGGCTTGCCGTTCTCGTCGAGCATCGCGCGTACGCGGCCGTAGGCCGTACCCGCCAGCACGATGTCGCCGCGGTTCAGCGTACCGGACTGCACGAGGATCGTCGCGACCGGGCCCTTGCCCTTGTCGAGCTTCGCTTCGATCACGATACCCTTGGCCGGCGCTTCGACCGGTGCCTTCAACTCCAGCACTTCGGCTTGCAGCAGCACGTTCTCGAGCAGATCGTCGATGCCCGCGCCCGTCTTTGCCGACACCGGCACGAACGGCGAATCGCCACCGTATTCTTCCGGCACGACGCCTTCCGCGACCAGTTCCTGCTTGACGCGATCGGGGTTCGCTTCCGGCTTGTCGATCTTGTTGATCGCGACGACGATCGGCACACCACCCGCCTTCGCGTGGGCAATGGCTTCCTTCGTCTGCGGCATCACGCCGTCGTCGGCTGCCACCACCAGCACCACGATGTCGGTCGCCTTCGCGCCGCGTGCACGCATTGCCGTGAACGCTTCGTGACCCGGCGTATCGAGGAACGTGATGACGCCACGCGGCGTATCGACGTGATACGCGCCGATGTGCTGCGTAATGCCGCCCGCTTCGCCTGCGGCAACCTTCGCGCGGCGGATGTGGTCGAGCAGCGAGGTCTTGCCGTGGTCGACGTGACCCATCACCGTGACGACCGGCGGACGCGGCAGTTGCTCGGCGTCGGTACCGGTTTCGCCTTCGACGAGCAACGCTTCCGGATCGTCCAGCTTCGCGGCAACCGCGCGGTGGCCCAGTTCCTCGACGACGATCATCGCCGTTTCCTGGTCCAGCACCTGGTTGATCGTGACCATCTGGCCCATCTTCATCATCACCTTGATGACTTCGGAGGCCTTGATCGACATCTTGTGCGCGAGATCGGCAACCGACACGGTTTCCGGCACGTGCACTTCACGGACGATCGGCTCGGTCGGCGCCTGGAAGGACGATGCACTGTCCTGGTGACGGCCACGACCCTTCGGGCCGCCGCGCCAGCCGCGGTCGACGCCGCCGCTCGAATCGCCGCGCGTCTTGATGCCGCGACGCTTCGACGCGTCGTCCTGCCAGCCGCCCTTGCCAGCGCCCGGCTTCTTGTTGCGGTCGCCCGCGCCTGCCGGCGCCTGCGTCGTTGCCGGTGCCGCACCGGCCGGCTTCTTCACGGCCGGGCGCGCCTGCGCACCTTCCGGCTTTGCCGGCTTGTGCAGCGTGCCCTTCGCTTCGGCCGGCTTCGGCGGCTCGACCGGTTTCGGCGGCTCGACAGCCTTGACGACGGCCTTGCGCGGCGTGTTCATCATCTCGCGAATCGCACGCGCTTCGGCTTCTGCCGCCGCACGGCGCTTGCTGATCTCTTCCTGCTCGGCACGCGCCTTGTCCGCTGCCTCGCGGGCAGCGTCTTCAGCCTTCTTCGCCGCTTCGCGCTGCGCCGCACGTTCGGCGGCTGCGCGCGCCTCGTCCTGCGCGGACTGCGCCGATTGCGGAGTCTCCGCTTCCTGTTCGGCTGCAGCAGCCTGCTGTGCCGCTGCCTGCTGCTGTGCCGCCGCAGCTTCGGCCGCGGCACGCTTCGCCGCCGCTTCTTCCTCGGCGCGACGGCGCTCGGCTTCGGCCGCTTCCTCGCGGGCACGACGTTCCGCTTCCTCGCGCTCGAGGCGCTCCTGACGCTCGCGCAGTTCCTGCGCCTGCTTCTCGAGCAGCTCGGCCTCGCGGCGCGCTTCTTCCTCGCGACGCTTCAGTTCTGCATCGTCGTCCGCTTCGGCGACCTGCGCCTGACCCTGTTCCGCACCTTCGGCCACGTCGTCGCGCTTGACGAACGTACGCTTCTTGCGGACCTCGACCTGAATGGTGCGAGCCTTGCCCGTCGCGTCAGATTGCTTGATCTCCGACGTATGCTTGCGGGTCAGCGTGATCTTGCGCTTGTCGCCGTCGGTTGCGCCGTGCGACTTGCGCAAATGATCGAGCAGACGCGCCTTGTCCGTTTCGGACAGCGCATCGTCTTCACTCGCTTTCTGGACGCCCGCTGCCTGCAGCTGTTCGAGCAGCACACCAGCAGGCATTTTCAGTTCCGCGGCAAATTGGGCTACGTTGTTACTCGCCATTCATTCCTCTTAGTGCAAGGACCGATTCCTTGCGGTTAGCATCGGGTCAGGCCATACGGCCGCCATCAAATCAGTGCGCCATGGTCATTTCTCACTGGAACCAGTGTTCACGTGCTTTCATGATCAACGCCTTAGCGGCATCCTCTTCCATCCCGGTCATGTCGACCAGTTCATCCACAGCCAGCTCGGCGAGATCGTCGCGCGTCTGCACGCCGTGTTCGGCCAGCTTCGCGAGCAGCTCCGGCGTAATGCCGTCGAGGCTCTTGAGATCCAGCGCTGCGTTCTCGACCTTTTCTTCGTTCGCGATCGCCATCGTCAACAGCGCGTCGCGTGCGCGGTTGCGCAGTTCGTGCACGGTGTCCTCGTCGAACGCCTCGATTTCGAGCATTTCGTTGAGCGGCACGTACGCGATCTCTTCCAGACTCGTGAAGCCTTCGTCGATCAGGATGTCGGCAACTTCTTCGTCGACGTCGAGACGCGCCATGAACAGCGCACGCAGCCGGTCGCGTTCTTCACCCTGCTTCAGGGCGGATTCGTCCGGCGTCATGATGTTGATCTGCCAGCCGGTCAGTTCGCCAGCAAGACGAACGTTCTGACCGCTGCGGCCGATCGCGACAGCCAGCTCGTTCTCGTCGACGACGACGTCCATCGAGTGCTTTTCTTCATCGACGACAATCGACTGGACAGCTGCCGGCGCGAGCGCGCCGATCACGAACTGGGCGGGATCCTCCGACCATAGCACGATGTCGATGTTTTCGCCACCGAGCTCGTTGCGCACGGCCTGCACACGGGAACCGCGGATACCGACGCAGGTGCCGATCGGGTCGATCCGCTTGTCGTACGCGATGACGCCGATCTTCGCACGCACGCCCGGGTCGCGGGCAGCCGCCTTGATCTCGAGCAGGCCCTGCTCGATTTCCGGCACTTCCATCTCGAACAGCTTCATCAGGAACTCGGGCGCCGTACGCGACAGTTCGATCTGCGGGCCGCGCGCGGTGCGGTCGACCTTCGCGATGTACGCACGCACGCGGTCGCCCACGCGCAGGTTTTCCTTCGGGATCAGCTGATCGCGGCGCAGCAGCGCCTCGACGCGGCCCGATTCGACGATGAAGTTGCCCTTGTCGAGGCGCTTCACCGTACCCGTCATGATCTTTTCGCCACGTTCGAGGTAATCGTTCAGGATCTGCTCGCGCTCGGCGTCGCGCACCTTCTGCAGGATCACCTGCTTCGCGGCCTGCGCGCCGATGCGACCGAACTCGATCGACGGAACGGGTTCCTCGACATACTCGCCGACTTCGACGTCGGGCTTCTGCTCACGTGCTTCGAACAGCAGGATCTCGCGATCCGGCTCCTGCAAGCCTGCCTCGTCGGGCACGACGAGCCAGCGACGGAAGGTTTCGTGCTCGCCGCTTTCGCGATCGATATGGACGCGGATTTCGGCGCCTTCGTCGAACAGCTTCTTGGAAGCAGATGCGAGCGCGGCCTCGAGGGCGCCCAGCACCACATCCTTGTCGACGTTTTTCTCGCGCGCCAGCGCATCCACCAGCATCAACACTTCGCGACTCATTATTTGCGGCTCCTAAAGTCAACTTGCGGAATCAGGCGGGCTTTGTCGATATCGGCCAGCGTGAAATCCAGCATGGCCGCCTCGCCCTTCTTCCTCTCAAATTCCAAACCGATCGTTTCGCCATTCGGCGCGTGCAGAATGCCCCGGTACGTCTTGCGCCCGTCCAGCGGCTTTTTCAAGGTCACGGAAACTTCGCTGCCGGCGAAGCGCTCGAAGTCGGCCAGCTTCTTCAACGGGCGGTCGAGCCCCGGGGACGAGACTTCGAGCCGTTCGTAATCGATGTTTTCGACCGTCAAGACGTGCTGGAGCTGACGCGTGACCTTTTCGCAATCTTCGAGCGAGATGCCGGCAGGCTGATCGATATAGATGCAAAGCATGCCGCGCCCAGTGCGCTCGAGATCCACCAGCTCGTAACCGAGCCCGGTGACCGTGGTTTCTATCAGTTCCGTCAGTTGCACAGTGTCCTCTCAGGTGTTCGCGCCCGCCGCTCGCGAATTCACCCGCGGGCGCGCGCCTTAGCCGGCGCAGGAAGCGCTACCCGAGATGCCTAACCGTTTCAGCAAAAAAAAATGGGCGGAACGCCCATCTTCTTACTGGTGGTCGCACCTGAGCCGCACATTGAATCCGTACGCCCAGCGACTCCGCGATTATAGCGATTTTTGGCGCAAACGCCAAGCCAGCCGGTAAAAGCAGCGTGTCGCCCGCCTTTACCGACCCAAAAATGCGAAATCGGGTTATCCGATCAGCCAGCACCATCCTGCCAGGCCGGAGATCGGTCATGCCGGCTGCGACGCAGCGGCACGCAATATATATACAGTCGAAAGCGATCGGCGCAATACGCCGTGCCGGCAAAATCGGCGGGATGCCGATCGGGCCGGCACGCCGGCGGCTTTGCGCCGCCGTGCGCCAATATGTGTTTAGCGGCTGCGCGTACGACTGCGCTGCTGACGCTGGCCGCCGCCGCGCGGACCGCCGCCGTTGCCGGCGCCGTCAGCCCGATTACCGTTCGGATTGCGATTGCCGCCACCCTTGCTGCCGCCGCGCTTGGCGCCCGCGCCTTCGCGCTTGGGGCCTGCGCCGTACGACGCACGGTTGCCGTCGACATCGCGGCCGCCACCCGCTCGATTGCCGTCGCGACCACCGCCCGCGCGGTTGCCATCGCGGCCGCCGCCGGCACGATTGCCGTAACCCGACGGCGCAACCGGCAGGCTGCCGTAGCCGCTCAGGCCCGGCAAACCCGGCCCGCCGCGCCGACCGCCGCCGCGACGCGGCTGATCCAGCTGCCCGTGAGCCGTCAGCACCGGCTCGCGGCTGATGAAGCCCATCGATGTCTGCATCGGATCGGGCTGGCGACGCTCGGCCTGGCCGGCACCGCCGCGCTTGCCCTTCTCCTCGGACGGCGCCTTCAGGCCGACGGTCGCCATCAGCTTGCGCACCTGCGTGTCGTCGAGCTCCTCCCAGCGGCCGCGCTTCAGACCGCGCGGCAGCGGAATCGGACCGTGACGCGTACGGATCAGGCGGCTCACCATCAGGCCGACCGCCTCGAACATCCGGCGCACTTCGCGGTTGCGGCCTTCGGCCAGCGCGACGTGATACCAGTGGTTCGTACCCTCGCCGCCGCCGTCGCGGATGCGCAGGAAGTTTGCCGGGCCGTCATCGAGCTCGACACCATGCAGCAGCTTCTGACGCATGCCTTCGGCCAGCTCGCCGACGACGCGCACCGCGTATTCGCGCTCGACGCTGTAGCGCGGATGCATGAAGCGGTTTGCGAGGTCGCCCGAAGTCGTCAGCATCAGCAGACCTTCGGTATTGAAGTCGAGGCGGCCGACAGCGAGCCACTTCGCCGTCTTCATCGGCGGCAGTCGGTCGAACACCGACGGACGGCCTTCCGGATCCGCGTGACTGACGATCTCGCCCGTCGGCTTGTGGTACAGCAGCACCCGCGGCGGCTTGTTCGGCAGCTTGCGCTTGACCGGCTTGCCGTTGATCCGCACCTGGTCGGTCGGCATGATGCGCTGGCCGATGTGTGCGGGCTCGCCGTTCACCGACACGCGACCGGCGACGATCAGCTCTTCCATCTCACGGCGCGAGCCCATGCCCGCTTCCGCCAGCACCTTGTGCAGCTTCGGCGCGTCGTCGTCCGGCGACAGCACGCGCTTGTTCGCCGGCTGGTTGCGGCCGCGACGCAGCATCGGCGCACGCACGCCGCTACCGCCCGCGGAATTGTCGGCGTCGAATGCCGGCGACGTCACGTAGGCGAACAGTTCGTCCTGGGACGCATCGCCTTCCGTCTTCGCCGCACCACCTTCAGCCTTCGATGCGCCGCCGCGACGGCCCTGGCCGCCCTGACCGCCCTGGGCCTTGGCCGCGCTTTCGCGCTTGCCGGCCGGCTTGCGACCGCCCTTGGCCGCGCCTTCCTTGCGCGGCGCACGCGCCGGCTGCTGCGCTTCGGCGGCTTCGGCCGACTGAGCGTCAGCGTCTTCGCCACCCTGCGGCTCGCCTTCGGCGCCCTTCGACTTGGCCGCCGCGCGACGTCGCGCGATCAGGCTGCGCGGGCCTCGCCGCAGACCGCGGCGGGGACGTTCGTCGCCACCCTCGGCCGGAGCGCCCTGCTCCGGTGCATCGTCGGCACGCGCTGCCTGCACGGCAGGCGCGGACGATTCAATATCGTGGATATCTGTCAAAACAACCTCAAAATGTCAGGTCTCGCGCCCGGCGCGGGCGCGGCAAGAAGTTGGCCGCGTTCAGGCGCGACGCTGTTCGGGTTCTGCTTCGTCGTCCGGCAGCGCGTCGACACCGATGGGTGCACTGGCGCTTCGTACGGCATCGGCGAGACTGTCGGACGTGTCGTCCAGCATCTCGCCGTCCGCGGGACGGGAACGGGAGGCGTCGGCCTGACCAGCCTCGCCGGGCATGTCGCTGGCCGCTTCCGTTCCGTCTCCGGCAACCGCTTCGGCGGCCGGCTTGCGATCTTCCTCGCTCCAATCCGCGCGCAGCGGCTCGGGCTGCACACCGGCCGGCACTACTTCGGCGCCAGCCTGTTCCAGTTGTTCCGCTTGCCCGCGATCAGCTTCGAGCGTATCGCGGCTCGCGATTTCCTGCGTCGGCACGACGTCCGCCGCGGAATCGCCCGGCAATCCCGCCGGCTGGCCGGCGGATGCCTCGCCCGCCTGCGACGCGTCGCCCGCTGCGTCGTCGGCAATCGACATGTCTCCGTCGAAATCCATCGCCTGCTGCGCCAGCAGCGCAGCCTCGATGTTCGCGGCCGGCTCTTCGAGCGCCGGCAGATCATCGAGCGCCTTCAGGCCGAGGTCGTCGAGAAACTGCTTGGTCGTCGCATACAGCGCCGGGCGCCCCGGCACGTCACGATGACCGATCACTTCGATCCAGCCGCGATCCTCGAGTTGCTTGACCACCTGCGTATTGACCGTGACACCGCGAATCTCTTCGATGTCGCCACGCGTGACGGGTTGCCGGTACGCGATGATCGCGAGCGTCTCGAGCACCGCGCGCGAATATTTCGGCGGCTTCTCGGGATGCAGGCGATCCAGATAGTGACGCATCGCCGGCTTGCTCTGAAAGCGCCATCCGGTCGCCAGCGCCACCA
Source organism: Burkholderia cepacia ATCC 25416 (assembly GCF_001411495.1). Taxonomy (NCBI): domain Bacteria; kingdom Pseudomonadati; phylum Pseudomonadota; class Betaproteobacteria; order Burkholderiales; family Burkholderiaceae; genus Burkholderia; species Burkholderia cepacia. The sequence goes on along the minus strand of NZ_CP012981.1, from coordinate 2,493,427 downwards.
GTTCGACGCCGCGGCCGGACCAATCCTGTTTCAGATCTTCGAGCAACGTGCGGACCGTGTCAGCCGACACGCCGTCGGCAAAGAGCTTGCGCAAATCGCCGAGCTTCAGCGGTTCCTGCGCGCAGATCAAAGCAGTCTCGAGGACGATCTTCGCCTCTTGGGTATTCATGCAGCTAGGCCAGACCCTGTGGTCAAACGAACCGGATCAACAAACAGACGAAAGGAACGGAAGACGCGCTCGCCCGATTCTGATCGGTCATATTGATGGGAGCACGAACCGGGGGCGGCGAACCAACTTCAGGTCAGGCCCAAACCGGACGGAACAGCACGGCTCAACGACGGAACCGCGTGACTGAGCGCCATATTACGCAAAATTGCCCGGTGCGTAAAGATGAGCCGAACCGGCTGCCGCCAGCGCGCCGAATCCGCTCCGGCCCCGCTTCAGCGGGTGGCCGCTCCGCGCGCGAGGAAGCTGCGCAACCGCTCGACGCCCGCGTCGAGTCGTGCCGGATCGCATGCGTAGCACCAGCGCACGAACCCTTCGCCTTCCGGACCGAATGCACGCCCGGGCGCAAGGCCGAGCCCTGCTTCACGCACCAGCGTCTTGCAGAACGCCAGACTGTCGGCCGCGCCCGGCAGGCGCAGGAACAAGTACATCGCGCCCGGTGGCGGCGGCACCTCGACGCCCGGCAGCGTGCGCAGCGCGGCAACCAGGTGATCGCGCGCGTCACGCAGCGCAGCGACGAACGACCGCACGAACGGCTCGCCATCGCGCAGTGCGACCTCACCCGCGGCCTGCACGAAACCCGGCGCGCACGACGTGTTGTATTCGACGAGCTTCGACAGGTCGCCCATCACCGCTGCCGGCGCAATGAGCCATCCCAGGCGCCAGCCCGTCATCGCCCACGCTTTCGAAAACGAATTCACGACAACGACCCGCTCTTCGCGCGACGCGATGTCGAGGAACGACGGCGCGCCGTCCGCGCCGAACGCGAGCCGCTCGTACACCTCGTCGGCAACCAGCCAGATGCCGTGGCGGCGGCAATGGGCGAGCACGGCCCGCTGGTCGTCACGCGACATCGTCCAGCCGGTCGGATTGTTCGGCGAGTTGATCAGCAGCATCCGCGTATCGGGTGTCAGCGCCGCAAGCAGCCGCCCGATCTCGAGCTGCCAGCCTGCCTCGCCATAGCCGAGTGGCACACATTCGACCCGCGCCCCAAGAATCTTCGGAATCTCGACGAGATTCGGCCACAGTGGCGTGACCGCGACGACGCGCTCGCCCGGACCGACCAGCAGCTGCGCGGCCAGCATCAGCGCACTCACACCCGAACTCGTCACGGCCACGGTGTCGGCCGCCGTCGCACCGTGACGGGCGCTGACGTAGGCCGCGATCGCGTCGCGCAACGGCGCGGTACCGAGGTTGTGCGTGTAGAAGGTTTCGCCGTCGCGCAGCGCCGCCGCCGCGGCGTCGCGAATGAAGTCCGGCGTCACGCGATCGGATTCGCCGAACCAGAACGGCAGCATGTCCGGCACGCCGAAGCCGGCGTTTGCCACTTCCCGGATCAGCGACGGACGCAACGCGTGCACCACATCGCGCGCCGCCAGCGCGCCGGACACCGAAAGAGAACCAGCAGAATGCGCCATCGAGCACCACCGTCGAGGAACACGATCCGCGTAGTGTACCGGCCCCAAGCCGGACCGACGCACGTCGGCGCGCGTCAGTCGAGGTCCTCCGCCCTCGCCGGCATCTGCCGCACAAGCTCCCAGATCGCCTGAGCGGCAGGCGACAACGACCTGTCGCGGCGGCGCACCAGCTCGACCGTGCGTTCGGTGCGCGGCGTGAGCGGCCGCGCAACGAGCGTCGAGCCGGCCGGCAGCGGCAGCGAGAGCCACGGCTGCACACTCACACCGACGCCGGCCTCGACGAGGCCGAACACGGTCGCCGAATGCCCGAGCTCCTGCATGACCGTCGCGTTGACACGATGGGTGGCCAGCGCGGCATCGATCAGCGGCCGGCTTCCCGACGCATGATCGAGGAGCACGAGGCGCTCGCCGTCCAGCGCCGTCCAGGGCACCTCGGCGCGCGCCGCGAGCGGATGGTCGGCGCGCGCGACAAGGCAGAACGAATCGGTCATCAGCGGTTCGCAGACGAGATCGCCAACCGTGAGCGGCCCGATCACGACGCCGAAATCGACCTCGCTCGACTTCACCTTGCGCAACACATCGCTCTGCACGTCGTCGCGCAAGCCCAGCGTCACGAACGGGAACTGGCGCTCACACGACGCAACCACGCGCGGCATCAGCCGGCATGCAATCGTCGGGCTGGCCGCGACGATCACGCGACCCCGGCGCTGCTCGCCGATTTCGCGAATCTCGCGCAGCGTGTCGTCGAGATCGTCGAGCAGACGAGACACACTCGCGATCAGGTTCGCGCCGACATCGGTCAGCTGCACGTCGCGCGTCGTGCGGTCGATCAGCTTCAACCCGAGCTCGGCCTCGAGCTCGCGCACGCAGCGGCTGACCGCGGACTGCGTGAGCCCGATTTCGTCGCCCGCGCGACTGAAGCTACTGAGCCGCGCTACCTCGATGAAGACGCGAAGCTGGCGCAGCGTGACGTTCATTTCCTGACCTCATCAATCGTCGATATCGATGCACGATTTTAATGCGCGAATCCGGCGTCGACGTGCGAATCAGGCATCTGCCCCCATGTTTCGCTGCGGTGCAATACCTACGCGAACGCACGCGGTGCGGGCGAACTGCACAAGATTGGTGATTGTCCCGATTTGCTGGCGGGTTATTTTGGCGTCTTATACGCCCCTAGCTGACTTAGCCGTTAGCTCGCTGCCAAGCGGCTCTCGAGGGAATTACCTCCGACATGGCACGCTTCGTGCATCACCTGGCGCACAGGGCGCAGGTTTCGTCGGACGGAAGAGCAGAAACGCCGCTGCCGGCCAACCGGACGCCCCCACCCGGCACTCGACGATCGAGTGCTTGAAGAGTGCGCGGCGCAGGGCAGCGCACCGGAGTTAGCTTCGCTGAGGTGAGGACATGATGCTGTTCGACGATTTGAGAGATAACGAGTGGGCGCTGGTCGAAGGTCTGTTTTGCTCGGAACCCGCACGGAGTGAGCGGCGCGGCCGCCCCCGCGTGGAAGCCCGCTCGGTGGTGAACGCCGTGCTGTGGGTGCTGTCGACGGGCGAAGGCTGGTCGAAGCTGCCAGGCCGCTATCCGTCGCCGCCGACTTGCCGCCGCCGCTTCGACGAATGGCAGGCAGACGGCACGCTCGCCGAAATCGTGAAGCGACTCGGCACGAGCGGCCGGCAGATCTCCCTGCGCGGGCGCATCGGCGCGAGTGCTGCGAAGCCGCCCGCCCCGCCGAGCCGCGACCGGCTGCGCGGCGCCTTCTGGACCAATCCGGAATCCTGGCGCGCGCCCGTCAAAATGGCGTAACGAATGCTCGATCGGGCGGCTTCGGCCGCCCGGTTTCTTTCCGCAACTCGATCTGTTCGCGACGCCTGCGGTGCCGTCGATTACCGTTGTCGTGGCGCGATACATCTATTTACCAATATTTACAGCAAGCCTGCACTCCCGCGCTTACCTTAGCGACATATCAACAAGCCGCGTGGCTTGAGGGGAGCCCCGCCATGAAACCAATGTCACTGCTCGTTGCATGCGGCATTGTCATTTCCCTGGCGTTGTCCGCTCCAGCCCGCGCCGACGATCGCGCGAAGCCGCCCCATCGCCAGCAGGATCACCGGAACACGCTCCGCCAGCCACCCTCCGCTAACGCGTCCGGCCGGCAGACCGTGCCGCGCGGCGACCTGCGCGGCGACATCGCCAGCAATGCGCGAGCGCGCATCGGCTCGCAGCCGTCGGACGTACCGCGTCATCCGTAGTCCTGCCAATTTCAGGATTTCACCAAAGAAAATGCCCGCTGCCGGGAACTGCGCCGCATGCGGCGAGTCACAACGTTGCCATGAGCACAGCGTGGCAACAGCAAAAGTATCCGGTACGCCCGTATCCTCGCGATACGGGCTTTTTTTTGCATCGCCTGCCGCTCGGCGTTGCGTGCGGAGAAATGATCGGCCGCTACAGGCGGCTTTCGAGAATCGCCACGGCACTCGCTTCGCTCAATGCGTAGTCGGCCATGCGGCGATCGGCCCAGGAAAGTAATTTCTCGTCGCGCTCGAGGCGCGAGAACTCGGCTCGGCCGCTTTCGGTCAGCACGGCAATGTCGACCGGTGCGTGAAAGCCCGGCGCGGGGGCAACGGTTTTCTGCCTGACCGTGTCCATCAGCCCAAGCGAACGGAGATACTCGAACACGCCCGGGCGGCGCGCCCACGGTACCTGGCGGTACTGCACTCGTCTCAATGCGTCGAGCACCGCTTCGTTGGAATACGTGGCCATCTCGATTCTTTCTTAAAGTGCAGCGACAATGCGAAGCGGCGCGCCGGGCGGGGTCTCCACCCACCGATACCGCCACCGATTCTGGAGGCCGACGTTCGGCGTCGCGTCAGGGCTGGATCGTCAGCCGTCCATAAAAAGACACCATACCCCAATCAAATTGATTCTGTTCGATTCATTTGTACTTCTCTTCATCTGTTTCATGCTCTGCCGCAAGCGGCGGCAAATCATCTCGATGGCCGCCGCTGCGCTGTTCTGGCTGCTCGCGACAGGCTGGCTCACCGCGCCGCTGATCGCGTGGACCGAGGCGGGAGTCGTACCTGTCGAGCACCCGGACATGCATGGGCGGACCACACTGATTCTCATCGGCGCCGGAACACGGCGCACCGACGCCGGGCTGCAGCCCCCGCCTGACGGAGCCGCCCGCATCCACAAGGTCGCGGCGCTCTACCACGCGTGCCGGCAGCAGGCCGCACACTGCACCGTGGTGATGTCGGGCGGCGACCCGCAGCATCACGGAGCAACCGAAGCGGCCGTCTACGGACGCCAGCTCGTCGCGGAAGGCATTGCTCCCGCGGACCTCGTTCTGGAACCAGATAGCCGCACAACCTACGAAAACGCGAAATTCACTGCGCCTATACTACGCTCACAGCATGACGACGCGCGCATTCTCGTCACTTCGTCATATCAGATGCGCCGCGCATTGCTCGATTTCCGCCACTTCGGGATCGACCCGCAGCCCGTTTATGCGAATCGCCGGCGCGCGCAAACGGGCTGGCTGCCGCGCTGGCGCAACCTAGCCAACGCCGAACAGGCGCTGCATGAACTGGTCGGCATCGCGCAGTTCCACGTCTATCGATGGCTCGGGTGGTTCTGACTGACGGCTGCGGGAAACCCGAGTGGGAATGAATGCGGCGGCGACGATGGCAGGCGCGTGACGAAGTGTGCGAAGTGTTGCGCGACTTCAACGGGGCCTTGCGTCCCGCCACGATCCGATGCACATTGATCCGTCACTTTTGTTACACTCGACACGCACTCGATTGCAGTCGCCAGACAAAACGGCAACACTCGGGTTCATCACCACTTAGCGGAGGTAAAGCAATGAAGAAGACGTCCCTGGCTATCCTGGTAGCGATGTCGGCGCTGACTGGCGCAGCGTATGCGCAAGAGAGCACGGAAATCAAGACGATTACCGATCCGGCCAAGATCTCCGAGATCGAGCAGCGCGCACAGGCGCTGCAGCAGCAGCAAGCGGCCGAAGCCGCACAGCCGGCGATGCAGGAAGAGCATCACCACGGCAAGAAGGCTGCTCACCACAAGGCTGCCGCGAAGAAGGCCGGCAAGAAGGCTGCCAAGGCCGCAGACGCTGCCAGCCAGTAAGTTCGGCGGTACCGCACAAGAAAAAGCCGAATCCGGGCAACCGGGTTCGGCTTTTTTGATTGCGGCACGCGTGCGCTGTGCTAAAGTCGCGCACCGAATTTTTCCACCCGTGCGCACCCCGGTGCGGAGGACAGCATGAGCAACATTCAACTCGACATCGAGTGGACCGAAGCCGCCACTCGCCAGATCAAGCAACTGATGCCCCGCGGCTCGGCCGACGCATTCCTCGCGCTGCCGCCGATCGAGTGCCTGCCGATGGAGGGCGACGTGCTCTTCCTCGGCCCGCAAGGCAAACAGCAACCGTTCATCGTCGCCGAGCGCCAGTATCATCACGACGGCGACGCCGACTGGACGATCATCCTGATCCTCGACGTCCCCAACACGTCGCACTGACGCACCCCGCGACCGGACACGTCCGGTCGCCCCACCCGGCTCAGACGAGCTTCGACAGCACGCGGATTTCGGAACGCTCGATCCAGTCCGCGGCCGCTTCGCGATAAGCAAGAATGTGCGCGGAACGCGCATGGGCAGCAAGCGCCTCCTCGCTTTCCCAACGCTCGACGAATACGAACCGCGCGGGCTCCTTCAGATCCCGATGCAGGTCGTACTGCAGCGCGCCTGCTTCGTTGCGGGTCGGCTCGACGATCCCTTCGAGCTGGACGCGCAACTTCTCCTCGGCGCCCGGCTTCGCCACGATCAGCGCCACGACTGCAATTTCCGCCATTCCGCCCCCCTCATCTCGAAAAGTCCGAGAATACGCGAATCGTGTATCGGCTGCGCCGGCACGGCCCCGCACGACGGCCAAAAAAATAGCCCGCGCTTCAGAGAAGCGCGGGCGAAACCGTCGCCCTACGAGGATAGGCGACGGGGCCATCGGGATCCGCACGCTGGCGCGGATCATCATCAGTTGCGCCGACACTTGTCGCATCGGCATTCGAAGACGTCGATACCGTTGATCGCGCGCTCGCGGCGCACCCCCGGTATCTGACGCCATCCTCCCTGTTTCAACGATTCCAACATATAAAGCAGGTTGCGTGCCAGCCATAACATGCGAACCACCTCATTGATTTATAAGGACAAAATTTTTGCAGCCGACAATACGGCACATGTTCTGCCGCCGTAACGCGCGGATGTTACGTAACGTCACGAGAAGGGACCGAACACCTCTCTCATGTGTGTGCCGGCGAGCGGCAATGAAAAAGCCCGCCATGTGGCGGGCTTTTTCATTGGTGCGGAGAAACCGCGGAAATCAGCGGAGCTGATTCACGAGCAACCCCATGATCTGGCGAGCCGGCGACGATGTGTCGATCACACCCGAATCGTCAACGACCGCCACGCGCGTCTGGTCGGCCGTGAGCGCCTTCACGTTGACACGGTACTGCTTCGCCTGCTTTTCCTTCTTGCCGTGGAACAGCTGGCTCCAGAAGCCCTGCTCGGCCGAAGTCAGATCCTTCGGATCGACATAACGCACGAAATACAGGCCCTTCGTGCGATCGCGATCATCGACCGTGAAGTTCGCACGATCGAGCGCGAGACCGACGTGCAACCACGACCGGTCGTACGGCTCGCCAAGCGTGACTTCCGACGGCACGGCCGCGTCGGCCGCATCGTTGCCTTGCGCCGACGTGCGGGAGACGTTTTGCGCGGCAATCGCGGCAGCCGCCTTCGACGACGCGTCGGTGTCCGCCTTCTTGTCCTTCGGAATCGTGTTGTCCTTGATGTTCGCGATCGGCGGCTCGCCGTTCTTCGCGCGCTGCTCGTTCTGTGCGAGCACGGCCATCAACCGCTTCAGGTATTCGGTCTCGAGCGCCGGATCGTTCGGCTTCGGTTCCCACTTGCTCGAATCGTTGTTCGCGCCCGTGATCGCTTCGCGCATCCCCTTCTGGCTGATGAACACGTAGGTGCCGCCATTCGGCGCCGCATCGAGACGCGTACGATACTTGTTGCGCTCGGCCGTCACGTACGAGTTGCCCATCGCCTTCGAGATCACGCTGCGGATCAGGCCGTCGTTGATCTGCGGATGGGTTTCGTTCCAGTCGGTTTCCATCACGCCCTTGTCGCGCTGGTCGACGACGAGCAGGAAACCCTGCTCCTGCCAGAAGCGGCGGACCTGCGTCCAGACGTCGGCCGGCTGCTTGCCGTCGATCACGAGCCAGCTCTCGGTGCCGTCGCGCTGGATATGCATGCCGGCCACGGCCGGAGCAACGGTGTCCAGCGCAGGCGCCGCCTGCTGGACCTGCTGAAGCGCGGACAGGGAAGTCGCGCCGCCCTGGGGCGGCAGCGAACGCTGATCGGCCGTCTCGTCGAGCATGTTGGGCGGCACTGCGAGCGACGCTTCCTTCGATTTCGAATCGCTCTTGTAGTCCACTTTCGTGGGCGACGACGTACCGCAACCGGCGACGAGCGCGCCGGTGGCGAGCACTGCAGCGAACCGCATGGTAAGACGAAGATCAGTCATGTTCGGGGAATCCTCTTCCGCTAAATCACGGCGCTTTCCGTGGATCAACCTTGCATTTTACCGGGGCCGCGCCGCGATGTGCAAAAAAGCGACCGGCAAGAAAAAACCCGCGTCAGCCCAAGCTGACGCGGGTTCTTGTCTGGTCGGGGCGAGAGGATTTGAACCTCCGACCACCTGCACCCCATGCAGGTACGCTACCAGGCTGCGCTACGCCCCGAAAGAAAAAAATTATAACAGACAGTTTTCCGATTTAGAACGGGTCACATGCATTTTGTGAATGTTCTTGCGAAATTTTTTGACGTAACGCCTCCGATGCAGCCAACGACGCGCATGACATGGCGACCTTCGCACCGGCCGCACGGCCCCCGCGCATCGCATTCAAAGCTTGCGCGCGATACAGATGACCGTCAGGCCGGCGACGCGGTTGAAGCGAAACATCGGCAACTCGATCCGGCAGATCGTCTTGAGCAAGCCGTTGACGAACGGATGGTGACGGCGCAATTGCGACGCCGGCTCGCGCGGATGCCGACGCGCCCGCTCCCCCAGCCGCAGCGCTGCCGCAAGCGGAAACGTAAGGCCGAAATAATAGGCGCCGTGCTCGACGTCGAGCCCCGCGCGGCGCACCACGTCCTCGAGACTGCCGAGCGTATATCGGCGCTTGTGCTCGAGAAAATCGTCATGGCCGCTCCAGAGGAACTGGAACGCGGGAACCGTGATCAGGAACCGGCTTCCGGAAGGCGCGCCCGCCACATAACGTGCGAGTAAACCGACGTCGTCGTCGACATGCTCGAGCACGTCCATCAGCAACACAAGATCGGCATCGAATCGTTCGACGGAGCGCCGAAAGTGGATGGGCTTGCCGGCCGCCTCCGCGTCGGTATCGTCGGCGTAGCTCGTATCGACACACCATGCCTCCGACGCCTGCGTACGCTCGAGCAAGTGCTTCGAGAAGAAGCCGGAGCCTGCACCGACATCGAGTATCCGGTTCGCACCCGATGCACCCAGGAACCGGCGGATCGCACTCGCCTTCGACGCGTAGTACCAGTGATCGCCCACGCCCGCACCCAGTACGTCGACTTCCTTGAGATCCATGACGCTTCCCCGTGATGGCTACTTGTGCTTTGGTCGATACAGCCACTGTTGCCGATCTTACCTCGCCGCTGCCACCGATCCTACCCGTCGACGACGCACATCCGCTATCGGTATCCCGTATTCCGCCCTAATCGAAAAGGACGATGGCCGGTTCGCCGCAAATCGCTACCGTGCGCTTACCCGGTGCGAGACCGATGCGCGCGGGCGATCCGTCCGACTGCATGCCGATCGATCCGGCCCGCCCCGGCTTTGCCGCGTCGCGTGCGAGACACGAGGCGGCGGCGGTCACCACCGCGGTCGCGACCGCTTGCAACCTTCTTCGACAAAGGACATTGAATGCATCAGAAAAACGAAATTTCCCGTCGGCATTTTCTCCGGCTGGGTGCCGGCACGATAGGTGCGGCGCTCGGGAGCGCGTCATTTCTGTCGGCATGCGGGGGCGACTCGATTTCGGTCGCGCCGGTCGCGACGCCGCGGCTGGGTTCCGCATCGAATTTTCGCGACACGGCCGGGCCGGACGGAACCGGCTATGTAACGACGAGCGGCGCGAAGATGAAGAAAGGCGTGATCTATCGGTCATCCGCGCTCGCGTTGTCCGCCGCCGACATCGCCACCGTCGGCACGCTCGACATCAGGCAGGTCTGCGACCTGCGTACGCCCGCCGAGATCAAGACGCAACCGGATGCGCCGCTGGCCGGTGCCGCATGGCAAAACCTCAACGTGCTCGGAGTCGCCAGCATCACCCCGATCCCGACGACCGGCGCCACCGCGACAGCGTTCATGCTGAGCATGTATCGTGCGTTCGTCACGTCGGACTCCGCGCATGCCAGCTATCGTGCACTCTTCACCGGCTTCGCTGCCTCCGGCGAAAACCTGGTGTTCCACTGCACGGCCGGCAAGGACCGCACCGGCTGGGCCACCGCCATTCTGCACACGATCCTCGGCATCTCCGGGCAGACGATACTCGCCGACTACCTGTTGACCAACGCCTACAGCGCGTCGGAAATCTCCGCCTCGATCGCCCAGGCACAAAAAGCCGGCGGGCAAAATGCGGCAGACATGATGACCGCGCTGCAGGGCGCGCACGCTGACTATCTGCAGGCGGCATTCGATCAGGTCACCGCGTCGTACGGCTCGATGGCGTCGTATATCGCGAACGGCCTGCAACTCGACCAGGCAACGCTGAACGCCATCCGGCAGCACACGCTGGTCTGATCCACCTGCGGGCCGCTTCGACGGGGCCGGATCGAATCTGCGCTTCGATCGCAGCGGCAGCTGCACCTCGTATCCGGCGGAACCCTTACCAGCCAAGGCCTGGGCGGGTTTTCCCGGTCGCAACGAAAGCCGCCTGAGGCGGGCCGTGAGAACCAAACGACCGTTTGATCCGCGCGCCCGACCACCCCGAATCCATTGTCCCGCAGCACGCTGGCCCACTCTGCCCGGGCGCCCGTTGTTTGGTAACGCCGCTCTAGCGTGCTATGCCACACTGCACGGCATCGACGCTCGCGCCGTGTAGTGGCGCGCACCGCCGTCGATCACGACAAGACATGGAGACAGACGATGCGGAATGCGGTCCGGCGCGGCCATCGCTCGCCTTTGGCAATTTTCGACTGGATTTCCGGCCCGCAACGCGCGGCCCGGCCTATCTCGCCCGGAACATCCCGCGTGTTCGGCTGCGGCATGCTGGCGCTTGCGCTGCTTTGTACCGGTTGCGCGGAATCGTCGGCGCAGCGTGACGGCAACACGTCGGTCGCGTCGACGAAGATCGAACGCACCAAGGCCGAGCGGCTCGCCCGCGAGCAGCAGCTTGCACGTACCGTGCCGTCGCTCGCATCGATCAGCCTGACGCAACCGCGCCAGTTCACGCTGCGCGACTCGGGCCAGAACGGCGCGATGACGTTCCTGCGCGACGTCGATTTCCGTATCGTCAACAACCTCGGCTTCTTCATCCATCAGTTGTCCGCCACGCTGGTGCCGACGCAGGCCGGCGCGCCGATCGTGTTCGACGATCCGACGAGTTTCGAGATCGACGTGCATGAAGGCACGGTCACGCTCGACAACGCGAAGCTGACCGCGCTCTTCAACACCTACATCTTCGGCTACCGCAACGCGCCGCTGCGCAAGCTCGCCGTGTCGGCCGGCGACGGCGTGATTCACCTCCAAGGCGAGATGCAGCGCGACGGCTGGGTGCCGTTCTCGCTGACCGGCACGCTCGCGATCCGCGACGGCAGCCAGCTCGTGTTCCATCCGACGGGGGTGCGCGTTTCGGGCATCAACGCGCAGCCGGTGATGCGCGCGGCCAACGTGAAAATGGCCGACTTGCTGAAAGTCCAGACGCCGATCGCGCAACTCGCCGGCGACGATCTCGTGATGTCGGTCGACAAGCTGATGCCGCCGCCGCGCCTGAAACTCACGATCACCGCGGTGCGCGTGACACCGGCCGGCCTCGACCTGAAGCTCGACGACGGCACGCACGCCGGCTTCGCGATGCCTGCGAATGCGCCCCAGCAAGCCATGTACATTCGAGGCGGCGACGTGAAGTTCATGCGCTCGATGCCGATGAACGCGGACATCCTGATCGGCCCGGTCGACCCGGCGAAGCGCGACCAGACTTTCGTGTTCGACCTGTATCACTATCGCGACCAGGTGTCGGCCGGTTACTTCAATTTCGACGAAAGCGGTGCGATGGCGATCCGGATGCCTTCGTACACGGGCCCGGCCAGCGGCGCGCTGCTCGGCAACGCGGCCGCGCGCCTGAACGACAGCTTCCTCGCCGCGCAGCAGACTGCGCTGCGTGACATACGCCAGCACTGGGAAGCCTACGCACTCGCGGCGAACGCCACGCACCCCGGCATGCAGAAGGTCGCCATGCGGCGCACATCGACCACGCCGTTCAACGAGCGGCACGTGTCGAACCGCAACCCGACGATCCATCTGCGCAACGTCGATTTCAACCTGTCCGGGGATATCGGCTTTCACGTCGAGGATCTCGACGTGGAACTCGTATCGAAGCGGCCCGGCGAACCCGTCGATCTCGACGACCCGAACCAGTACGACATCCGGATTCTCGGCGGCACGGTCGTCGAGTCGTGGAAGGCGATGTCCGCGCTCTTCAACGACTATCTGCTCGACTACTCGCCGCGCTCGCTCAATGACCTGCAGCTGAGCGCGGACGGCACGAACCTGCGTGTCCAGGGCGGCATCAAGCTGTGGAACCATGTGCCCGGCGTCTGGCTGCCGACCGACATGAAGGGCTCGCTGTCCGTGCTCGACGACCGGCATCTCGCGTTCAAGCCATCCCAGGTGTCGGTGCTCGGGATTCCGCAGGCGAAGCTGCTGCGTTCGCTCGGCATCGAGCTCGCTTCGCTGACGCCGTTGCAGCGTCGCGGCGCGGAACTGCGCGGCGACACGCTCGTGCTCGACCAGTACACCGTGTTCCCGCCCCCCGTGCTGAACGGCAAGCTCGGCCAGGCAACGGTCGAGCGCGACGGGCTGCGCCTCACGTTCAGGCGTCTGGCGGGCTCGCCTGCGCCGCAACGGCCGCAGATCGATGCGCCGAGCTACATGTGGATGGAAGGCGGCGACATGAAGATGTTCAACGTGCTCGAACTGAACGTGCGCGCGCTGATCAGGAATTCGGCCGAGGCCGGCCCGATGCGTTTCGACCTGTACGGCTACCGCAGCCAGGTCGCGCAAGGTTCCGTGCGGATGCTGCCGGACGGCACGCTGGTCGTCGACATGGGCCAAAAGAATCCGCTCGCATCGCGTTGATGTGCATGCGCGACGCGCAGCAAAAAGCCCGGTGGCGCGTCGCCAACCGGGCTTTTCATTTACTCAGTCGTGCTTCAGTCCATCGATCACGTCGAGCAGCGCCTGCCGCAATGCAATTACGTCGACGGTTGCGCCCGGCTTGCCCGGTGTGCGCGCATCGGCGGCCTGGGCCTCCGGCTCGACGGGCGCCGGCGCGGCCCGCTCGCCGCCCGGCGAATCGAGCCGGTTGCGCGCGCCGTTGATCGTGAATCCCTGCTCGTACAACAACTCGCGAATCCGCCGGATCAGCAGCACTTCATGGTGCTGGTAATACCGACGATTGCCACGCCGCTTCACCGGCCGCAGTTGAGTAAATTCCTGTTCCCAATAACGCAGCACATGCGGCTTGACCCCGCACAGCTCGCTGACTTCACCGATCGTGAAGTAGCGCTTCGCGGGAATCGGAGGCAAGACGACTTTCTCAACCGTAGTGGTCATCGTCGGTTAACCGTCGGTAAAGGGTGCGCGGCGGCCGCGCGGGGACGTCAGCGCGCGGGGGCTTACTCCGCGCCGTTTTCGACCAGCGCCTTCAGCTTCTGGCTCGCGTGGAAGGTTACCACCCGGCGGGCGGCGATCGGAATCGCCTCGCCCGTCTTCGGATTGCGGCCCGGACGCTGCGGCTTGTCGCGCAGCTGGAAATTACCGAACCCCGACAGCTTGACGCTTTCGCCGTTTTCGAGCGCGTCGCGAATCACCTCGAAAAACGCCTCGACCATGTCCTTCGCTTCACGCTTGTTCAGCCCGACGCTGTCGAACAGCAACTCCGCCAGCTCCGCTTTCGTCAGCGTGGGCGTCTCGGTGGACGCCGGCGCCGAAGCATCGCGGTTCATGGCGCTGCGTTGCGCCGTCAGGAGGGCTTCGAATTCACTCGAGGTCATGTCGTTCATATCTGCCATACAGCGCGTTAAATCAAAACTTACGATCGGAAAAGGCCGCCCGCGAGCGGGCGGACCTCCTCCTTAGCCGCGCAGGCGCGCACCGGCGCGAGCCATCCGCTCGACCAGCGCCTGGATCGCCTGATCGACGACCTCGTCCTGTAGCGTGCCAGCCGCGTCCTGCAGCGTCACGCGGAAGGCAAGGCTCTTCTCGTGCGCGGCAAGGCCACCGGAAGTATTTGATTTTGCACGAAATTCGTCGAAGAGTACAACCTTCTGAACGAATCGGCAGGCCTCTTCGGCAAGCGCCTTCTTCATTTCGTCGAAAAGTGCCTGAACCTCGACCGCCTGATCGACGACAACGGCGATATCGCGACGAACCGGCGGGAATTTCGACACCTCGGTCGGCGTGGGCAACGCACGCGCAATCAGCGCGTCCGCGTCGATTTCGAACATCACCGGAGCGTGCGGCAGCTCGTACTTCTGCATCAGGCGCGGGTGCAACTCGCCGATCCAGCCAACCGCACGGCCGTCAACTTCGATTCGCGCGCTGCGCCCCGGATGGAGGGCCGGATGCTCCGCCTTCACGACGCGTGCGGCTGCCGGCGCGAGCAGCGCCTCGAGATCGCCCTTCACGTCGAAGAAATCGACCGCACGGGTCGCCACGCCCCACTGCTCGTCGAGCACCGGGCCATAGGCAAGCGCACCGACGCGCTTCGGCTGCACGTAGCCCTCGACCGTCAGCTCGCCGGCCTTCGCCGACGCATCGGCGAGGAACACACGGCCAGCCTCGAACACGCGCACGCGATCTGCACGGCGGTTCAGGTTGTGGCGCAGCACGGAAATCAGGCTGCCGAACAGCGTCGTGCGCATCACCGAGAGCTGGCTCGCGATCGGGTTCAGCAGGCGGATCGGCTGGTCGTTGCCCGCGAAATCCTGCTCCCACTCCGCATCGACGAAGCTGAAGTTGACGGTTTCCGCGTAGTCGCGCGCGGCGAGCGCGTGACGGACATCGTGGATCGAACGCCGCGTCTCGTTGGTCGCGCGCATTTCGCTCGTCGCGACCGGCGGACGCGCCGGGATCTTCTCGAAGCCGTAGATCCGCGCGACCTCCTCGATCAGGTCTTCCTCGATCTCGATGTCGAAGCGATGCGACGGCGGCGTGACGAGGAACGCGTCGTCTTCACGCTCGAACGGCAGGCCGAGGCGCGTGAAGATGCTGGCGATCTCGTCGGCGCCGATCTGCACGCCGATGATGCGGTTCGCGCGCGACACGCGCATCTTCACCGGCGCGCGCTGCGGCAGGTTCACGGACTGATCGTCGACCGGGCCGGCCTTGCCGCCGCAGATCTCGAGGATCAGCTGCGTGATGCGCTCGACGTGCTCGACGGTCGTCGCGTAATCGACGCCGCGCTCGAAGCGATGAGCCGCATCGGTCGAGAAGTTGTACTTGCGCGCGCGGCCGCGGATGCTGTCCGGCCACCAGAACGCGGCTTCCAGGTAGATGTTGGTCGTGTCGAGCGTGACGGCCGTGCTGTCGCCGCCCATGATGCCGGCCAGGCTTTCGACCTGGCGGTCATCCGAAATGACGCCGACCGTTTCGTCGAGTTCGACCGTGTTGCCGTTGAGCAGCTTCAGCGATTCGCCGCGCTTGCCCCAGCGCACCTCGATGCCACCGTGGATCTTGTCGAGATCGAACACGTGCGACGGGCGGCCGAGCTCGAACATCACGTAGTTCGAGATGTCGACGAGCGCCGACACGCTGCGCTGGCCGGAGCGCTCGAGGCGCTCGATCATCCACCGCGGGGTCTTCGCACGCGCGTTCACGCCGCGGATCACGCGACCCGAGAAGCGACCGCACAGATCGGGGGCGGCAATGCGCACCGGCAGCGTTTCGTCGAGTTCGACGCGCACCGGGCGGATATCGACCGGCGTCAGCGGCGCACCGGTGATCGCGGCCGTCTCGCGCGCAATGCCGAACACGGACAGGCAGTCGGCCTTGTTCGGCGTCAGCTTGATTTCGAAGATCGTGTCGTCGAGATTGAGCGTCTCGCGGATGTCCTGGCCGACCGGTGTATCTTCCGGCAGCACCAGCAGGCCGCTGTGATCCTCGGACAGCTTCAGTTCACGTGCCGAGCACAGCATCCCCTGGCTCTCCACGCCGCGCAGCTTCGACAGCTTGATCGCGAACGGCTTGCCACCCTCTTCCGCCGGCGGCAGCTCCGCGCCGACCAGCGCGACCGGCACCTTGATGCCGGGCGCGACGTTCGGTGCGCCGCAGACGATATTCAGCGTCGCGCCGGTGCCGGCATCGACCTGGCAGACATTGAGCTTGTCCGCATCCGGATGCTTGACGACTTCGAGCACGCGGCCGACGACGATCTTCGACGTCGGCGGCGCAGCCTTGCTCAGCGATTCGACTTCGAGCCCCGCCATCGTCAGCGCGTGCGACAGTTCGTCGGTCGTCAGCTGCGGGTCGACAAAGGTTCTCAACCAGGATTCAGGGAATTGCATGGATGTCTACGTTCGAAACAGGTTAGATCGACGCCCGGGCCCCGTCGGATCGTCCGTCGGGGTGTGCACGGGCACAGGTCGGCGCGGCGCGCGGCGTTACGCGAACTGGCGCAGGAAACGCAGGTCGTTCTCGAAGAACAGCCGGAGATCCTGGACGCCGTAGCGCAGCATCGTCAGGCGCTCGAGGCCGCTGCCGAACGCGAAGCCGATGTAGCGCTCGGGATCGAGGCCCATGTTGCGAATCACGGTCGGATGCACCTGCCCCGAACCGGAAATCTCGAGCCACTTGCCGGCGTTCTTGCCTTGCTCGAACATCATGTCGATCTCGGCCGACGGTTCCGTGAACGGGAAATACGACGGACGGAAGCGCACGAGGATGTCGTCGCGCTCGAAGAATTTTTTCAGGAAGTCGGTATAGACGCCCTTGAGATCGGCGAAGCTGATGTTTTCGTCGATCCACAGCCCCTCGACCTGATTGAACATCGGCGAGTGGGTCGCATCGCTGTCGACGCGATACGTGCGGCCCGGCGCGATCACCTTGATCGGCGGACGGTTCATGCGCGCGTAACGCACCTGCATCGGGCTCGTGTGCGTGCGCAGCAGCAGCTGGCGGCCGTCGGCATCCTTGCCTTCGACGTAGAAGGTGTCCTGCATCGAACGCGCCGGATGGTTCTCCGGGCTGTTCAGCGATGTGAAGTTGTACCAGTCGGTCTCGATTTCGGGGCCGTCTGCCACATCGAAGCCGATCGAGCCGAAAATCTGTTCGACACGCTCCCACGTGCGCATCACGGGGTGCAGGCTGCCCGCACCGGCGCCGCGGCCCGGCAACGTCACGTCGATCGACTCGGCGGCGAGGCGCTGGTTCAGCAGCGCGTCGGCCAGTGCCTGACGGCGTGCGGTCAGCGCGGCTTCAACCTGCTGCTTCGCGACGTTGATGCGTGCGCCTTCGGTCTTGCGTGCTTCGGGATCGAGCTTGCCGAGGCCCTTCAGCAACTCGGTCAGCGCACCCGACTTGCCGAGAAATCGTGCTTTCTCGTTTTCGAGCGTGGTGATGTCGGCAGCCTGTTCGAAGGACTGCTGCGCGTCGGCGACAATCTGGTCCAGATCCATAGATCCCATCATTTCCAACGTCATTCGGTCTTGGCGAGCGAAATCGCACACCAAACAAAAAAGGGGCTCGGAAGAGCCCCGTTTTCGCTGCAGCGGCCGAAACTACCGGAGCATCGCTGCAACTAACCACGCAGTGCTAATTTCGCAATTAGGCTGCAACGGCGGCTTTCACCTGCTTGACGATCGCAGCAAAAGCAGCCTTGTCGAACACCGCCATGTCAGCCAGCACCTTACGGTCGAGTTCGATCGACGCCTTCTTCAGGCCATTGATGAACACGCTGTAGGTCATGTCGTGCTGACGAACCGCCGCGTTGATACGCGTAATCCACAGTGCGCGGAACACACGCTTCTTGTTGCGACGATCGCGATATGCGTACTGACCAGCGCGCATCACCGCCTGCTTGGCGATGCGGTAGACGTTATTGCGGCGACCGCGATAACCCTTGGCCAGGTTGATGATCTTCTTGTGGCGGGCCCGTGCGGTTACCCCACGTTTGACTCGAGGCATGTTTCTCTCCTTAGAGTATCGATTGAGGGGTTACGCGAACGGCAGCATCGCGCGGACGGAGTTCAGATCGGAATCATGAACTGCCGTTGCGCCGCGCAGGTGGCGCTTGTTCTTCGTGGTTTTCTTGGTCAGGATGTGACGCTTGAAGGCTTGACCGCGCTTGACGGTACCGCCCGGACGCACCACGAAGCGCTTTGCAGCGCTCTTCTTGGTCTTCATCTTAGGCATGACGAACAACTCCAGTTTATTAGATGGCGATGGGTGTGCGGTTGGCTTGCGCCCTTGACCCGCCCTTCGAAACCCAGTCCACTTGTGTACGGCGAACCGCTTGCGCAGCCGCCGTCATTGCTGGCACGTTGCCCTGACCGGGCAACGCGCCGAACCACTGCGAACCTGCGCGCGAAGCGCGCGGGCCCGTTACTTCTTTTTCTTCGGCGAGAGCACCATGATCATCTGGCGCCCTTCCATCTTCGGCATCTGCTCGACCTGGCCGACTTCCTCGAGATCCGTGCGCAGACGCTCAAGCATCCGCATACCGATTTCCTGGTGAGCCATTTCGCGACCGCGGAAACGCAACGTGATCTTCGTCTTGTCGCCTTCTTCGAGGAAGCGCACGAGATTGCGGAGCTTGACGTTGTAATCCCCGTCATCGGTACCCGGGCGGAACTTGACTTCCTTGACCTGGATGACCTTCTGCTTCAGCTTCGCTTCGTGCTGCTTCTTCGATTCCTGGTACTTGAACTTGCCGTAATCCATCAGACGGCAAACCGGGGGAACCGCTTGCGGCGCGATTTCCACCAGGTCAACATCCAGTTCTTCCGATTTACGGAAAGCATCAGCGAGTTTTACGATACCGAGCGGTTCGTTCTCGATCCCGACCAGACGCACTTCCGGCGCAGTGATTTCACCGTTGATGCGATGCGACGACTTATCAGTAGCGATGTTACGTTTCCTCTAAAAATTAAAAAAACGAGCCGCGCTGCCAGGGCGGTTACTTGAACGAGCGCAGGTCTTCCTGCAGACGCTCAACGAAGGCTTCGACCGGCATCACGCCAAGATCGACGCCGCCACGGGCACGCACGGCTACCGTTTGCGCATCACGCTCCTTATCACCCACGACGAGGAGATAAGGCACCTTTTCCAGCGTGTGCTCGCGTATTTTATAGCTAATCTTCTCATTGCGCAAATCGGCCGTCACTCTAACCCCTTGTTTTTGCAACGATTGGGCCAGAGATTGCGCATATTCGGCCTGACTTTCGGCAATATTGAGCACAACTGCCTGGAACGGCGCGAGCCAGGCAGGCATTGCACCAGCGTGGTGCTCGATCAAAATGCCGAGGAAACGCTCCATCGAACCGACGATCGCACGGTGCAACATCACCGGCCGGCGACGGCTGCTGTCGTCGGCAACATACTCGGCGCCGAGGCGTTCCGGCAGCACCATGTCGAGCTGCAGCGTACCGCACTGCCACGAACGGCCGAGCGCATCCTTGATGTGGTACTCGATCTTCGGACCGTAGAACGCGCCTTCACCCGGCAATTCTTCCCACGTCAGACCGCAGGCGGTCAGTGCGTCGCGCAGGCCCTGCTCGGCACGATCCCACGTCTCGTCCGTGCCCGCACGCTGATCCGGGCGCAGCGACAGCTTGATGTCGATGTGATCGAAACCGAAGTCCTTGTACACGCTCATCGCCAGCGTATTGAACGCGATCGATTCCGAGATGAACTGGTCTTCCGTACAGAAGATGTGCGCATCGTCCTGCACGAAGCCGCGCACGCGCATCAGGCCGTGCAGCGCGCCCGATGCCTCGTTGCGGTGGCACGAACCGAATTCCGCATAGCGCAGCGGCAGGTCGCGATACGAGCGCAAGCCGTGCTTGAACACCTGGACGTGACCCGGGCAGTTCATCGGCTTGATCGCGTAGTCGCGCTTCTCCGACTCCGTCGTGAACATGTTCTCGCGGTAGTTCTGCCAATGGCCCGACGCCTCCCACAGCGAGCGGTCCATGATCATCGGCGTCTTGATCTCGAGGTAGCCGGCTTCGTTCACCCGGCGGCGCATGTATTGCTCGACCTGCTGCCACAGCGCCCAGCCCTTCGGATGCCAGAACACCATGCCCGGCGATTCTTCCTGCATGTGGAACAGGTCGAGCTGCTTGCCGAGCTTGCGGTGGTCACGCTTTTCCGCTTCCTCGAGCATGTGCAGGTACTGGTCCTGGTCTTCCTTCTTCGTCCAGGCCGTGCCGTAGATGCGCTGCAGCTGCTCGTTCTTCGAATCGCCGCGCCAGTACGCGCCCGCGACCTTCATCAGCTTGAAGACCTTCAGCTTGCCCGTCGACGGTACGTGCGGGCCACGGCACAGATCGGTAAAGCCGCCGTGCGAATACAGCTTGATTTCGTCGCTCTGCGGAATCGATTCGATGATCTCGGCCTTGTACTTCTCGCCGATGCTGCGGAAGTAGCCCGCCGCTTCGTCGCGCGACACGACACGGCGCGTCACGGGCTCGTCCTTCTTCGCGAGCTCCTGCATGCGCTTTTCGATCTTCTCCAGATCTTCAGGCGTAAACGGACGGTTGTACGAGAAGTCGTAATAGAAGCCGTTGTCGATCACCGGGCCGATCGTCACCTGCGCGTCCGGATACAGTTCCTTCACCGCGTATGCGAGCAAGTGCGCCGTCGAGTGGCGAATGATGTCGAGGCCATCGGCATCCTTGTCGGTCACGATCGCGAGCGACGCGTCGCGGTCGATCACGGCCGACGTATCGACGAGCTCGCCATCGAGCTTGCCACCAAGCGCAGCCTTCGCAAGGCCGGGACCGATCGAGGCTGCAACCTCGGCAACTGTCACCGGATGCTCGTATTGTCGAACTGAGCCGTCAGGCAAGCGTATCGAAACCATAGCAATCTCCGTGATGCCGACAGTGGGCGGCAGACCAGGTACGCGACATGAAAATCGCGCGGGAAAATTTCGCGACAAAAAAAATGCGGCCCCGCTTTCGAGGGGCCGCATTCGATACTTCACTCAGACTGAAAGGGCGAAAGGGTTCCTCGACTAGCGTCGCTCCGAAAAGGTTTCGGTCAACGTTCGCGGTGTCATAACCGTATTCGCCTTGTTCGCGTTGAGTTATTTACTGCATCGAACACCCGGAGACCGGGCATTCTCAATTCGTTGGTAGGCTCGATTGGACTCGAACCAACGACCCCCACCATGTCAAGGTGGTGCTCTAACCAGCTGAGCTACGAGCCTAAAGAAGCTAAGATTATATGGAGCCGTTACCGGCTTGGCAAGTGTTTTTATGCGGTCGCAGCAAAATAACGGGGCTCCAACCCCATATCATGCCTTCCGCCCCGCCCTCACGACACCTTGCACCTCGCCGAGCAGCGTGCACGCGCGCTGCACCTGCGCCGAGTTGGACACCTCGACCGTGAACTGCATGAATGCCGCATTGCGGCGACTCTGCGTCTTCACACCGACCACGTTCATCTTCTCGCGCGCGAACACTTCGGAGATATCGCGCAGCAACCCTTGCCGATCGCTTGCCTCGATCATCAGATCGACCGGATAGACGGACGCACCGCGCCCGCCGAGTACGTCGGCCGACCAGGTCGTCTGCAGCACGCGCTCCGGCGCGCGCTCGACCATCCGGCGGAACGTCGGGCAATCGGTGCGGTGGATCGACATCCCCTTGCCGCGCGTGACGAAACCGCTGATCGGATCAGGCGGCGCCGGACGGCAGCAGCGCGCGAGCTGGGTCAGCAGCGCGTCGACGCCCACGACCAGCACGCCGGTCGACGCGCCGTGCGCCACGCTCGCGCCGCTGCTGCGTTTCTCGAAATCGGCGGGCGCTTCGGGCGCCGGCTCCGGCGGCGGCGCATCGGACAGCGCGTGCTCGACATTGCGCAGGCTGAACTCTTCCTTGCCAACGACCGAGAACAGCTCCTCGGGCGACTTGAAGCCGAGCTTCGCGGCGAGATTATCCAGGTTGACCGATGTCTTGCCCTCGCGCTGCAGCGTCTTTTCGACGAGCGCGCGGCCATGCGAGATGTTTTCTTCCTGCTCGATCGAGTTGAACCATGCACGCACCTTCTGACGCGCACGCGGGCTCTTCATGTAACCGAGCTGCAGGTTCAGCCAGTCGCGCGACGGCCCGCCCTCCTTCACCGCGACGATCTCGACCGTCTGGCCGTTTGCGAGCGGCGTGTTGAGCGGCACCATCGCGCCGTCGACGCGCGCGCCGCGGCACCGATGGCCAAGCTCGCTGTGCAGGTGGTACGCGAAATCGACCGGCGTCGCGCCCTGCGGCAACGCGATCACACGCGCCTGCGGCGTCAGCACGTAGATGTGGTCGTCGTCGAGCGACGTCTCTCGCAATTGGGCCCACGCCTTGTCGCCCGACTTTTCCGCGCCGTCCTCGACGTCATCCTTCCACGCGAGCAGCTGCCGCAGCCATGCGATCTTCTCGTCGTATTTGTCGCTCGCCGAGAACTGGCCGCCGTAGCCGCGCGCGCCGGCCTCCTTGTAGCGCCAGTGCGCGGCGACGCCGTACTCGGCGAAACGGTGCATCTCCTGCGTGCGGATCTGCACCTCGAACGCGCGGCCGTCATCGCCGATCACGACCGTATGCAGCGACTTGTAGCCGTTCGGCTTCGGCCGCGAGATGTAGTCGTCGAATTCCTTCGGCACCGGCTGCCACAGGTGATGCACGATGCCGAGCACCGCGTAGCAATCCTTGATGTCCGGCACGATCACGCGAAACGCGCGCACGTCGTACAGCTCGGAGAAATCGAGCTCCTTGCCGCGCATCTTGCGCCAGATGCTGTAGATATGCTTCGGCCGGCCGCTCACATCGGCCTGGATGTGCGCGTCCGCCAGCTCCTGCTGCAACCGGTCGATCGCCTGCGTGACGTACGCTTCGCGCTCGATGCGCTTCTCGTCGAGCAGCTTCGCGATCCGCTTGTAGGTGACGGGATCCTCGAAGCGGAACGCGAGATCCTCGAGCTCCCACTTCAGTTGCCAGATACCGAGACGGTTCGCGAGCGGCGCATAGATCTCGAGCGTCTCGCGCGCGACGTCGGGCGGCGGTTCGATCTTCGCGGCCGCGTAGTAGCGCAGCGACTGCAGGCGCGACGCGAGCCGGATCAACACCACGCGGATGTCTTGCGCGAACGCGAGCAGCATCTTGCGCAGCGCCTCGATCTGCGTACGCCGCTCTTCCGCCGTGTCGCGCCCCGCATCGGGCACCGCGTTCTGCGCGGCACGCAGGCTGACGGTACCGAGCCGCAACAGCTTGCGCACGTCGGACACGAGCCGCGCCACTTCGTCGCCGAAACGCTCGGTGAGTTCGCGCTCGGGGTCGCTCAGGTGCGGCGTCAGCACGAATAGTGCGGCCGCCTGCATCGCGGGCGGATCGACGTTCAGCGTGCGCATGATCGACGCCGTGCCCGCCGAGTGATCGGCGAGCAGTTCGCCCGACGACAGGCGCGCGTCGCCGGCCCGTTCGCGCACGAACGCGAGCACGTCGTCGAACGACGGTGCCGCGACGGGGGAAGCGGAAACGGACTCGGTCATTGCTTGGCCTGGCGGAATGCGATCATCGTCGGGTTACGTCCGGTTCAGCTCCGCTGTGCGGCGACCACCACGATCTCGACGAGCAACGCCGGATCCGCGAGCTTCGCCTCGACGGTGGCGCGCGGCGGCGTGTTGCTCTGCGCGACCCATGCATCCCACTCCGCATTCATGCCGTCGAAATTCGCCAGATCGGAAATGTAGATCTGCACCGACAGCAGATGCGCCTTGTCGCTGTTCGCTTCGGCGAGCAGGCGGTCGATGTGGCCGAGCACTTCGCGCGTCTGGCCCTTGATGTCCTGCGTGGTGTCTTCGGCGATCTGGCCGGCCAGATACACGGTACCGTTGTGGATCGCGGTTTCGGAGAGTCGGGCCCCGACGTGGTGACGAATGACTGCCATGGAATGTTCCGGTCGTGAGTGGATGGAGATTCGGGTGACGGCACGGCCCGCGTGCCGTCGAACCGCATATTATGACGCGTTTATGCGCTGCCTTCGACGAAAAACCGCCGCGCGAGCGCAATCTGGCCTGCGTCGATGAACGCCGGCGCATGGCCCGCCCCTGGAATCTCGGCGTGCGTGACATGTCGGCCACGACGCACCATGTCGGCCACCGTCTCGCGCGACAGCAGGTCGGACGTCTCGCCCCGCACGACGAGCAGCGATGCATCCGTCGTCTCGATGGCGTGCCACAGCGCGGCCTCGCCGAGTGCGGCCAACTCGGGCGTGGTTGCCTTGAACGGCTCGGCGATGCGCGGATCGTAGCGGACCGTCCAGCCACCTTCGGGCAGTTCGCGCAACAGCGGCCCGTTGATCTCGCGCCACTCGTCGGCGCTCAGCGCACCGAACGGCAGCGACAGCGACGTCAAATAGTCGATGCCCTCCTGCTCGGTCGCAAAGCGCGGCTGCACGCCGAGATATTCGCCGATGCGCGTCAGCGAATCGGGTTCGATGCGCGGGCCGACGTCGTTGACGATCATCCGGCGCAGCGGCGAACCGGGCAGCCCCGCGAACGCCATGCCGATCAGGCCGCCCATCGACGTGCCGAACCAGTCGACCGATTCGACGTCGAGTCGCGCGATCAGCGTCACCATGTCGGCCACGTATTGCGGAATCGCATAGAGCCGCGGATCGGCCAGCCAGTCCGATTGGCCGCGCCCGACGATGTCGGGGCAGACGACGCGATACGTATCGGACAGCGCCGTGGCGAGCCGGTCGAAATCGCGCCCGGAACGGGTCAGGCCGTGCACGCAAACCAGCACGCGCGGGTTCGCGGGCTCGCCCCACTCGGTATAGGCGACGTGGTGAAGGCCGGCCGCGCTCGCACACTGCACGCGCCGCTGACGGGGAATCGGGGAGTTCACGGGGGAAGTGGGCATCGGAGGCGTCCTGCCGAACGGTGCGGCGCGATGGCATGTGGGCCCGGCCCGCCAGGGCAGCCGGGGGATGCGATCGATTGTAAACCCGTTCCGGATCACGAGTCGCGTGACCGCCCTTGCGGGCTTGCGGCTCGTGCGAGCGCCAATGAAATGTCACGCGGCCGTGCGGAATCGGGCGCGGTGTTCCGTGTTCAGCAGGCTACCGATCCAGCCTCCCCTGCGGCCGCGGCGACGGCGCCGCAAACGCACCATCGCGCACCATCGCGCACCGGCCCGTCATGACCGGGAAAGCGCGGCTATTTCTGCATGACCGCGCCGATGCTCGCACCGACCACGCACAGCGTGCCGGCGACCTGCAGCGTGCTCATCGGCTGCGCCAGCACGACATAACCGATCCCCGCAGCGATCGCGGGCTCGGCGCTCATCAGGATGCCGAATGCCGATGCGCTCATCCGTCGCAACGCAATCAGTTCGAGCACGTACGGAAACAGCGGGACGAGCACCGCCAGATACGCGGCATCGATCAGTTGGCCGGCCGGCAAGTGGCCGCCGCTTTGCGCCAGCCCGAACGGCGTCGTGACGAGCGCGGCCACGAACAGCGACGCGGACAGCCCTTGCAGCCCGTCGAACAGCGTGCCGACACGCTTCATCAACACGATATAGGCGGCCCAGCCAAGCGCAGAGCCGATCGGGAAGACCAGCGCGGCCGGCGCCGTCACCCACATGCCGTCCTGCCGCGCCAGCAGCAGCACGCCAACCAGCGCAAGTGCCGGCCATGCCAGCATCGCCGGCTTGCGCACGCCGATCGTGGCGACCGCCAGCGGCCCGAGAAAGTTGATCGCCACCGCGAGCCCGAGCGGCACGCGACGCACGGCTTCGAAGAAGCATAGCGTCATTGCGGCCATCGCCGTGCCGAGCGCGATGGCCGCGATCCAGCGCTGCCGGGAATAGGTGTGCAGCGGCGGCCGGACGACAACGGCCAGCGCGAGCGCGGCGAAACAGAGCCGCAGCCAGGTCGTGCTGACGGTGCCGTACTCGATCGTCGCCGGCCTCGACAGCGCCGCGCCGAGCTGCACGCTGCACATCGACGCGACGGCCAGCAGCGGCGCCACCGCATTCGTGAAAGGTGACGCCGCGCGCTGCGCGACATCCGGTCGTACCGTACTCGATTCCTCGCTCATGCAACCGCTCCGGTTTAGTGACACGCCGATGCTAACCGCGGCCGCATGCTTGATATAAGCTGATAATTCTTATGCCCGCATCAGGAATATTGATGACCCGCGATCTCGACAGCACCCTGCTGCGCACGTTCGTCACCGTGGTCGAAACCGGCAGCGTCAGCACGGCGGCAACAGCGCTGCATCGCACGCAGGCCGCCGTCAGCATGGCGCTGCGACGGCTCGAGGATGAAGTCGGCCAGCGCCTGCTCGAACGCTCGCCGCGCGGCGTCACGCCGACGGCCGCGGGCAACGTGCTGCTGCCCTATGCACACCAGCTGCTCGGCGTCGGGCTCGCCGCACGCGCCGCGCTCGCCGCAGGCGACATCTCGGGCACCGTACGGCTCGGTGTCCTCGAGGACATCGCCGTCGGCCGTCTGCCGCACGCGTTGCGACAGTTCGCAGCGTCATTTCCGAACGTCGCGCTCGAGATCGTCGTCGACACGAGCCCCGTCCTGTCGCAGCGACTCTCGAGCCACGCACTGGATTTCGTGATCGGCGACCCCGCGCTGATCCGGGGAGAGCCGCTCGCGACATGGCAGCATCCGCTGCACTGGGCCGCCGCAACCACCACCAACCGGCTCCCTCGCAACGAACCGGTGCCGATCGTTGCGTTCGGCGGCACCTGCCCGTGGCAGGAAAAGCTGTTCGCGATGTTGCGCGACGCCGGCCGTGCGTGGCGCGTCATCTGCACCAGCACGAGCCTGTCCGCGATCCAGTCGGCGGTCGAGGCAGGCCTCGGCGTCGCGGTACTGCTCGACTGGAACGTGCGTCGCGACACGATGCGCGCACTCGATCCGCTGGCAGCCGGGTTGCCCGCGCCACCCGCCGCGGATTTCGGGCTGTTCAGCCGCGCGGACCTCGGCGATCACACGTCGGCGGCAGTCACGCTGCAACGCTTCCTGTTTCATGCGCTGCAGCTGGGTTCGCCCGACGACGGCACGCCCACCGGCGAACAGCGCGTGGAATCGTTGCAGACCGCCGTCTGACGCGGCAGGGCGCGCATGCCGCAAACATAAACGCCCCGCATGCCTGACGGCATGCGGGGCGAATCGACATGAAGAAAACTCAGGCGACCGCGCTGACGTCGAGCGGCGCGCCCGTCTTTGCCTGGATCTCGTCGGCGCTCACGCCATCGGCGAGCTCGAGGACCTTCAGGCCGGACGGCGTCACTTCGATCACGCCGAGATCGGTGATGATCAGGTCGACCACACCGACACCCGTCAACGGCAGGTTGCATTCCTCGAGGATCTTGTGCTGATCGCCCTTCGCGACATGCTCCATCAGCACGACGACACGCTTCACGCCGGCGACGAGATCCATCGCGCCGCCCATCCCCTTGATCATCTTGCCGGGGATCATCCAGTTCGCGAGGTCACCCTGCTTGCTGACCTGCATCGCGCCGAGGATCGCGAGGTTGATGTGGCCGCCGCGGATCATCGCGAACGAATCGGCCGACGAGAAGATCGACGAGCCCGGCAGCGTCGTGACGGTTTGCTTGCCGGCGTTGATGAGATCGGCGTCGACTTCGTCTTCGGTCGGCGACGGGCCGATGCCGAGCAGGCCGTTCTCCGACTGCAGCCACACCTCGACACCATCCGGCACGTGGTTCGCGACGAGCGTCGGCAGGCCGATGCCGAGGTTCACGTAGAAGCCGTCCTGCAGTTCCTTCGCCGCGCGCGCGGCCATCTGGTCACGATTCCAGGCCATGTCAGTCTCCTTTCGCGCGTACGACGCGTTGTTCGATGCGTTTTTCGGGCGTCGCGTTCAGCACGATGCGCTGCACGAAAATCCCCGGCGTGTGGATGTGATCCGGATCGAGCTCGCCGTTCTCGACGATTTCCTCGACCTCCGCGACGGTGATCTTGCCGGCCATCGCGCACATCGGGTTGAAGTTGCGCGCGGTGCGGCGATAGATCAGGTTGCCCGACTTGTCGGCCTTCCAGGCCTTCACGAGCGCGACATCGGCCGTCAGCGACGGCTCGAGCACGTAGTGGCGATCGCCGAACTGGCGCGTTTCCTTGCCTTCCGCGATCACGGTGCCGTAGCCCGTGTTCGTGAAGAACGCCGGGATGCCCGCGCCGCCCGCACGCAGCTTTTCGGCGAGCGTGCCTTGCGGCGTGAATTCGAGTTCGAGTTCGCCGGCCAGGTACTGGCGCTCGAACTCCTTGTTCTCCCCGACGTACGACGAGATCATCTTCTTGATCTGGCGCGTTTCCAGCAACAGGCCGAGGCCGAAACCGTCGACGCCCGCGTTGTTGCTGATGCAGGTGATGCCCTTGACGGCCGAATCGCGCAACGCCGCGATCAGCGCCTCCGGAATCCCGCACAGGCCGAAGCCGCCCACCGCGAAGGTCTGTCCGTCACGGACGATCCCTTCCAGCGCGGCAGCCGCGCTTGGATAGACTTTGTTCATCTGTTGTCCCTTCCTCTATGGAAACCAGCGAAACCGGTTCACGCGCCACGTGGCCCGCAAGCCCGCCGCATCATTCTATGCATGCACGGCGATGCCTGCGTCGAGGCGCGCTGTTTTTATACCGCGGCAAACCGCCACGAGATGCCTGAAAGGGTACGATGCGGCGCGGATGCGGCACAATACGCAAAAATACATAAGCGTTTGCCTCCGCTTGCCTGCGCCATGCCCGCTCTCGATTACCAGACCGCCTTCCACCTCGCGCCGCTCGGCCTCGTCCTGTCGCGCGACCGCGTGATCGAGGATTGCAACGACGCGCTCGCGTCGATCTTCCGCTGCGTGCGGGCCGACCTGATCGGGAAATCGTACGAGGTGCTCTACCCGTCGACGGACGAATTCCAGCGAATCGGCGAACGTATCGCGCGCATGATGGCCGCGAACGGCATCTACTCGGACGACAGAATCATGAAACGAGCGGACGGCGAGCTGTTCTGGTGCCACGTCACCGGCCGCGCGCTCGACCGCACCGCACCGCTCGCGGCAGGCGTCTGGACCTTCGAGGATTTGAGCGCGACGCGCCGGGTCGCCGTCGAACTGACCCCGCGCGAGCGCGAGATCGCCGCCCAGCTCGCAACCGGCAAGACCAGCAAGCAGATCGGGCGCGTGCTCGACATCAGCTCGCGCACGGTCGACATCTACCGCGCGCGTCTGATGCGCAAGTACGGCACCAACAATACGCCGGAGCTGCTGCAGCGCCTGCTCGGGCAGTGAACGGCGGCTCCCGGATGACAATCGGCCGCGCATGGCGGCCGATTCGTGAAACAGCAGGCATGGCGTGCCGCCGGCGCCCGGGCGGCGGCCTCGCCGTGCCGGCGCTCAGCCGACCTTCGTCGCGAGCGCGCGCTCGATCGTGTCGCGCAGCAACTGGGGCAGCGGTACCGACTTGCCGAGCGCGTAGTCGACCCACACGCAGCGCGCCTTGCCGCGCGCATAGACATGCTGCGGATCGTCCGCGCGCGTAAGCTCGAAACCGGTGTCGAAGCTGCTCCGGCCGGGTTTCGCGGCCGACATCTTCGCGATCACGTCGCCCGGATAGTGCAGTTGCTTGAGGAATTCCATCGACGCCGTGACGATGACGGGCCCCTGCCCCTCGCCATTGCCGCCGGCGATGCCGAGCTCCTCGAACCACGAGATCCGCGCCTGCTCCATGTAGCGGAAATAGACCGTGTTGTTCACATGGCCGAACGCGTCCATGTCGCCCCAGCGGATCGGCATCGACATCTCAAATACGGGGGAGTAATCGCTTGTTGCGCTCATTGCAGTCTTCTGTGTTGCTGAATGTCATCCGCTCAGGCGAGGCCGAAGCCGTCGTCGGCGGAGATAATCGAGCCATTGATGAACTGCGACTCGTCGGCCGCGAGCAGCAACAACAGCCCGTCGAGATCCTGCGGCTTGCCGACGCGCCGGCGCGGCAGCATCGACTGCAGCTTCTGGCCCTGCTCGGTTTCCCACAGGTAATGATTGATTTCGGTGTCGATATAACCCGGACAGATCGCGTTGACGTTGATCCCGTGGCGCCCCCACTCAAGCGCCATCGCGCGCGTCATCTGCACGACTGCGGCCTTGCTCATCGCGTACAGCCCGATCTGCGGGAACACGCGCAGGCCGGCCACCGACGCGATATTGATGATCCGGCACGGCGGCTTGCCGTTGCCGCTGCCGTTCGCGCGCATGATCATCCGCTTCGCGACTTCCTGCGCGACGAAAAACGCGCCGCGCGTGTTGGTGTCGAACACGAACTCGAAATCGGCCGGCGTCACGTCGACGAGCTTCTGCATCGTCGAGACACCCGAATTGTTCACGAGGATGTCGATCGTGCCGGCCTCCGTTTCCGCATGCGCGACCGCCGCCTTGATGCTCTGGACGTCGGTGACGTCGAGCGACACGACGTGCGCGGCGCCGCCCGCCGCCTCGATCTCGGCACGCAACTCCTTCAGGCGCTCGACGCGACGACTCGCGAGCACGACCTTTGCACCGGCCTGCGACAGCACCTGCGCAAAACGCTGCCCCAGGCCGCTCGACGCCCCCGTGACCAGCGCAACCTTGCCTTCCAGATTGATCGAACGACCCATTTGCACATCCCCTTTCGATGTCGTTTCGCCGCTACGGGCAGCACGGCCCGAGCGGCATTACCCTAGCACAAAAATAGAACGATCGTGCTAATCTAGCCGCATGCTGTTGCGGCAAGCGTTTCGTTTCGCAGACAATACGCTCCCGAATAAAAGCATTCTAACGGTTAGAGGAACGCCAATGACCCCCGCAAGCCTCATCGAGCAATATGGCCCGCGCGAATCGATGGAATACGACGTCGTGATCGTCGGCGGCGGCCCCGCCGGGCTGTCGGCGGCGATCCGGCTCAAGCAGCTGGCCGCCGAGAAAGGCACCGAGATCGGCGTGTGCGTGCTCGAGAAAGGTTCCGAGATCGGCGCGCACATCCTGTCGGGTGCGGTGATGGACCCGCGCGCGATCACCGAACTGTTCCCCGACTGGAAGGAACGCGGCGCGCCGCTCGACGTCGAGGTGACGGAAGACCGCTTCCTGTTCCTGTCCGAGAAAAGCGCGGTCACCACACCGAACTGGGCGCTGCCCGCCAACTTCCAGAACCACGGCAACTATGTGATTTCGCTGGGCAACGTCACGCGCTGGCTGGGCCAGCAGGCCGAAGCGCTGGGCGTCGAGATCTTCCCCGGCTTCCCGGCCGCCGAGATTCTCTACAACGACGACGGCTCGGTGAAAGGCGTCGCCACCGGCAACATGGGCGTGGGCAAGGACGGCGAGCCGACCGAGAACTTCCAGCTCGGCATGGAACTGCACGCGAAGTACACGCTGTTCGCCGAAGGCTGCCGCGGTCACCTCGGCCGCCAGCTGATCGCGAAGTTCAAGCTCGACGCGAACGCCGATCCGCAGGCGTACGGGATCGGCATCAAGGAGCTGTGGGAAATCGATCCCGCCAAGCACAAGCCGGGCCTCGTGATCCACACGGCCGGCTGGCCGCTGAAGTCGGACACCTACGGCGGCTCGTTCCTGTATCACATGGACAACAACCAGGTCGTGGTCGGCTTCGTGGTGGGCCTGGGCTACACGAACCCGTACCTGTCGCCGTTCGAGGAATTCCAGCGCTACAAGACGCACCCGTCGATCCGCGCGTTCCTGGAAGGCGGCAAGCGCGTGTCGTACGGCGCGCGCGCGATCACGGCGGGCGGGCTGCTGTCGCTGCCGAAGACGGTGTTCCCGGGCGGTGCGCTGATCGGCGACGACGCGGGCTTCCTGAACGCGTCGCGGATCAAGGGCAGCCACGCGGCGATCAAAACCGGCATGCTGGCGGCCGACGCCGCGTTCGACGCGGTGCAGGCGGGCCGCCAGTCGGACGAGCTCAACGCGTACCCGGATGCGTTCAAGCAATCGTGGCTGTACACGGAGCTGTACCGCGCGCGCAACTTCAAGCAGTGGATGGCCAAGGGGCTGTACCTCGGTACGCTGATGGTCGGGCTCGAGCAGAAGGTGATGGGCGGCAACGTGCCGTGGACGCTGCATCACAAGCACGCGGATCACGAGATGCTGAAGCCGGCGTCGCAGTGCGAGCCGATCGAGTACCCGAAACCGGACGGCAAGCTGACGTTCGACCGGCTGTCGTCGGTGTTCATCTCGAACACGAACCACGAAGAGAACCAGCCGGCGCACCTGACGCTGAAGGGTGCGAACGTGCCGGTGAACGTGAACCTGCGCACGTATGCGGGGCCGGAAGGACGTTTCTGCCCGGCGGCCGTGTACGAGTTCGTGAAGAACGACGACGGCAGCGATCGACTGGTGATCAACGCGCAGAACTGCGTGCACTGCAAGACCTGCGACATCAAGGACCCGACGCAGAACATCGTGTGGGTCACGCCGGAAGGCGGTGGCGGGCCGAATTACCCGAACATGTAATCCGGCCACGACGCGCCGCCACGAGCGGCGCGTTTTTGCCGGTCGCCACAAACGAAACGGGGCGCTGCCTGAAGCAGCGCCCCGTTTTGCATTCCCTGCGCGTTCGCGAGGCGCGCCGCGCCCCGCCCGCTTGTGTCAGGTCGCGCTACCGGCGATTTTCGGCGTCGACGTCTCGACGTCCCCGCACTGCGCGCGATGGCGCAGCGCATGGTCGATCAGCACCAGTGCGAGCATCGACTCGGCGATCGGCGTCGCGCGGATGCCGACGCACGGATCGTGGCGGCCGAACGTTTCCACCGTCGCCTCGTCGCCCGCCTTCGTGATCGAACGGCGCGGCGTACGGATGCTCGACGTCGGCTTGATCGCGATCGACACGGTGATGTCCTGCCCCGTCGAAATCCCGCCGAGCACGCCGCCCGCATGGTTGCCGACGAAACCGCCCGGCGTCAGCTCGTCGCCGTGCATCGAGCCGCGCTGCGCGATACTGTCGAAACCCGCACCGATCTCGACGCCCTTCACCGCGTTGATGCTCATCATCGCCTTCGCGATATCCGCATCGAGACGGTCGAACACCGGCTCGCCCCAGCCGACCGGCACGCCCGACGCGACGACGTCGATGCGCGCGCCGATCGAATCGCCATCCTTGCGCAGCGCATCCATGTACGCCTCGAGCTCCGGCACGACCGCCGCATTCGGCGAGAAGAACGGATTCTCGTGCACGTGCGACCAGTCGACGAACGGCACGTCGATTTCGCCAAGGCCGCTCATGTAGCCGCGCACCTCGACGCCGAAGCGCTCGCGCAGCCACTTCTTCGCGACCGCACCCGCGCCGACGATCGGTGCGGTCAGGCGCGCGGACGAACGGCCGCCGCCGCGGTAGTCGCGGATGCCGTATTTCTGCCAGTAGGTGTAGTCGGCGTGGCCGGGACGGAACGTCTCGACGATGTTGCCGTAGTCCTTGCTGCGCTGGTCGGTGTTGCGGATCAGCAGTGCGATCGGCGTACCGGTCGTCACGCCTTCGAACACGCCCGACAGGATCTCGACCTGGTCAGCCTCCTGCCGTTGCGTCACGTGACGCGACGTGCCCGGCTTGCGGCGATCGAGTTCGACCTGGATGTCGGCTTCGGTCAGCCCCATTCCCGGCGGGCAGCCGTCGATCACGCAACCGATCGCGGGACCGTGCGATTCGCCGAAGGTCGTGACAGTGAAAAGCGTGCCGAGGGTATTGCCGGACATGATGGAACCGCCCAAAGAGAAATGAGCAAACCGATGCGCTGCCCGGGCCGCAGGCAGATCGATCGTTTGCCGGTCGAGAAAAGAGGTAAGCCGCTATTATGCCAGCCGTCCCGCACCCGCGGGCCGCAGGCCGCATGAAAGGCAGCCCGGACGCGCGGAACGTGCGCGCGCGGCCCGGCTTGTGCGGCGCAAGCCCGTCCGGCCCGGTTGCAGCCGAACGCATCCGGACAGGCGCCCGCCTACTTCCGCGCGCCGCGCAGTTCGGTTACCGCCGCCTGCAGCGACTCGGGCGTCGCGACCGACGCCGGGACCGGCTCGCCGACCGCCAGCGTCAGCCGGCTCATCACGCCGCGCTTGATGGGTCGCGGCATCCGCGCATCGGAATGCCGCGAAAAATAGCTGCCCCACAGCCCGCGCAGCGCCATCGGAATGACCGGCGCCGGCGTGCGGCCCAGGATCTCGGTGATGCCGTGATGGAACGTGTTGATGTCGCCCGTCTTGGTCAGCTTGCCCTCGGGGAAGATGCACACGAGTTCGCCGTCCTTCAGCGCGGCCTCACATGCGTCGTACGCGCGCGCGAGCATCGCGGGATCCTCGTGGCGCGGCGCGATCGGGATCGCCTTCGCATGCCGGAATACCCAGCTCGCGAAGCGCGTCTTGAAGATCCGGTGATCCATCACGAAACGGATCGGGCGCGGGCTCGCGGCGGCCAGCACGAGCGCATCGACGTAGCTGACGTGGTTGCACACGAGCACGGCCGCGCCTTCCGCCGGAATCCGCTCCGCGTGCACGAGACGAATCCGGTAGAACGTGTGGACGAGCACCCACGCGACGAAGCGGAGCAGGAACTCCGGCACGAGCAGATAGATATAGGCCGCGACGATCACGTTCAACAGCGCGGTGACGAGGAACAGCCCCGGGATGTCGACGCCGGCCTTGGTCAGCCCCATCGCCATCACGGCCGACAGGATCATGAACAGCGCGTTCAGGATGTTGTTCGCGGCGATGATCCGCGCGCGGTGCGTCGGCGCGCTGCGGCTCTGGATCAGCGCGTACAGCGGCACGCTGTAGAAGCCGCCGAACATCGCGAGCAGGAACAGGTCCGCCAGGATGCGCCAGTGGCGCACGCCGGCCAGGAATTCGCCGACCGACAGCAGATGGCCGGGCGACGGCAGCGCGCGGCTCGCGAAATACAGCTCGATCGCGAACACGCTGATGCCGATCGAGCCGAGCGGCACAAGGCCGATCTCGACGCGCCGCTGCGACAGCCGTTCGCACAGCAGCGAACCGAGGCCGATACCGACCGAGAACGTCGCGAGCAGGATCGTGACGACGTCGGGGCTCGCCGACAGCACGTCCTTCGCGAAATTGAAGAACGACGTGAGGAACGTCGCGCCGACGAACCACAGCCACGAGATGCCGAGCAGGCTCAGGAACACGGTGCGGTTCTGGCGTGCGAGCCCGAGGTTGCGCCAGGTCTCGCTGACCGGATTCCAGTTGATCACGAGATCGGGCTGCGGCGCCGGCGTGGAAGGCACGCGCTGCGCGACGAGGCGCCCCGCGATCGCGATGACGAGCACGCTCACCGCGAGCACGCGCTCGCCGGCACCTTCGATGCCCGCGG
Source organism: Burkholderia cepacia ATCC 25416 (assembly GCF_001411495.1). NCBI lineage: Bacteria > Pseudomonadati > Pseudomonadota > Betaproteobacteria > Burkholderiales > Burkholderiaceae > Burkholderia > Burkholderia cepacia. The sequence goes on along the minus strand of NZ_CP012981.1, from coordinate 2,457,858 downwards.
CCGCGCCGCCGATGATCGTGCCGATCAGGATCGCGATGAACGTGCCCATCTCGACGAGGCCGTTGCCGCCGACCAGCTCATGCTCGCCGAGATGCTGCGGCAGGTACGAATACTTGACGGGCCCGAACAGCGTCGAGTGCATCCCCATCATGAACGTGCACAGATACAGCAGCGGCGCGCTGTGCATGACGAAGCCGGCCGCGCCGACCAGCATCAGCACGATCTCGAAGGTCTTCACGAAACGCGTGAGGGTCGCCTTGTCGTACTTGTCGGCGATCTGGCCGGACGTCGCCGAGAACAGCACGAACGGCAGGATGAAGATCGCGGAAATCAGGAAGGCCGCCGTCTTCGCATCGACACCGGCGAACCGCGCGGTGTGATAGGTGACGAGCGACGTGAAGCCGATCTTGAAGACGTTGTCGTTCAGCGCACCGAGGAACTGGGTCGTGAAGAACGGCGCGAAACGGCGCTCGCGCAGCAGGTCGAACTGCGACGCGTGCGCGTGCCGTTCGTCGCGCCGCCTGGAAGTGGCTTGCGTTTGATCGCTCATGCGGAATACGCGCGCGCCGTCTGGGCGACGCTGCGCGGGCCTTGTGTGGTCATTGAAAAAACGGCGGCGCAGGACAAGCCTGCGCCGCCGCGTGCCGGGTGGCGGCGCCCGCGCATGACGGCGACGGGCGCGGCGTGGTTCACGACTTGTGCGCTTCGGCTTCCGATTCCGGCCAATCGCGGATGTACGCCTTCAGCATCCGGTTCTCGAAGCTCTGCGCCTCGACGACCGTCTTTGCGACGTCGTAGAACGAAATGACGCCCATCAGCACCTTCTTGTCGAGCACCGGCATATAGCGCGCATGGCGCTCGAGCATCATCCGGCGCACTTCGTTGACGTCCGTTTCCGGCGTGCACGTGAGCGGCTCGTCCATCACCTTGCGCACCTGCACGTCGCCAATCGCGCCGCCGTTCACGTGCAGGCGCAGGATGATCTCGCGGAACGTCAGCATCCCGACGAGATCGCCGTACTCCATCACGACGAGCGAACCGATGTCGTGCTCGGCCATCGTGTCGACCGCTTCGCGCAGCGGCTTGTCGGGCGTCACCGTAAACAGCGTGTTGCCCTTAACTTTCAGAATATCGCTGACGCGCATCGTAGTCCCCTCATGCTTGAATGCAAAACCTCTTTCGATCCTATCGGAAAGCCTGTCAAAAGGAAAGCGCGGGCCCGTGCGGCGGGCCGCCGCCCCGCTTGCGGAAGCAGGCCGCCGGCAGCACAATGGCCCCATGAACAGCGGCCCGAGGAGACGGCCATGGCGCATACGCATACGGAGCAATTCGCCAGCTTCGCTGATTTCTACCCGTATTACCTGAACGAACACCAGAACCTGACGTCGCGGCGGCTGCACTTCGTCGGCTCGCTCGGCGTGATCGGCTGCGTCGCGATGGCGATCGCGACCGGCGACTGGCTGTGGCTGCCGGCGGCGATCGTCTGCGGCTACGGGTTCGCGTGGGTCGGACACTTCTTCTTCGAGAAGAACCGCCCGGCCACGTTCCGGCACCCGATCTACAGCCTGATGGGAGACTGGGTGATGTTCAAGGACATCTGCACCGGCAAGATCCCGCTGTAACGGCCAGGCACCCCGCTCACGCGGGCCGCGGCGGCCGCGCGTGCGGGTCGGACACGCCGCCCGGCGCCTGCCCCGGGACACCCGCCGCTTGTGCGCCGGCCGGCCGGTGCGCGGCGATCAGCGACGCGAGCGACACGTCGAAGCGATCGCTCGACAGCACCGCGAGCAGCGCCGCGCCATCGACATGGCTGCGGCGTCGCTGCAACTGGTAGGTCAGCTCCGTGCGGTCGATCACCAGCACGTCGAACAACTGCGCGAGCGTCAGCTGCTCCGGGTTCGCGAGCAGGATGTAGCGCGGCGTGGTCTCGCCGCCGCCGTCCAGCCGCGCGATCCATTCCCGCTCCTCCATCGTCGTCAGCAGGCGCTGCGCGGTTTCCATGTCGCAGCGCAGCATGGTCGCGAGCCGCATCGCCGTGTAGCCGCGCTTGCCGGCCGTGCGCGCTTCGGCCAGCCGCGCGAGCATTTCCAGTGCGTCGAGCAGGTCGCTGCCCGGATAGTGGATGCGGTGGAACTGGCCGACGCGGATCGCCGGCAGCGCGGAGGCCACCATCGCGCCGAGCAGCGCGATGAACCAGCTCAGGTACACCCATAACAGGAACACGGGCAACGCCGCGAACGCACCGTATACGGCCGTATAGGTCGGAATGCGCCGCACGTAGTAGCCGAAACCGCGTTTCGCCAGCTCGAACGCAATTGCCGCGAACAGCCCGCCGATCACCGCATCGCGCCACGCGACCGTGCAGTTCGGCAGGTACACGTACAGCAGCGTGAACGCGAGCACCGCCAGCGGCAGCGACACGAGCGCCAGCAGCCACTCGACGATCGACGTGGACGGCCCCGCGCCGGTAAACGCGAGCGACTGCGTGAACAGGTACGACGAGATCGACAGGCTCACACCGAACAACAGCGGGCCCAGCGTGATCAGCGCCCAGTACGCGAGCACGCGCTGCGCGAACGGTCGCGGCTTGCGTACCCGCCAGATCAGGTTGAACGCCGACTCGATCGTCATCATCGTCATCACCGACGTGACGACGAGCACGATCAGGCCGGCCGTCGTCAGCCCCTTGGCCTTCGAAGCGAACTGGTTCAGGTACTTGAATATCTGGACGTTGAACTGCGCGGGCATCAGGTGATCCGCGAGGAATCCCTGCAGCGAGATCTGGAACGACGCGAACATCGGGAACGCGGTGAACAGCGCGAACGCGACCGTCACGAGCGGCACGAGGGCCAGCATCGTCGTGAACGTCAGGCTGCCCGCCACTTGCGGGATGCGATCCTCGGCGCTGCGCCGGGCCGCGAACTGCGCCAGGCGCTTGAGGGTGTCGAGATCGACGCTCAACTTCGGCAAACGGCTTCTCCTTCTTGATACCGCGCGCCCGACGGCGCGCCGCCGCCGCGCTGCGCGACGGCTTCAGCCCCTATAATAGCCGCTCGATTCCAGCAGGGGCCGACTGCACCGGGCACGCGCGCGGCCGCACGCGGTTCCGTCGCCCATGAAAGACATCCTCGTTCTCTATTACAGCCGTCACGGCGCCACGCGCGATCTCGCACTCGCGATCGCGAACGGCATCGACAGCGTGCCGGGCATGCAGGCCCGCATCCGCACCGTGCCGCCCGTGTCGACCGTCTGCGAAGCCACCGCCCCCGACATCCCCGCCGACGGCCCGCCGTACGCGGAACTGCGCGATCTCGAGGAATGCGCGGGCCTCGCGCTCGGCTCGCCGACCCGCTTCGGCAACATGGCCGCGTCGCTCAAGTATTTCCTCGACGGCACCACGCCGCAATGGTTGTCGGGTGCGCTGACCGGCAAGCCGGCAAGCGTGTTCACGTCGACGGGCAGCCTGCACGGCGGCCAGGAATCGACGCTGCTGTCGATGATGCTGCCGCTGCTTCATCACGGCATGATGATCGTCGGGATCCCGTACACGGAATCCGCACTCAGCACGACGCGTACCGGCGGCACGCCGTACGGCGCATCTCACGTCGCGCAGCACGACCGCTCGGCCGCCGGCGGGCTGTCGGCGGACGAAAAGACGCTCGCGGCCGCGCTCGGCGTGCGGCTCGCTCGCGCGGCGGCCGCCCTCTCCAGCGCCCAGGCCGCCGAAGCCGCATGAACGCCCCCGCCCGTCCCGCCGTCACTGCCCGGCCGCGCTACGCGCTGATTGCCGCCGCATGCCTCGTCGTGCTGATCGCGCTGTCGCTTGCGTGGGAGCTGCGGCTCGCGCCGCTGCGCCCGGGCGGCTCCGCGCTGATGCTCAAGGCCATACCGCTCGCGCTCGCGCTGCCCGGCGTCTGGCGGCGTAACATCTATACGATGCAGTGGGCGAGCATGCTGATCCTCGTCTATTTCGCCGAAGGCGTCGTGCGCGGCATGTCCGATCGCGGGCTGTCCGCGACGCTCGGCTGGTGCGAAACCGCGCTCGCCGTCGGTTTCTTCGTGACGGCGCTGGCATACGTCGCGCCGTTCAAGCGCGCGGCGAAAAAGTCGCGCGCCGCGTCCTGACCCTTACGCGACAAGGTGATGATGTCCTCCGAAGCTTTCGTTTCCGCGTGCCGCGATGCGATCGGCGCCGATCATGTGCTGACCGACCCGCACGATACCGAACCGTTCCTGACCGACTGGCGCCGCCGCTACAAGGGTGCCGCGTGCGCGGTGCTGAAACCCGCGAACACGGCCGAGGTCGCCGCCCTCGTCAAGCTGGCCAACGCACACGGCATCGCGCTCGTGCCGCAAGGCGGCAACACCGGCCTTGCCGGCGGCGCCACGCCCGACGCGAGCGGCAGCCAGGCCGTGCTGAGCGTCGCGCGCCTGAACCGCGTGCGCGCGCTCGATCCGCACAACAACACGATCACCGTCGAAGCCGGCGTGATTCTCGCCGACGTGCAGGCACGTGCCCGCGAAGGCGGCCGGCTGTTCGCGCTGAGCCTCGCGGCGGAAGGCAGCTGCACGATTGGCGGCAACCTGTCGACCAACGCGGGCGGCACCGCGGTGCTGCGCTACGGGAACGCGCGCGAACTGTGCCTCGGGCTCGAGGTGGTAACGCCGCAAGGCGAGATCTGGGACGGCCTGCGCGGACTGCGCAAGGACAACACGGGCTACGACCTGCGCGACCTGTTCATCGGCGCGGAAGGCACGCTCGGGATCATCACGGCGGCCGTGATGAAGCTGCATCCGCTGCCGGCCGCGCAGGTCACGGCACTCGCCGCGCTCGAATCGCCGCACGCGGCGCTCGATTTCCTCGCGCTCGCGCAGCGCGCGGCCGGGCCGCTCCTGACCGGCTTCGAGCTGATGTCGGATTTCTGCATGCAGCTGGTCGGCAAGCACTACCCGCAACTGCGCTACCCGTTCGCGCAGACGCACGCGCAAACGGTGCTGCTCGAACTGTCCGACAACGAAAGCGAAGCGCATGCGCGCGCGCTGTTCGAGAAACTGATGGAGGAAGCGTTCGAGGCCGGGCTCGTGGTCGACGCGGTGGTCGCGGAGAATCTCGCGCAATCGCGCGCGTTCTGGGATCTGCGCGAGCACATCCCGCTCGCACAGGCCGACGAGGGGCTCAACATCAAGCACGACATCGCGGTGCCGATTTCGTCGATCGCGCGCTTCATCGACGAAACCGACGCGGCGATCCAGCAGGCCGCGCCGGGCGCGCGGATGGTCACGTTCGGCCACCTCGGCGACGGCAACCTCCACTACAACGTGCAGATGCCCGAAGGCGGCGATCCGAAGGCGTTCCTCGCCGCGTTCCAGGCGCCGATCAACCGGATCGTCTACGACAACGTGCACCGCCACCACGGCACGATCAGCGCGGAGCACGGGATCGGCCAGCTGAAGATCGACGACGCGCAGCGCTACAAGTCCCCGGTCGAAACGACGCTGATGCGCACGCTGAAGACCGCGCTCGACCCGCGCGGCCTGATGAATCCCGGCAAGGTCCTGCGCTGAAGCCGCCCACTCCGGAGCCCCGCCCGTGAAAATCCGCGTCCTGTCCGATCTGCACCTCGAAAGCAACCAGCCCGACGCGATCGCGCATGCCGACGCGGATCTCGTCGTGCTGGCCGGCGACATCCACAATCATGCGGAAGGCCTGCGCTGGGCGGCCGAAACGTTCGATCCCGCGGTACCGGTGATCTACGTGCCAGGCAACCACGAGTACTACGACGGGGAATTCGGCGCGCTGGAGACGGCGATGCGCGACGCGGCGCAGGCGCTCGACAACGTGCATTACCTGAACAACGACGTCTACGTCGATCCCGGGCAGCGGTTCCGCGTGCTCGGCACGACGCTCTGGGCCGATTTTTCGCTGTTCGGTACCGACGAAGCCAGCCTCGCGGGCGCAATCGACGCCGGGCTGCGCGTGATGCTCGATTTCAAGGGCTTGATCCAGGTGACCTGGCCGCATGACGCGGCGCTGCATGCGGCGCCGGGCACGCCGGAACGGGATTTCTCGCCGGCCGACGCGATCGCGCTGCATCGACGCAGCCGCGCATGGCTGGAGACGCAACTCGCAACGCCGTTCGCGGGCCGGACGATCGTCGTTACCCACCATGCGCCGCACCGGCGCTCGCTGGCGCAGCGCTATGCGGACGATCTTGCGTCGGCGGGATTCGTCACGGACATGGCGGAACTCGTGCAGCCGCCGGTGGATCTGTGGCTCCACGGCCACACGCATACGTCATTCGACTATGTGGCGGACGGTGGCACACGCGTGGTATGCAATCCGCGCGGCTACATCCACCGGCGCACCGGCGAACGGGAAAACACCGCGTTCACGTGGGACAAGGTCGTCGAGCTCGGCTGAACGCCGGCCCGCCCGGCCGCATTGCGCGGCCTTTTCGACCCGGAGCGTGACCGCGGATCAGCGCCCCGGGCGGCGCGGCTCGCGCACCCGTACCGGCACCGGCTTCATCTGCGCCTTCGCCTTCATCGCGCGCAGCAGGTCGCGGGTCGCCGCGGCGGCCGCGGCCGCGCCCAGCAGGACTCCAAGGCCGATCATCAGGTGCGTATCCATCGCTACTCCGGGGTTGCGTATCTCGTTAATTTCCACAGTATCAAACTGTCCGGCACGCGTTCGTAAAAAAATGTTGCGTGAAGGACAAATCTCGTCAGATTGCGGCCAACCGCGCGGTCATGTCGCACGCGTGTACTGTTCGAGCGCGGCTTCGTCGGCTGCCAGCGTGGCCGGCAGCTCGTCGCGCAGGAAATCGACCCAGGTACGGATTTTCGCGTCGAGGTACTGACGCGACGGATACAGCGCGTAGATGTTCATCACGTGCGACCGGTATTCGGGCATCACGCGCACGATGTGCCCGCTGCGCAACCAGCCGATCGCCGAATAGAGCGGCAGGCCGCCGATCCCCATCCCTTCGCGCACGGCCACGGCGAGCGCCTCGGCGACGTTCACGCGAAACGGCGGCGCCGTGATCGGGACGACTTCGTCGCCGTTCGGCCCCGCGAGCGCCCATTCGTCGAACTGAAAGCCCGGCGCGACCATCCCGAGGCATACGTGCTGCGCGAGATCCGCGGGCCGCTGCGGCACGCCGTTCGCCTCGACGTAGCCGCGCGACGCGCACACCACGCTGTAGCTCTCGCCGAGCCGCTGCGACACGAGCCCCGAATCCGGCAGGTCGCGGCCGACGACGATCGCGACGTCGTAGCCCTCGTCGAGCAGGTCGGGCATCCGCTGCGCGAGCGTCAGCTCGACGTGCACGTCCGGGTAGCGCTCGCGATAGCGCGCGATGGCCGGCACCAGGTAGTGCTGGCCGAGGCTCGTGAAGCAATGCACCTTCAGCTTGCCCGACGGGCGCGCATGCGCGTCGCCCGCCTCGGCTTCGGCCTGGTCGACATACGCGAGGATCTGCTCGCAGCGCTGCAGGTAGCGCTCGCCGGCTTCGGTCAGTGCGATCCGGCGCGTCGTGCGGTTCAGAAGGCGCGTGCGCAGGTGCGCCTCGAGATCCGAGACCGCGCGCGACGCGTAGGCAGTGGTCGAATTCATCTGCTGGGCGGCCGCGGTAAAGCTTCCCGCGTCGACCACGCGGACGAATACCCGCATGTTTTGTAACGTATCCATCCCATTACCCGTTTGAATCCGGACGGATTGTTGCACAGAGGCAAACAAGTATTGTCTCAGGATTCGTAAAAATGACTTGCACCCTTGTCCATATATTCAGGAATCGCTGAAAAATATAATCGCATCCGACTCATCTATATCCGAAAGGGAGAAAATCGTGCAGTCTCCGGCGACAAAAGGGACGCTCGCACTGGCGGTTCTTGCAGTCTCATTAATAATGGCCGGGTGCGCGAGCATGGGCGACAACAAGCCGCAGTCGGCCCGCATCGAAGCGAACGCGCTCGATGCCGGCGCGGCCATCCGCGCGGCCGACCGCGACGCGGGCTGGCCCGCGGCCGACTGGTGGCGCGCCTACCGCGATCCGCAGCTCGACACGTGGATTGCCGCCGCGCAGGCCGGCAACCCGACGCTCGCGGCCGCCGAGGCCCGCGTGCGCGAAGCGCAGGCGATGGCGCGCGTGGCCCGCTCGGCCGAATTGCCGCAGATCAACGGCAACCTCTCGCTGATGCGCCAGCACTGGCCGGACAACGTCTATTACGGCCCCGGCCCGCTCGCGAACACCGACACCTGGAACAACACCGGCACGCTCGGCCTGTCCTACCACCTCGACCTGTGGGGCAAGGACAAGAACGCGACCGAGCGCGCGCTCGATACCGCGCACGCGACCGCCGCCGACGCACGCGCGGCGAAGCTCGAACTCGAAGTCAATGTCGTGCGCGCGTACGTCGGCATGTCGATGAACTACGCGCTGCTCGACCTCGCGCACGAAACGTTCGAACGCCAGCGCTCGCTCGCCGATCTCGCGCGCAAGCGGCTGCAGGCTGGCCTCGGCACGCAGCTCGAGGTAAGCCAGGCGGAATCGACGCTGCCCGACTATGAGCGCCAGATCGACAGCTACGAGGAAGCGATCCAGCTCGCGCGGCACCAGCTCGCCGCACTGGCCGGCAAGGGCCCGGGCGCCGGCGATGCGATCAAGCGGCCTCGGCTGTCGCTCGACGCACCGGCCGGCTTGCCGTCGGCGATGCCGGCCGACCTGCTCGGCCGCCGCCCCGACGTCGTCGCGGCACGCTGGACGGTCGACGCGCAGGCGCGCGGCATCGACGTCGCGAAGGCTTCGTTCTATCCGAACATCGACCTGCTCGCGACGGTCGGCGGCTTCGGCGTGACCGCGCCGTTCACCGACTTCCTGCGCGCGATGAACGGCGGCTGGACGGCCGGCCCCGCGCTGTCGCTGCCGATCTTCGAAGGCGGCCGGCTGCGCGCGCAGCTCGGCGCGGCGAATGCCGGCTACGACCAGGCGGTCGAGCAATACAACCAGACGATCGTCGGCGCGCTCAAGGACATCGCCGACCAGGTCGTGCGGATCCGTTCGCTCGATACGCAGAAGAAGGACGCCGCACGCTCGGTGGCCGCCAACGACCGCAGCTACCAGCTGTCGCGCGAAGGCTTCCGCCGCGGCCTGACCGACTACGTCAACGTGCTGGTCGCGCAGCAGCAATTGTTGCGCGCGCAGGAAACGGCCGCCCGCATCGATGCGGAACGCCTCGCCGCGCACGCTCAGTTGATGGCCGCGCTTGGTGGCGGCGTCGAGACGGGCACGGACGTGCGGGGCGGCCATCCGCCGGGCAGCCAATCGTCGCATGGCGAATCCGCCGCGGGCGCAGCCGCGCCGGCCGCCGCGTCGGGTGCGAAACCCGTGGCAGCCGCCGCCCGGCCCGCGCAGGTCGCGGCCGCCGGTGCCGCCGGCGTGCCGGCCGCACGGTAACCCGGAGCGACGCCATGTCAGCCTCCTCCCCCCTCTCCCCGACCGCCGGTGGTCCGTTCGCGGCCTGGTATGCCGCGTTCGGCGACTGGGCCCGCACCGACGGTGCCGCGTGGCTCTACCTGTTCAAGGCACTGCTCGCGGCCTTCATCGCGCTCGGCGTGTCGATGCGGCTCGACCTCCCGGCGCCGAAAACGGCAATGACGACCGTCTTCATCGTGATGCAGCCGCAAAGCGGCGCCGTGCTCGCGAAAAGCTTCTACCGGGTCGCCGGCACGATCTTCGGGCTCATCGCGACGCTCACGTTCGTCGGGCTGTTCCCGCAGCAGCCGCAGCTGTTCCTGCTGGCGATCGCCCTGTGGATCGCGCTGTGCACCGCCGGCGCCGCGCGCAACCGCAACTTCCGCAGTTACGGCTTCCTGCTCGCCGGCTATACGACCGCGCTGATCGGCCTGCCCGCGTCGCAGCACCCGGATGGCGCATTCATGAGCGCGATGACGCGGGTCTCCGAAGTCATCATCGGGATCGTGTCGGCCGGCGTCGTCAGCGCGCTCGTGTTTCCTCGGTACACGGGCGAGCAGATGCGCACGACGGTGCGCAAGCGCTTCGGCAGCTTCGTCGACTACGTCGCGTCGGCGCTGTCGGGCCAGCTCGACCGCGCGCACATCGAGACCATCCATACGCGCTTCGTCGCCGACGTGGTCGGCTTCGAGGCCGCGCGCAGCATGGCCGTGTTCGAGGACCCGGACACGCGCATGCGCAGCGGCCGCCTCGCGCGGCTGAACAGCGAGTTCATGAGCGCGTCGAGCCGCTTTCACGCGCTGCACCAGCTGATGAACCGGCTGCACGCGGCCGGCGCGCAGGCCGCGATCGATGCGATCGAGCCGTATTTCCGCGAGATCGCGCCGCTGCTCACGCGCAATGGCGAACCCGTGCGCACGTCGATCGACGCCGCGCACTCGGCCGAGCAACTGCTCGCGTGGCGCGACGCGCTGCCGCGCCGTATCCGCGCGACACGCGCGGAACTCGAAACGCAGCCCGACTTCCCGCTGCTCGACTTCGATACCGCCGCCGAACTGCTGTACCGCTTCATCACCGACCTGCAGGAATACGCGGCGACCTATGCGTCGCTCGCGACCGCGACGCACGAGCGCGAACGCTGGATCGAACGCTACGAGCCGCGCACCAACAAAACGGCCGCCACGATCGCGGGGATCCGCACCGCGACGGTGATTCTCGCGCTCGGCTGGTTCTGGATCGAGACTGCGTGGCCGAGCGGCGTGATGCTGGTGCTGAACGCCGCGGCGACCTGCGCGCTCGCGTCGTCGGCGCCGCGCCCGACCGCGATGGCCGCGCAGATGGGGATGGGCACGGCGCTGGCCGTCTGCACCGGCTTCCTGCTGACGTTCGGCATCTACCCGCGGATCGACGGCTTCGTCCTGCTGTGCGCGGCGCTCGCGCCGTTGCTCGCGATCGGCATCTACATGGCGCTGAAGCCGAAGCTCGCCGGCTACGGCGCGGGCTATCTGATCTTCTTCTGCTTCCTCGCCGGCCCCGACAGCATCACGCACTACGATCCCACGAGCTTCATGAACGACGCGCTCGCGCTCCTTTTGTCGATGCTCGTCTCGGCGATCGCGTTCGCCGTGCTGTTCCCGCCGACCGCGCCGTGGCTCAAGAAACGCCTGTTGGCCGACCTGCGTCACCAGGCCGTCGCGGCCTGCCACGCGCGGCTCGCCGGACTGCGCACGCGCTTCGAGAGCGGCGCGCGCGACCTGATGTACCAGGCGCACACGCTGTCGGCCGACCAGCCTGACGTGCAGCGCGACGCGCTGCGCTGGATGTTCGCGGTGCTCGAAACCGGGAATGCGGCCATCGACCTGCGCCACGAGCTGGCAACGCTGCCGTCCGACCCGCGCTACGCGCCGACGACGCCGTGGCGCCGTGCGATCGAAACGATGCGCGCCGCGCTGTCGTCGCTGTTCGCGCGGCCGGACGCCGAACGTTTCGATACAACGCTCGCCGCGGTAAACGATGCGATCGACGCGACCCGGCAGACGCTCGACGCGTTCACGCCGACGCGCGAGGAACGCCACCGGCTGCAGCGCATCCTGAGCCATCTGCATTTCGTGCGCACGGCACTGCTCGATCCCGAATCGCCGCTCGCCGCGCTCAACCGCAACCGCCCCGTGCGTCCCCAACCAGGAGCCTCGTCATGATGCCGCGTGAAATCGCCATTCTCGATGCCTACATGCCCACGGTGGTGCTGATGTTCGTCCTCGGCGCGCTCGCGACCTGGGCCGTCGACCGCCTGCTCGCCTATACGGGCCTCTACCGTCTCGTCTGGCACCCGTCGCTGTTCCGGGCCTGCCTCCTCGTCTGCATTTGCGGCGGACTGAGTCTTGCCGTTTACCGTTGATTCCGAACCATCATGATTCTCAGAAAACTCTTCGGCTTCGTCGCGACCGCCGTCATTCTTCTCGTCGCGATCCTAATCGGGCGCTCGCTGTGGGTGCACTACATGGACGATCCGTGGACGCGCGACGGGCGCGTGCGCGCCGAGATCGTCAACGTCGCGCCGGACGTGTCGGGCGCGATCGTCGAACTGCCCGTGCATGACAACCAGCTCGTGAAAAAGGGCGACCTGATCATGCAGATCGACCCGTCGCACTACCAGATCGCGGTCGAGCAGGCGCAGGCGGCCGTCGCCGCCCGCCGCGCGGAACTGCAGATGCGCCGCGACGACGCGGCGCGCCGCGCGGATCTCGATGCGCTCGTCGTGTCGAAGGAAAACCGCGAGAACGCCGCGCACAGTGCGTCGAGCGCCGATGCGCAGTACCAGCAGGCGATCGCCGCGCTCGATGCCGCGAAGCTCAACCTCGAGCGCACGCGCGTCGTCGCGCCGGTCGACGGCTACATCACGAACCTGCAGACGTTCAAGGGCAACTATGCGGTGGCCGGCCAGGCGAAGCTCGCGATCGTCGACAGCCACTCGTTCTGGGTCTACGGCTACTTCGAGGAAACCAAGCTGCCGCGCGTGAAGATCGGCGCGCCGGCCGAAATGCGGCTGATGAGCGGCGGCGTGATGAAGGGCCACGTCGAAAGCATCTCGCGCGGCATCTACGATCGCGACAACCCGCAAAGCCGCGACCTCGTCGCGGACGTGAACCCGACCTTCAACTGGGTGCGCCTCGCGCAGCGCGTGCCGGTGCGCATCAGGATCGACGAAGTGCCGGCCGACGTGGTGCTGTCGGCGGGTACGACCTGCACGGTCATCATCGATCCGGACAAGCAGAAGAAGTCGTAAGCGCAACGCGCGCCGGGCGGCATCCCGCCCGGCGGCGTCACTCCCAGAAGAACCGGTAAGGCAGGAACGGCGACGGGCCGAGCCCCGCTTCGCCGATCATGTTGCGCAACCGCATCGCAAAGCCGATGGCGCCGATCACGACGAGTGCGGCGATCACATACGGGCGCCGCACGTACGGCACGCGTTGCAGCGGCACGAACTGGCAGCCCATCGCGAACAGCACGAGCCACTGGAAGCGCAGTCCCGCATAGCTGACCCGCGCGAGCGCGAAACTCGCGATCTCGCAGGCGAACAGGAACACGAGCGTGCGCGGCATGCGGGCAAGCAGCGCCCAGCCGGCCGCGAGGGTCAGCAGCGCGAGCACGAGCGGTGCGCTGCCCGACATCTGTGCCGGCGGCGTGAATGCCGCATAGAGTCCGAACTTCGCCAGCAACGCGTCGTGGTGCATCGCGAACAGCACGCCGCCGATCGCGACCGCCAGCCCCGCATAACGCAGCAGGCGCAGCCGCCGCACCTGGAGCAGCACGACGAGCAGCACCGCCGACACGTGCATGCCGGCCGCCGCGGCCGCCAGCGCGATCGACGCGCCATGCCGCCTGCGCGCCCATTCGTCCGACGCGATCTTGGCCGCGCAGAACGCGAGGCCATAACGCAGCCCGCTCATCGCCATGTCGTAGAAGAACAGCGGAAAGATCAGCGTGGCGAACACGCACGCATCCTCGGCCGTCCGCCCGAACGCGACGACACATGCGATGACGATCAGCAGCGACAGGATTGCCGTCACGATGCGCGGGTCGTGCCCGACCCATTCGAGCGCGCGCACGAGCCATACGAAGCCCGGCTCGAGCGTGCGCGGTACGACCTTCAAGTTGCCGCTCCAGATGCCGGCGATGATGCCCTGGTAAATCGCCGTGTCGGTGCCCGTCCGGCCACGCAGCACGGCGAACGTGGCGGCCGGTGCGATACCCGCCGCGAGCCACCGCCACGGCGGCATGCGCGTGCGCATGCCGAGCGCGGCGGAGACGAGGATGCACAGGTATCCGCTCAGATAAATCGTCGTTGTCATTGTTATGAATGACCCGCTCGGCGCAGTGCCGCACCGGTGTCGATGCGCGCGCCGCGGGTTCTGGTCCCCAGCTGTGTGGAAGCGCATTGTAGGGGATCGCGCGGCGCGTGACTGCCGGTTTTGTCACCCACCGGCGGATGAGCGGCGGATTGCGCGTGTCGCGGGTGGCCGGCCCGCGACCGCGCGGCGCTCGGGCCGCGTCAGGCCGCGATACGAAAGCGCCCGACCAGCGACTTCAAGGCCTGCGCCTGCTCGTCGAGCGCGTTCGCCGCGGCGGCCGCCTGCTCGACGAGTGCCGCGTTCTGCTGGGTGCCGGCGTCCATCTGCGTGACCGCGCGGCCGATCTCGTCGATCCCCGCGCTTTGCTCGTCCGATGCCGCGGAAATTTCGCCGATGATGTCGGTCACGCGCTTGACCGCGCGCACGACGTCGCCCATCGTGCGGCCCGCATCGTGCGCGAGCGCCGCACCGTTCGCGACTCGCTCGACCGACGCGCCGATCAGCGCTCGGATCTCCTTCGCCGCGGTCGCCGCGCGTTGCGCGAGCAGGCGGACTTCACCCGCGACCACCGAGAAGCCGCGCCCCTGCTCGCCCGCGCGTGCGGCCTCGACGGCCGCGTTCAACGCGAGAATGTTGGTCTGGAACGCGATCCCCTCGATCGTGCCGATGATGTCGCGGATGTTCTTCGCGCTGTCGTCGATCTCGCTCATCGTCGCGACGACGCGCCCGACGACTTCCCCGCCCGTCTCCGCAACGGCCGAAGCATTGGCCGCGAGCGCGCTCGCCTGCCGCGCGTTCTCCGCGTTCTGCCGTACGGTCGACGTGAGCTGCTCCATGCTGGCCGCGGTGCGCTCGAGCGCGACGGCCTGCTGCTCGGTGCGCCTGGACAGATCGAGATTGCCGGTGGAAATCTCGCCCGACGCGGCCGCGATCGCCTCGGCGCTGACGGCGATCTCGCCGACGGTCGCCGCAAGCCCCGTCTGCATCTCGGCCAGCGCACGCACCATGCTGTCGCGGTCGTGCCGGCCCAGCGTGATCGGTCGCGTCAGGTCGCCGCGCGCGATGTCCGCGGCAATCGCCTTCGCATGCGCGGGCTCGCCGCCGAGCTGCGACGCGAGACGGCGCACGACGCGCTCCGCGATGACGATCGCGAGCACGATCAGCGCAACCGTCATCGCCGCGATCATCGCGAACGACGACGAGAAGATGGTGGCGGACGCATCGAGCGTCGCCTTCGACTTCGCACCGCGTGTCTTCACGAGTTCGGCGACCAGTTTTTCGAGCTTGCCGGTTTCGACCAGCAGCGACACGTCCTGCGTGCCGACCTGCCAGCTCATCTGCGACAGGTCGAGCGGCTGTGCCTGCACGAGCGCGACGAAATCGCGCAGATGCGCGCTCCACGCGCCGACCGCCGTCGAGAATGCGCGCAGCCGCGCCGAATCGTCGACGTCGGCCGGATCCGCATAGCGCTGCAGCGTGCCGAGCGCCTGGCCGATCGACGCGAGCCCGGCGCCCACGTCGGCACCCAACTCGTTGCGTTCCTTCGCGGTGGTCGCGGTCAGCAGCATCTTCTGGGCACGGCTCGCACGCAGCACTTCGGCCCGAACCTCCTCGGCCGCGCGGCTCGCGACGTGACCCTGCTCGTAGACGGAGGCGATCGACGCATTCAGCCGGCTGATCTGCCAGAGCGAAAACATGCCGATCGCCAGCGTGCCGGCGAGCAGGATCGCGAATGCGGCGCGCAACGTCGCCTTGACGGTCCACGGCCGGCGCTCGCGACGCGCCGCCCGCGGGCGCCGGGCGGCGCGACCGGCGGCGACGTCGGGTGCGGCGGCGGCCGCACCGGGCTGTGGACGCAAAGATGCTGCTTTCATCGATATATCCCCGTATTGATCACGCGGCCGGAAAGGTCGGTCCCGGCGTACCCGCGATGGCTGGCCATGCCGCGCGTCCTGCGCCCGCACGGCGGATAGCCGGTGCCGGGCGCGGCGCGCCTGTTGTCATTGGGTCGTTCTACGGCCGCCACCGCCGTTTCTTGAGTCCGGTAAACCACGCACCGGCCCCGGGCGCCCGCCCCGCTTGCGGGCGAGCGTGCCGCCAGCGTTATACCCGGCCAAAAAAGCGGGCATCGATCGATCCGTCGGATGAATGTCCGATTCACGATAAAACTTGTCCGGACATTCCTGATACGCCACATTACACTTCTTTGACGCAGCAACGATTCAAGACGCGCCGATCCCCAGCAGAGCGCTCCCGCCACCTCAACTCGTTCAGCTCTCACATGGAAACCAGCCTCGACACCGGCTCCGCCGGCGCAGCCGCCACCCAGCCTTCCGCGCCACCCGTCGCCCGCACCGTCTACCCGGTGCTCGGCGCAATCAGCTTCTCGCACATGCTCAACGACATGATCCAGTCGTTGATCCTCGCGATCTACCCGATGCTCAAGAGCCAGTTCGCGCTGTCGTTCGCGCAGATCGGCCTGATCACGCTCACCTACCAGATCACCGCGTCGCTGCTGCAGCCGCTCGTCGGCCTCTATACCGACAAGCGTCCGAAACCGTATTCGCTGCCGGTCGGCATGGGTTTCACGCTCGCCGGGCTGCTGCTGATGTCGGTCGCGCCGAACTTCCCGATGCTGCTGGTGGCCGCGGCGCTCGTCGGTTGCGGCTCGTCGGTGTTCCATCCCGAATCGTCGCGCGTCGCGCGGATGGCGTCGGGCGGCCAGCACGGGCTCGCGCAGTCGGTGTTCCAGGTCGGCGGCAACGCGGGTTCCGCGCTCGGGCCGCTGCTCGCCGCGCTCGTGATCATTCCGCACGGCCAGCACAGCATCGCGTGGTTCTCGGCAGCCGCGCTCGTCGCGATGATCGTGCTCACGCAGATCGGCCACTGGTACAAGAAGCATCCGTCGATGAAGAAGAAGGCCGCGGCGGCCGGCCACCCGACGCTGTCGCGCGGCCGCGTGATGGGCGCGATCGGCGTGCTGGTGCTGCTCGTGTTCTCGAAGTACTTCTACCTCGCGAGCATCAACAGCTATTTCACGTTCTACCTGATCGACAAGTTCCACCTGTCGGTGCAGGCCGCGCAGATCCACCTGTTCGTGTTCCTCGCGGCCGTGGCGGCGGGTACGCTGATCGGCGGGCCGGTGGGCGACCGGATCGGCCGCAAGTACGTGATCTGGGTATCGATCCTCGGCGTCGCGCCGTTCACGCTGCTGCTGCCGTACGCGAACCTGTTCTGGACCAGCGTGCTGACCGTGATCATCGGCATCGTGCTCGCGTCCGCGTTCGCCGCGATCCTGGTCTACGCGACGGAGCTGATGCCCGGCAAGGTCGGGATGGTCGCGGGCCTGTTCTTCGGCTTCGCGTTCGGCCTCGGCGGTGTCGGCGCGGCCGTGCTCGGCCAGCTCGCCGACGCGACGAGCATCACGTTCGTCTACAAGGTGTGCTCGTTCCTGCCGCTGATCGGCGTGCTGACGGTGTTCCTGCCGAACCTCGAAAGCAGCCGGCGCAAGAAGGCGTGAAAAAACGGCCGCGGCGCGCCTGCCGGCGCCGCGGCCGTGATGCTCCGATCGACGGGATCGACGGCGGCTTCAGGCCGCCGTCGTCGCATGCAGCGTCAGGAAACGCTTGAGGATGCCGGACGAATAACTGCTCGCGATCGCCGACAGGAAGTGCGAGAACGACTGCGTCGCGTGATCGTCGGCCGTATCGGAGATCGTGCGCACGAGCGCGAACGGCACGTCGTGCTCCGCGCACACCTGCGCGATCGCCGCCCCTTCCATTTCGACCGCGAGCGCATCCGGCAGCGCGTCGCGCAGCGCGACGACCTCGCGCTCGCTCGACACGAAGCGGTCGCCGCTGATGACGAGCCCCGCGTGCAGCGTCGCGCCGGCCAGGCTGAAGCGTGCGGCGAACTGCGCACCCTCTTCCGCGACGAATTGCGTGCACGCGGCCCGCAGGCGCGCGGTCAGTGCGGCGTCGGTCGCGAAACGCGTGATGCCGAGCAAAGGCACCTCATAGCGCGGAAACAGCGGCGACGCGTCGAGATCGTGCTGCAGCAGCGTATCGGCCACGACGACATCGCCGACACGCACCGTGCGCGACACACCGCCCGCGACGCCGGTGAACACGATGCCCGACACGCCGAACACGTGGATCAGCGCGCTGACCGTCGCGGCGGCAGCGACCTTGCCGACCCGCGCGAGCGTCACCACACAGGCCGCGCCGTGCACGGTACCGACGTGATAATCGCGGCGGCCGAGCGTGACCGTCTTCATCGCGCCGTCGGCGCGCATCGCGGCGATCAGGTCGCCGAGTTCCTCGGGCAGCGCGGCCAGGATGCCGAGCGGTCGAATCGAAGCCGTGCCCACCATGTCGATGCCGGTCATTCCACCGCCTGCAGTTTCGCGACCGCGAGCGCGAGCCACTTCTCGCCGTGCCGCTTGAATTTCACCTGTGCCTTCGCATCGGTGCCGTTGCCTTCGAGCGCGGTGACCGTGCCTTCGCCGAACTTGGTATGGAACACCTGCTGGCCGACGCGGAAACCGGTATCGGCGGCCCGCTGCTTGTTCGCGAACGCCGGCAGCGGCGCGGACACGGCCGCATCGACGATCTGCTCGCGACTGCCGCCGCCCGGCCGCGCGAACCAGTCGCGCCCGTACCCGGCGTTGTCCGACCGGCCACCCCAGCGTGAACCGACCTCGACCTTCGGCGTCAGCCACTTGAGCACGTGTTCGGGCAGCTCGTCGAAGAAGCGCGAGCGCACGTTGTAACGCGTCTGGCCATGCAGCATCCGGCTCTGCGCGAACGACAGGTAGAGCCGCTCCTTCGCGCGCGTGATCGCGACGTACATCAGCCGGCGCTCTTCCTCGAGGCCGTCCGATTCGAGCACGCTGTTCTCGTGCGGGAACAGCCCTTCCTCGAGGCCCGTGATGAACACGGCCGAGAATTCGAGCCCCTTCGCCGCGTGCACCGTCATCAGCTGCACGGCGTCCTGGCCGGCCTGCGCCTGGTTGTCGCCGGCCTCCAGCGACGCATGCGACAGGAAACCGGCGAGCGGCGTCATCGTATCGGGGTTCTGTGCCGGATCGGCAGGCGATACCGGGTCGAGCACGTCGACCGCCTGATCGTCCGCCGCAGAGCCGAGCTCCGGGGCCGCGATCGCGCCTGCGCGCAGCGGAATCGAACGGGCCGGCGTGTCGAGCCCGTAGCCCTCCTCGGCAATGAACGCGGTGGCCGCGTTCACGAGTTCCTGCAAGTTCTCGAGACGGTCCTGGCCTTCGCGCTCGCCCTGGTAGAAATCGGCGAGACCGCTGGCGCGCACGATGTGCTCGACGGTGTCGGGCAGGTTCATCTGCTGCGTGTCGGCGCGCATCTTCGCGACCAGGTTCGCGAACCCGCCGAGGCTCGTGCCGGCCTTCCCCGTCACGTACGGAATCGCGGCGGCCATCGAGCAGCCGTACAGGCGCGCGGCGTCGGCGAGCTGCTCGATCGAGCGCGCGCCGATTCCGCGGGTCGGGAAGTTCACGACGCGCACGAACGCGGTGTCGTCGTTCGGGTTGTCGATCAGGCGCAGGTACGCGAGCGCGTGCTTCACTTCCTGGCGTTCGAAGAAGCGCAGGCCGCCGTACACGCGGTACGGGATGCCCGACGACATCAGCGTGTGCTCGATCGAGCGCGACTGCGCGTTGCTGCGGTACAGGACGGCCACTTCGCTGCGCGCCATCCCGGTGTTGATCAGCGAGCGGATCTCCTCGACGATCCAGCCGGCTTCCTGCGAATCGGTACTCGCCTCGTACACGCGCACGGGTTCGCCGTGGCCGGCGTCGGTACGCAGGTTCTTGCCGAGGCGGTGCGCGTTGTTCGAGATCAGCTGGTTCGCCGCGTCGAGGATGTTGCCGTGCGACCGGTAGTTCTGCTCGAGCTTGATCAGGTTGCGCACCCGGAATTCGTCTTCGAAGTCGCGCATGTTGCCGACGTTCGCGCCGCGGAACGCGTAGATCGACTGATCGTCGTCGCCGACCGCGAAGATCGCGTTCTGGCCGCCCGCGAGCATCTTGAGCCACGCGTACTGCAGCTTGTTGGTGTCCTGGAACTCGTCGACGAGGATGTGCCGGAAGCGCGCCTGGTAGTGCGCGCGCAGCGGCGCGTTGTACGCGAGCAATTCATAGCAGCGCAGCAGCAGCTCGGGGAAATCGACGACGCCCTCGCGCTGGCACTGCTGGTCGTATGCCTGGTACAGCTCGACGAACTTGCGGTTGAAGTTGTCGGTCGCGTCGACCTTGTCGGGACGCAGCCCCTGCTCCTTCGCATTGTTGATGAAGTACTGGACGTTCTTCGGCGGGTACTTCTCGTCGTCGACGTTCGCCGCCTTCATCAGCCGCTTGATCGCGGACAGCTGGTCGGCCGTGTCGAGGATCTGGAAGGTCTGCGGCAGGCCGGCGTCGCGCCAGTGCGTGCGCAGCATCCGGTTGCACAGGCCGTGGAACGTGCCGATCCACATCCCGCGCGTGTCGATCGGCATCATCGCCGACAGGCGCGCCATCATCTCGCGCGCGGCCTTGTTCGTGAAGGTCACGGCGAGCACGGTGGGCGGCGATGCGTAGCCCTGCTGGATCAGCCACGCGATGCGCGTGATCAGCACGCGGGTCTTGCCGCTGCCCGCCCCTGCGAGGATCAGCGCCGGTTCGTTCGGCAACGTGACGGCGGCGAGTTGTTCGGGGTTCAGATTGGCGAGCAGGTCGGGCATGGAGCGGCAGCGAACGGGCGAGGAAAATGCGGACCCGACATTATAAGTCGGCCGGACGATGCCGTTCCCGATCCGTTCGACCGCCCGTCGCGCGTACGTTGCCGGCACGTGGCGGCCGCGTCGCGGCGGGCCCGCGCCGGCAAGGCGATGGCTGGTCGATGTGCATCCATTTATAATTGTCGGATTCGGCATCCAATTCACGCATTTTTCGGCAGATTTCCAACATGAGCGACAACACGCTTGCGAAGAGTTTCGAGCCCCACACCATCGAGTCCCATTGGGGGCCGGAGTGGGAAAAGCGCGGTTACGCGGCCCCGGCATTCGATCCGGCCCGCCCCGATTTCTCGATCCAGTTGCCGCCGCCGAACGTGACGGGCACGCTGCACATGGGCCACGCGTTCAACCAGACGATCATGGACGGCCTCGCCCGCTACCACCGGATGCTCGGCGAGAACACGCTGTGGGTGCCCGGCACCGACCACGCGGGGATCGCGACCCAGATCGTCGTCGAGCGCCAGCTCGACGCGCAGGGCGTGTCGCGCCACGACCTCGGCCGCGAGAAGTTCGTGGAGCGCGTGTGGGAATGGAAGGAAAAATCCGGTTCGACGATCACCGGCCAGGTGCGCCGCATCGGCGCGTCCACCGACTGGTCGCGCGAATACTTCACGATGGACGACAAGATGTCGTCCGCCGTGCGCGACGTGTTCGTCACGCTTTATGAACAGGGCCTGATCTACCGCGGCAAGCGCCTCGTCAACTGGGATCCGGTGCTGTTGACCGCCGTGTCGGATCTCGAAGTCGTGAGCGAAGAGGAAAACGGCCACCTGTGGCACATCCGCTACCCGCTCGTCGACGGCTCGGGCTCGCTGACCGTTGCCACGACGCGCCCGGAAACGATGCTCGGCGACGTCGCGCTGATGGTCCATCCGGAAGACGAGCGCTACGCGCACCTGATCGGCAAGCTCGTCACGCTGCCGCTGACGGGCCGCGAGATCCCGGTGATCGCCGACGACTACGTCGACCGCGAGTTCGGCACGGGTGTCGTGAAGGTCACGCCCGCGCACGACTTCAACGACTACCAGGTCGGCCTGCGCCAC
Organism: Burkholderia cepacia ATCC 25416; assembly: GCF_001411495.1. Taxonomy (NCBI): domain Bacteria; kingdom Pseudomonadati; phylum Pseudomonadota; class Betaproteobacteria; order Burkholderiales; family Burkholderiaceae; genus Burkholderia; species Burkholderia cepacia. The sequence continues at coordinate 2,436,189 of NZ_CP012981.1, read as the reverse complement.
AACCTCGCGCCGATCGAGATCCTGACGCTCGACGCGAAGATCAACGACAACGGCCCCGAGCAGTATCGCGGCCTCGACCGCTTCGACGCGCGCAAGGCGATCGTCGCCGACCTCGACGCGCAGGGCTTCCTCGATTCCGTGAAGCCGCACAAGCTGATGGTGCCGCGCGGCGACCGCACGGGCGTCGTCATCGAGCCGATGCTGACCGACCAGTGGTTCGTCGCGATGACGAAGCCGGCGCCGGAAGGCACGTTCAATCCCGGCAAGTCGATCACGGAAACGTCGCTCGACGTCGTGCGCAACGGCCAGATCAAGTTCGTGCCGGAAAACTGGACGACCACCTATTACCAGTGGCTCGAGAACATCCAGGACTGGTGCATCTCGCGCCAGCTGTGGTGGGGCCACCAGATTCCCGCGTGGTACGGCGAGAACGGCGAGGTGTTCGTCGCGCGCAACGAGGAAGAAGCGCGCGCGCAGGCTGCCGCGAAGGGTTACGCGGGCGCACTGAAGCGCGACGAGGACGTGCTCGACACGTGGTTCTCGTCGGCGCTCGTGCCGTTCTCGTCGCTCGGCTGGCCGAACGAAACGCCTGAACTGAAGCACTTCCTGCCGTCGTCGGTGCTCGTCACGGGCTTCGACATCATCTTCTTCTGGGTCGCCCGGATGGTGATGATGACCACGCACTTCACGGGCCAGGTGCCGTTCCACACCGTCTACGTGCACGGCCTCGTGCGCGACGCGGAAGGCCAGAAGATGTCGAAGAGCAAGGGCAACACGCTCGACCCGATCGACATCGTCGACGGCATCGACCTCGACACGCTGGTCGCGAAGCGCACGACGGGCCTGATGAACCCGAAACAGGCCGCGACGATCGAGAAGAAGACGCGCAAGGAATTCCCGGACGGCATCGCCGCGTTCGGCACCGATGCGCTGCGCTTCACGATGGCGTCGATGGCAACGCTCGGCCGCAACGTGAACTTCGACCTCGCGCGCTGCGAGGGCTATCGCAACTTCTGCAACAAGCTGTGGAACGCGACGCGCTTCGTGCTGATGAACTGCGAAGGCCACGACTGCGGCAGCGACAAGCCGGAAGTCTGCGGCGCGGGCGATTGCGGCCCGGGCGGCTACCTCGACTTCTCGGCGGCCGACCGCTGGATCGTCTCGCTGCTGCAGCGCACCGAGGCCGACATCGCGAAGGGCTTCGCCGATTACCGCTTCGACAACATCGCAAGCAGCATCTACAAGTTCGTGTGGGACGAGTACTGCGACTGGTATCTCGAACTCGCGAAGGTGCAGATCCAGAACGGCACGCCGGAACAGCAGCGCGCAACGCGCCGCACGCTGCTGCGCGTGCTCGAAACGGTGCTGCGCCTCGCGCACCCGATCATCCCGTTCATTACCGAAGCGCTCTGGCAGAAGGTCGCGCCGCTCGCCGGCCGCTATCCGGAAGGCAAGGCCGACGGAGAAGCGTCGCTGATGGTGCAGGCGTACCCGGTCGCGAACCTGCAGAAGATCGACGAGGTGTCCGAACAGTGGGCGGCCGACCTGAAGGCGATCGTCGACGCGTGCCGCAACCTGCGCGGCGAGATGAACCTGTCGCCGGCAACCAAGGTGCCGCTGCTTGCCGCCGGCGATGCCGAGCGCCTGCGCTCGTTCGCGCCGTACGTCCAGGCGCTCGCGCGCCTGTCGGAAGTGCAGATCCTCGCGGACGAAGCGGCGCTCGACAAGGAAGCGCACGGCGCGCCGATCGCGATCGTCGGGCCGAACAAGCTGGTGCTGAAGGTGGAAATCGACGTCGCGGCCGAACGCGAGCGCCTGTCGAAGGAAATCGCGCGCCTGACGGGCGAAATCGCGAAATGCAATGCGAAGCTCGGCAACGAGGCTTTCGTCGCGAAAGCGCCGCCGGCGGTGGTCGAACAGGAGCAGAAGCGCGTCGCGGAATTCCAGAGCACGCTCGAAAAACTGCGCGCGCAGCTCGATCGGTTGCCTGCGTAACAAAGGGTAAGGTTGTTTGCGTTCACTATAATGCGGACGTGAACATAAACCGTCTGACAAGTCGATTACAGAAATAAAGGTTCGATCATGTTGAAAGTCACCAAGGCGGTATTCCCTGTTGCCGGCCTCGGCACGCGCTTCCTCCCGGCAACTAAGGCAAGCCCGAAGGAAATGCTGCCGGTCGTCGACAAGCCGCTGATCCAGTACGCGGTCGAGGAAGCGATCGCCGCCGGCATTACCGAGATGATCTTCGTCACCGGGCGCAGCAAGCGCGCGATCGAGGACCACTTCGATAAGTCGTACGAAATCGAGGCCGAACTCGAGGCGCGCGGCAAGGAGAAGCTGCTCGAACTCGTGCGCAGCATCAAGCCGAGCCATGTCGACTGCTTCTACGTGCGCCAGCCGGAAGCGCTCGGCCTCGGCCATGCGGTGCTGTGCGCGGAAAAGCTCGTGGCCGACAACCCGTTCGCGGTGATCCTCGCCGACGACCTGCTCGACGGCAACCCGCCCGTGATGAAGCAGATGGTCGACGTGTTCGACCACTATCACAGCTCGGTGATCGGCGTCGAAGAGATCCCGCCGTCGGAGACGAAGTCGTACGGGATCGTCGACGGCAAGGAGTGGGAGGAGTCGATCGTCAAGATGTCGGCGATCATCGAAAAGCCGGCGCCGGAAGTCGCGCCGTCGAACCTCGGCGTGGTCGGCCGCTACATCCTGAAGCCGAGGATCTTCGAGCACCTGCGCGCGCTGAAGCCCGGCGCGGGCGGCGAACTGCAGCTCACCGACGCGATCCAGGCGCTGCTCGCCGATGAACAGGTGCTGGCCTACAAGTACCAGGGCACGCGCTACGACTGCGGCAGCAAGCTCGGCTACCTGAAGGCAACGGTCGAATTCGCGCTGCGCCACGCGGAAGTCGGCGCGGAATTCGACGCGTACCTGCGCGCGCGCGCCAGCGCACACCCGGCCGACTGAACGCGGCAAGGGCGCAAGGGCTCACTCCGGCGAGCCCGCCCTCACCTCACCGGCCGGCGCTCAGCGCGCTTCGGCCGGCTTCACCGAGACGACGCCCGGCATCCCGCCCGCGTCGTCTTTTTTCGTCTTGACGAGCCAGCCGTTGCCCGCGTCGAACGGCATCTTCGCGAGCGCGCTCTTCACGAGCGCCGGCGCGGCCTGCTGCGTGCCCGGCTCGCGATCGCGCAGCGACGCCGTCACGCGATAGACGTCGGCCCCCGACTTCGCGTCGACGAACCGCAGCGTCAGCACGTGGCGGTATACCTTCCCGGCGAACGGCAGCGCGAGCGGCGACGGCCCGTCGACGGTCACGCACGCGCTGCTCGCCGCACCGCACTGGTCGGCGACGGCCGCGACCGCCGTCGGCTGCGTCGCGTAGGCGACCGACAGCCGGTAGCGCGCGTCCTTGAGCGGTTTCGCATCGAAGCCGCGGTGCGCGAGTTCGTCGCGCACGAGCGTCTCGATCTGCCGGTATTCGGCATCGTTGGCCTGCGCGGCCGTCCGCACGAAATCGTAGCCGTGTGCATCGGATGCGAACGCGTTCGGCTGCCCGACCGCACTCACGCCGCTCGTCACGCCGGCGCAACCCGTCAACAGCGACGCCGCCAGCGCGGCCGCTGCCCATTCCTTTCTCATGGCTTTCCCCAAATACCTGCCGTCGTGCCCGGCCCTATCAGGCGGACGGCTCGTCGATCGCGGGCAGCGACACCGTCACCGCGGTGCCGACACCCACCTCGCTGTCGACCGACACGCTGCCCCCATGGCGCGTGACGACCGTCTTCACGAATGCCATGCCGAGCCCGGAACCCGAGATTTCGGGCCGCTCGCCGGCATGGAACCGCTTGAAACGCTCGAACAGATGCCGCTGATCTTCCGGCGCAATGCCGTACCCCTGATCGCGAATCGTACAGAACATCCGTTTCGACGCATGCTCGACCGCCAGCGTACACGTGATCACGGTATCGGACGGACTGTATTTGACCGCATTGTTCAGCAGGTTCACGAATGCGCGCGTGATCAGCGAGCGGTCCGCGCGCACCCAGCACATGTCGGTGCCGACGTCGGTGTCGATGCGGATGTGCTTCGCCTGCGCCTGCGGCCATACCTCGTCGCTCGCGTCGATCAGCACGTCGACGAGGCTCGTCGCCTCGAGCTGGTACGCCTGCGACTCCGCGCGCGCCAGCTGCACGAACTCGTCGGCGAGCGACAGCGCGCGGTGCGCATAGCGCTCGATCCGCGCGAGCAGCCCGCGCATCGCGTCGGTCTCGACGCGGTCGCGCTCGATCTCGACGAGCGCGAGGATCGACGACTGCGGCGAGCGCATGTCGTGCGACAGCAGGTGCAGCGCTTCCTCGCGATGCCGCTCGGCCGCATGCAGTTCGGTCACGTCGACGAGGCCGGCGATCCAGCCCGTCACGCGGCCCTGCGCGTTCGTGCAAGCGGCGTAGCGTAACAGATGGTCGAGCCCGTCGCGATCGCGCACCTCGATGCCGCGTGCCATCGCGTCATGCTCGTCCTCGAGCGTCGGGTCGAGCACGGCCGGCCAGCGCTCGCGAATCGCCGCGTCGTGTTCCGCGTTGCCGTCGACGGTCTTCATGAACGTCAGCTCGCCGAGCGCGGTGCGCAGCGGCCGCCCTTCCGGCAGCGGCAGCGACAGGCGCGACCCGTAGCGCTTGGCCGCATGGTTCGCAATCAGCACGGTGCCGGCCAGGTCGGTCACGAAGATCGGCTCGGGCATGCTGTCGAGGCTGTCCCACACGAAGCGCTTCATGTCCTGCACGCGCTGCGCGGCTTGCGCCATCAGCGCCATCTGCCGCTCGAGCACGTCGCCGCCGACGCTGCGCGTGCGCGGCGCCTCGGGCAGCAGATGCGGCTCGTCGGCGAGCCGCTGCAGCTCGCGGCGCAGGTACGACATCGTCATTTCCAGGCGCCGCCAGTTCCAGATCGGGTAGACGGCGACCAGCCCGAAGATCGCGGGCGCCGGCGACAGCCAGATGCGCGCCTCGAACAGCAGCGCCATGCTCGCGACGACGGCGAGCCCGGCAAGGCTCAGCGTGAGCAGCAGCGCGCGCCACGGCGACAGCATCAGGAAGCCGCCCAGCAGCACGGCGAGCGGCAGCAGCGACGCGGCGAACAGCCCGGCGCGCGACGCGGGCGAGATCGCGCTGCCGGTCGCCAGCATGTCGAGCACGTTGGCGTGGATGTACACACCGGCGAGCGGCCCGAACTCGCCGGAGACGGGCGTCGCGAAGCGGTCGTACAGCCCCGACGCCGTCACGCCGACGACGACGATCTTGCCGCGCAGCGCGTCGGGTTTCACGCGCCCTTCGAGCACGTCGTCGAACGACAGCGTCGGATACGCGGGCGTGTTGCGGCTGAACGGGATCAGGTAGCGGCCCTCGCCCGCCGCGTCGCGCGACAGGTCGTGCGCATGCGCACCGGGCACGCCGCCGACCGGATGCAGCCGGCCGCCCTGGATCGCGCGATACACGGGCACCATCAGTTGCGGCCAGCGCACGCGGCCGTCGCTTTCGAACAGCGCGACGCTGCGTACGATACCGTCGCGGTCGACTTCCAGGTTGATGTGGCCGAGCCCGACCGCGCGCGCCGCGAGCGCGGCCACCGGCGGATCGACCGCGCGCGTGCCGTCCGCCTGTTCGGGGCTCAGCAGCACGGGCAGGAAGGTCGGCACGTGGCTCATCGCGTCCGCGAACGCACGATCCTCCGCGGACGGTTCGGTAAACAGCACGTCGTAGACGACGGCAGCCGGCTGCGCGCGCGCGAGCGTATCGAGCAGCCGCGCGTGCACGTTGCGCGACCACGGCCAGCGGCCGAGCGCGGACACGCTCTGGTTGTCGATGTCGACGACCACCACGTCGGGCGACAGCGGCAGGCTGCGCAGCATCAGCAGCCGGTCGTAGATCAGGCCGTCGACGCTCGTCGACAGGCGGCCCAGCGCGCACGCGAGGATCACCGCGATCCCGAGGCAGCCGATCGCGATCCATTCGATCAGGAAGCGGCGGCCGAGGCGCCGCCGCGGGGAAACGGAGTCGGGTCTCATGCGCCGCGGATCAGCGCGACAGCGTGAACGCGCTGACCGGACTGGTCTTCTCGTAGAACTTGCCGCCTTCGAATTCCTCGACGGTCACGGCCCAGAAATAGTCGCCCGGCGGCAGGTGCGCGACGGTGATCTGGCGCGCATGCAGGCCGACCTGGTCGACGACCGGTGCGCTCAGGTCCTTCGAGCGCGACAGCACGAACCGGTAGCGCGCATCCTTGCCCGAACCGTTCGGCGACCAGCGGAACTCGTAGCCGTCGGCGCCGGGCGACGCGCTCGCGTCGAGCCCCATCACGCGGCGCTCGAACGCATACGTGCGCGGCCGGCCCTCGAGGCCGTTCGCGTCGATCGCGGCGACCCGCACGAAGTAGTTCCCGTTCGGCACGTCGTGAAAGACCGCCCGCGGAGAATCGGTGCGCGTTTCGCGGAACAGGTCGAGCAGCCCGGCGTCGTGCGCGAGCTGCAAGCGGTAGCCACGCGCGTCGCCGAGCGGCGCGACGTCGAATGTGACGTCGGGCTCGTCCTGCACCTTGTCGGGATGCGCGAGCGCCGGCGCGGGCAGCAGCTCGACGGGCGCGCCGACCGCGCCGGACGATGTCGCGACGCTGCCGAAATTCGCATGCACGAGCGTCGGGCCGGCCGGCTGCCGATCGCCCGCGACGCCGACGGTGCCGTCGAGCACTTCGACGCGCGTCGACGCGCTACCGGCTGCGTCGTAATTCACGCGAAAGTGCGTACCGCGCACGCCGGCCACGACCGACGGCGAACGGATCTGGAAACGGTCGTCGCGTTTCTTCAGATGGGTGACCTCGCTGTCGACCGAGCCGCGCGTGAGTTCGAACTCGCGATCGAGCGTGCCGGTCAGCACCGTGCGGCGCAGCGCCTTCAGGTCGAGCTGGCTGTCGGGCGGCAGGCTCATGTGCGTGCCGTCGGCGAGCTCGAGCGTCACGAAGCCGTTCGGGCCCGTGCGCACGCGATCGCCCTCGGCAAGCGTCGCATCGTTCGCGAGCGGCGCGTAAGCGTCGCCGGACGCGCGTTCGGCCGTCCCCTGTACCGCGACGACGCGCGCGGTCAGTTTTTCCTTGCGCAGACGCGCCACCGGCAGCTTCAGCGCGATGCCGGGCTGCAGGTGCTTCGGCGCGGGTACGCCGTTGATCTGCTGAAGCAGCTGCCAGTCGTCCGCGCCCTGCAGGTAGCGCGCGGCGACGTCGTACAGCGTGTCGCCCGCCTGCGTGCGGTAGACGACCATCTTGCCCGCCGCGGCAGGCGGCTGCGCGGCCGCATGCTGCGCGGCGAACGCAAACGCGACCGCGCAGGACACACGCAGCGCCGCCGTCCGCAGGTTCGCCGTGTGCTGCGTGATTCCCGTGGTCACTCCGGTTCTCCCTGGCCGACCCGCTCGAGCCGGTAGCCGTAGCCGTAGATCGGCGCGAGGCGATAGCCGTTTTCGGGCCGCAGGCCGAGCTTGGTGCGCAGCATCGAGATGTGCGTATCCATCGTGCGCGACGGGATGTCGGTCGCCTGCTTCCACACGAGATCGAGAATGTGCGCGCGCGACAGCGGCCGGTCGAGGTGCTGGAACAGCAGCAGCGCGAGCTCGAATTCCTTCTGCGTGAGGCTCACGGCCTTGTCGCCGACGTAGGCCTGCTTCAGGTTCACGTCGAAGCGGAACTGGTCGAACTCGCGAACGGTTGCCTCGGCGTTGACCGGATACGCGCGGCGCAGCAACGAGCCGATGCGCGCACGCAGGATCGGGCCCGACACGGGCTTGACCACGTAATCGTCGGCGCCGGCGTTGAGGATCTGCGTGATCCCCGCCTCGTCGTCACGGCTCGTCATGAAGATGATCGGCAGGCTGTGCTCGGTCTGATTCGCACGCACCCACTTCAGCACTTCCTCGCCGGACATGTCGGGCACGTTCCAGTCGAGCACCAGCAGATCGAACGTCTCGCGCTGCAGGCGCTTCTTCAGGGCCTTGCCTTCCTTGAACGCATAGCACGTATGGCCGACGGCCGTCAGCGTTTGACTGACGAAATCCGTCTGGGCCGGATCGTCATCCAGTACAGCAATTCTCATAGCACCCCGCAAATCGAAATCGATTCGTCCAGTTCAGCTCCCCGCCCCCACCCCAGCCGCGCAGCACATGCGCGGCTTCCGGATACCGGCCGGCGAGCCGTCGTTCGCCGCTCGCGCCACCTGCGCAAACCGGCGACCCCGGCTAAATATCTCAAAAACGGGGCACGGACGAACCGGCGATTTCATCATAGTAGTATGAAATTCGCCAATAAATTGCGCGGACTACCGTCTTTTCTTCGAATAATGCTTCCTGTCGCGCAATCGGGCGTCTAGTCGGCGCCCGCGATGCCGGCCACCGGCTCGACAACATCGTCGGCCGGCACGTGCTGCGACAGCGGTTCCGCATGCGCCGGTTGTACAAGCATCCGCTGCAGCTGGCCGCGCACGCGCTCCCACGCGGCGGCCGCGTAGTCCGGCTGGCTCGCCGCCCACGCCTGCGCCAGATCGAACACGCGCTCGATCGTCGCACCGCAGTAGGTCAGGCCCGAGCCGTCGTCCAGCGCGGCGTCGCGCAGCCGTTCGTCGAGCCACTCGGCCAGCCACGGCATCTCGGCCGCGGCCGAATCCGCGTAAGCCTCCAGCGCCGCACGCGCGTGACGATCCTGCTGCGGATCAAGCTCGATACGGCTCAGTCCCGATACGCTGCGTTCCGCTCCGGACGGACTTCGAATGGTCCCTGGTCTGAAGGACATGTCCTCTCCCCGTTGTACGACGGTAGCGTCAGGCATGGCCCCCGTGCCCGCCGTAAGACGTACCGTGGCCGGCGCATCCGCTGGGAGCGGACGACCGGCCGGGTCAGTATACGCAGCCGGTCACGAAGCGAGGTTTAAGAATTGTCAGAAACGCGCGGCCCGGCCAGGGCAATCGCATGAAGGGGCTTACCAGCCAAGGAGTTGAGCGCGATAGTTGTCGCTGGTGGCGGCCTTGAGCCGGCGGATCTTGAGGCCCGCCTTGGTTTGCGTGTCCTTGCGCAGCAGGTTCATCGTAATGCGGCGCAGAATTGCAAAGTTCTGCGCCGCATGTTCGACCCGCACCCTGCATTGATCTTCGCCGAACGCCACGTCGAGCACCCAGTGCATCGAGTTCTCGATCCGCCAGTGTGAGCGTACGGCGTGTGCAATGCGCGTTGCATCGGCGGGCAGGCTGCTCACGTAATATCGGCGCTCGACCGACACCGTCTCGCCGATCTCACGCGTGGCCTCGACCATAGCGATCGAGCGCATGCCCGGCCAGAGCGCGGCCGCGCGCCATGTGTTCATCACATCACTGACCAGGCAACGACGTGTTTCGATCCGGCCGTGGTCCTTCTCGACCTCCCGATATTCACTCGAACAGTCCCATCGGTCATCGGATGCAAGACGGTCGATGGCTTCGAGCGTGGTGCGAACTTCCACCAGCAGCGTCGGCTGGTTTTCCTTGACCGCCAGCACGTAGTCGGCTCCGCTCGTGACGAGTTGGCGAGCAATCGCCTGCTGGCAGCCCATGGCGTCGATCGTTACGATTGCACCCTTGAGCAGTAGTGCATCGAGCAGTTCCGGAATCGCCGTGATCTCGTTACTCTTGTCGGCCGTGCGCACCTGCCCCAGTACAACGCCCAGGCCGCTTCCAAAGGCCGAAACAAGGTGGATGGCACGCTCCCCATTGCGATGCGAGCCACGCACCGTCTTGCCGTCGATCGCGATGACCTCGCCGGACAAGGTTGGAAACGCACCGCTCATCCAGCGCGTGAAGCACGCCTCGAACTGACGTGGGTTCAGGGCCGCGAACACCCGTCCAAACGTGTCGTGGGACGGGATGCCGTTGCGCAGCGGCACGTAGCCGCGTAGCCACTCCAGTTTCTCTTCACCCCAGATCTGAATGGCTACCCAGCTATCCGCTCCCGAGAGAATCGCGCACAGCGCCACCACCAGCATCTCTGACAGGTCGTGCGCAGGCGTTCGGCTGCGCGGATCGCGTAACTCGCCGAACGCGTCTTCGATGCTCAAGGCTTGCGTTTCCTCCATCCGATGCCTCCGCAAAAGATAGTAGTAAACGCTTGATTCGCCTCGGTTTACAACCCCGCGCGTAACTCCTTGATTGTTAACGCCCCTTCATGCGATTGCCCTGGCGGCCCGGCGCCAGGCGCGGCCGGCAGCATGACGCCGGCCCTCAGCGGCGGCGCATCAGGAACACGAAGGTCTTGTCCTGCGTCGTCGATTCGACGATCTCGTTGCCCGTCTGCTTCGCGAACGCGGCGAAATCGCGCTGCGAACCCGGATCGGTCGCGAGCACCTTGAGGATTTGCCCGCTTTCCATATCGGCGAGCGCTTTCTTGGCACGCAGGATCGGCAACGGGCAATTGAGCCCGCGCGCGTCTACTTCCTTGTGAATCTGCATCGGCTGTCGACCTTCGAATGTCGCGCCACACGCGGCGCGGGAAGAAGCCGCGATTTTACCGCAGCGCCGCCGCGCCTGCCCGGGCAGGCCGAGGCCCGGCACCCGCGGGCACCGGGTTCACGCGCCGGAGAAACCGCCCGCGAGCCGCTCCCGCAGGTGCCGCACGAGCGCGCGCACCGCGCTCGGCACGACCGGGCTGTACGGGCGGATCGCGAAGATGTGGTCGCCGAACGCGCCTGACGGCCGCCAGCCGTCGAGCAGCGCGACGAGCCGGCCGGCGTCGAGATCGCGCTGCGCGCTGAAGTCCGGCAGCAGCGCGATGCCGAGCCCGCCGAGCGCGGCTTCGCGCATCGCCTCGCTGTTGTTCGCCGCGAAACTGCCGCGCACCGGCACGCTCACGCGCTGGCGCCGCCGGCCGTCCGGCTCGAAGCTCCACGCGGCCGGCTCGTGCTCGCGCAGGTAGCACAGGCAGCTGTGCTCGACGAGTTCGCTCGGGTGCCTCGGCGCGCCGCGCGCGTCGAGGTAGTCGCGGCTCGCGACGAGCAGCGAACGCGTGTCGCACAGCTTCCACGCGACGTGGGTCTGCGGCGCGGTGGTCGTATGGCGGATCGCGAGGTCGAAACCCTCCTGCGTCAGCGAATGCAGCCGGTCCGACAGGTCGAGCTCGATATGCACGCCCGGATGCCGCCGAAGGAAATCGGGCAGGTGCGGCACGACCTGCTGGCGCCCGAGCGCGACCGGCACCGTCACGCGCAGCAGGCCGCGCGGCTCCCCGGCCAGGTCCTTCACGCGCGCGAAGTGCTGCCCGATCGACTCGAACGCGTCGCGCGTGCTGTCGACGAGCGTCTGGCCCGCGTCGGTGAGCCGCACGCTGCGCGTCGTGCGCCGCACGAGCGGCACGCCGGCCGCTTTTTCGAGGTCGGCGATACGCTGGCTCATCGCGGCCTTGCTGATGCCGAGCCGCTGCGCGGCGGCCGTGAAACTGCCGGCCGCGGCCAGCACCGTCAGCGAATGGATATGCGGCCAGAGCGCCTGGACATTTTGCTGATTCATCCGCCGATTATTCAGAATTCTGAACAGTGAATCAAGCTGCTCGGCCTTCTCCCGCCCGGCGCGTTTGCCTAGACTGGGTGCCGTCCACCCTACCCGATCCCTCAGGAGACACGATGAATCCGGTTCCCGCGTACACCTCCGACGCCGACGTCGGCCACTATGTCGACGGCGCGCCCGTCTCCGGCCGCAGCGGCCGCTTCCAGGACGTGCTCAATCCGGCGCTCGGCCGCGCGGTGCGCCGCGTCGCGCTTGCCGACGACAGCGAAGTGCAGCAGGCCGTCGCGTCGGCCCATGCCGCGTTCCCCGAGTGGGCCGCGACGCCGCCGATCCGCCGCGCACGCGTCCTGCACCGCTTCCTGCAACTGATGAACGAGCACCGCGACGCGCTCGCGGCGATCATCACGGCCGAGCACGGCAAGGTGTTCTCCGACGCGCAGGGCGAAGTCGCACGCGGCATCGACATCATCGAATTCGCGTGCGGGGTGCCGCAGCTCCTGAAAGGCGACTTCACCGATCAGGTCAGCACCGGCATCGACAACTGGACGATGCGCCAGCCGCTCGGCGTCGTCGCGGGCATCACGCCGTTCAACTTCCCGTGCATGGTGCCGTGTTGGATGTTCCCGGTCGCGATCGCGACGGGCAACACGTTCGTGCTGAAGCCGAGCGAGCGCGACCCGTCGGCGGCCCTGTTCATCGCCGACCTGCTCACGCAGGCCGGATTGCCGGCCGGCGTGTTCAACGTCGTCCAGGGCGACAAGGGGGCGGTCGACGCGCTGCTCGACCACCCGGACGTGCAGGCCGTCAGCTTCGTCGGCTCGACCCCGATCGCGGCCTACGTGCAGCAACGCGCGGTGCAGTCGGGCAAGCGCGTGCAGGCCCTCGGCGGCGCGAAGAACCATCTGGTGGTGATGCCCGATGCGAACCTCGAACAGGCCGTCGACGCGCTGATCGGCGCCGCGTACGGCTCGGCCGGCGAACGCTGCATGGCGATCAGCGTCGCGGTGCTGGTCGGCGACGTCGCGGACAAGATCGTGCCGCTGGTGGCCGAGCGCGCCCGCAAGCTCGTGATCGGCGACGGGATGTCGCCGGAAGTCGAGATGGGCCCAATCGTCACCGGCGATGCACTCAAGCGCATCGAAGGCTATATCGAGCAAGGCGTGAACGAAGGCGCGCAACTGGTGGTCGACGGCCGCGGGCTGCGCGTGCCGGGCCGCGAGGCGGGCTTCTTCACCGGCGGCACGCTGTTCGACCACGTGACCCCCGACATGCGCATCTACAAGGAAGAAATCTTCGGGCCCGTGCTCGGCTGCGTGCGCGTGAAGGACTTCGGCGAGGCGGTCGACCTGATCAACGCGCACGAGTTCGGCAACGGCGTGTCGTGCTTCACGAGCGACGGCGGCATCGCGCGCGAATTCGCGCGGCGCATCCAGGTCGGGATGGTCGGCATCAACGTGCCGATTCCGGTGCCGATGGCGTGGCATGGCTTCGGCGGCTGGAAGAAGAGCCTGTTCGGCGACATGCACGCCTACGGCGAGGAAGGTGTGCGCTTCTACACGCGCCAGAAGTCGGTGATGCAGCGCTGGTCGTCGAGCATCGGCAAGGGTGCCGAATTCGCGATGCCGACCGCGAAGTAATTGCCTGGAGGCACGCCGCCGGCCGGTCACTGGCCGCCGGCCGCCGGTTGCCGGCCGCTCTCGCGGCCGGTACGCCGGCAGGCGACGTCAGCCGGCCTTCGTGCCGTGCGCGCCGTCGGCGGTCGGCAGGTACGACAGTTCGAGCCGATACGCGAGCGCGACGAACAGGCTCTGCGCGAGGCCCATCGTGGCCGTCAGCGCGCGGAAGCCGAACGTCTCGCTGTCCTGCACCATCAGCGTCACCTCGGCCTCCCGTGCAAGCGGGCTCATCCGGCTGTCGGTGATCGCGATCAGCCGCGCGCCGCGCTGCACGGCTTGCTGTGCGACCTGCACGGTTTCCTCCGCATACGGCATGAACGAGATGACGATCATCACGTCGCCCTCGCGCACCGACCGGATCTGCCCGAGATGCATGCTGCCCAGCGCGCTGAACAGCCCGATGCGCTTGTCGGTGTGCTGCAGCGCGTAGTCGAGGTACACGGCGATCGGAAACGCGCGCCGCGAGCCCGCGATCCAGATCGCCTGGGTTTCGGCGAGCAGGTCGACGGCCTGCGCGAGCGCCTGCGAATCGAGCGTCTGCCGCAGCTGCTGCATGCCGGCAATGCTGCCCTTGATGAATTCGTCGGCGATCTGTTCGGGCTGCAGGCTCGACGAGCCCGACTCGATCACGTCGCGCAGCCGCAGGTTGTACGCGCGCCCCGGCGCGATCTGCTGCGCGAGCCCTTCGCGGAACAGCCGCTGCATCTCGGAGAAGCCGGAAAAGCCGAAATGCTTCGCGAAGCGCACCACGGCCGACGGCTGGACGCCGCACGCCTCCGCGAGCGACTGGATGCCTTCCAGGCCAAGCTGGTCCCGATGCGTTTCCACGTGGCGCGCAATCACCTTCAGGCGATTGCTGAGGCCGTCGTACTCCTGCGTCAGGTGCTGCAGGAACTGCTCGACGGTGGCGGGAGGTTTCTCGGATGAACTCATCGGATAGCGCGAAGTTGACGGCCCCGATGCGCGCACGACACTGACGGACGCGGCCCGGGGCTCACCTGAACACATGCATGAAGGGCGAATTTAATCACGTTTGCGGCGCGGCCCGCGCCACGTGCTCGCTCCCACGCGCTCGATCATCACTTGCCTACGCTCCACGGCGATACTGGAAGCGATTGTCCAACGCTCACGCAGCGGCGTAAAGATTAGGGCGTCTACCAAGCCGGCCATCGGGGCGAAGCGGCGAGAAACAGCGAGAAACGGCGAAAGCGACAGAAGCGGAGACATGCGGCAGGCAGCCGCCTGCCCCGCAGCCTGCCCGCGCCGCCGGTTCAGCGATAGTCGACCCACACCCCGCCCGCATCGGCGGAGCGCACGCAGTTCTCCACCCAGCGCACGCCTTCCACGCCCGCATGGACATCCGGAAAGCGAATGCTCTTCAACGCCGCGGCGTCGCCGCGGTCGGCCGCATCCATCGCAAGCGCGAAGCGCGCATAGAGATTCGACCAGGCCTCGAACAGCCCCTCCGGATGCCCGGCACCGATGCGATCTTCGCGCAATGCGTGCGGATGCAGATAACCCATCCCGCGATCGAGCACCTGGGCGGGCTGCCCCTGCACTTCGTAGCGCAACTGGTTCGGATGCTCGTCCCACCATTCGACGCTCGCCTTCGCGCCGATCACCCTCACCTTCTGGCCGTGCATCGAGCCCGCGTTCACCGCGCTCGACCACACGTAACCGACCGCGCCCGTGTCGTACTCCATGATCGTGAACGCGTTGTCCTCGAGCGGCGCGCGGCTCTTCACGAAGCTCTGCCGCGAGCACATCAGCCGCCGGATCTTCAGCTCGGGCGCCATCACTTCGGAGATGTACAGCGGATGCGTGCCGATGTCGCCGAGCACGTAGCTCGGGCCCGCGAACTTCGGGTCGACGCGCCAGCGCGCGGCCGCGCTCGCGGCCTCGACGCCCTCGCTGTGGAACCCGTGTGCGAACTGCATCTGCACGATGCGGATCTCGCCGAGATCGCCGCGCGCGATCATCTCGCGCGCCTGTTCGATCATCTGGTGTCCGGAATAGCCGTACGCGACGCCGACGATCCGGTTCTTCTCGACCGACAGCCGCTGCAGCGCCTCGGCCTCCTCGGTCGTGAAGCACAGCGGCTTCTCGCAGACCACGTGCAGCCCCGCGTTCAGCGCGGCGCGGCAGATCTCGAAGTGCGTGTTGTTCGGTGTCGCGATCGACACCGCGCGGATGCCGTCCGGGCGGCGCGCCTCGGCGTCGAACATCGTCGCGTAGTCGGGATAGCAGCGCTCGGCGGCGACGCCGAGCTTCACGCCGAACTGGCGGCCGCGTTCGGGATCGATGTCGAACGCGCCGGCGACCAGCTGGAAGCTGCCGTCGCGCAACGCGGCCGACCGGTGGCTGTAGCCGATCTGGCTGCCGAGCCCGCCGCCGACCATGCCCCAGCGAATCGAATGTCCAAGCAGAATCTGTCCGTCAATCATGATGGTGATGTTCCTGGTCCGTGTTCAGGGTGTTCAGGGGTGCAACGCGCGGTGGATCATGCGAAGCCGGCCGACGCGAGAAACGCGCGGCTCGCGGCGACGTCGCGCAGGCTCGTGCCGGCATTGCGCGGGTCGCGCTCCTGTTCGATCGTGATGTACCCGGCGTAACCGATGTCGTCGAGCGCGCGGCGGATCGCCCGGTAGTCGAGCACGCCGGTGCCGATCGGGCACATCACGCCGCGCGCGCAGGCGGCGAAGAACGCGATGTGCTCGCCCATCACCGCGTCGTACACGGCCGCGTCGATGTCCTTGAAGTGCACATAGTCGAGGCGCGCCGCATGGCGGCGCAGCCAGGTTTCCGGGTCCATGCCCGAGTAATGCAGGTGGCCGGTATCCAGACAGAGGCCGGCCGTGTCGGCCGGAATGTCGGCGACGATCCGGTCGATCTCGTCCGCGAATTCGATGTAGCCGCCCGCATGCGGATGGATCACCGTGCGCACGCCGAATTCGTCGCGCGCGATCGTCGCGATCTGCCGGATGTGCTCGACCATGCCGGCCCAGCGTGCGCCGGACAGCCGCGGCGCGCGATCTGCGTGGCCGGCCGCGTAGTCGCGTTCCTCATGCCCCCAGTCAATCACGACCAGGTACGGCGCCGCGTAGCGCTGGCCGTCCTGCGTCGGCAGTTTCGGCAGCCGCGTGATCAGCGCGCAGATCTCGCGCGTCTGGCGCAACAGGTTCGGCAGGTTCTCCGGCGCCACGAGATCGTCGAAGATCGTACCGGCGGTGATGCTCAGGCGCTGCCGCTCGAGCTCGGCGCTCACCACGTCGAGTTCGAGCGGGATGTAGCCGTACGGCCCGAGCTCGATGCCCGAGTAGCCGGCCTGCGCGGCTTCGGCGAGCACGTGCCGCCACGGCGGCAGGTGCGGGTTCTTCACGTCGTCTACGCCCCAGCAGCAGGGCGCGCAGCCAATCTTCATCGTCATGTCGGTCTCTCCGGCAGGTCAGCCGCGATAGAACGCGGGGCGTTCGGCCATCGCGATCGATTCGACCGCCCCGCTCTTTTGCGCACGCACGCATGCGTCGGCCGCGACCGCCGCCGCGTAGCCGTCCCAGGCCGACGGCCCGGTGAGCGCTTGCGCGCGCACGCCGTCGATGAACGCCTGCAGCTCGACGTCGTACGATGCGATGAAGCGCTCCTTCCAGTCGGTCATGATCTCGACCGACTGCCGCGCCGCATGCTTGAGCCCCACCGCCGGCGGATCGGGCAGCTTCGCGATGCCCTGCTCGCCGACCACCTCGCACTGGATGTCGTAGCCGTACTGGCAGTTCACGAAGATCTCGACGTCGATGCGCACGCCGCTCGCGGTTTCCAGCAACACGATCTGCGGATCGGCGAGATGCGACGACGCATGACGCGTCTTCTTCGGATAGACGACCTGCGTGCTCACGTAGTCCTCGCCGAGCAGCCAGCGCAGCACGTCGAGTTCGTGAATCAGCGTATCGGTGATCGCCATGTCGGTCGTGTAGCGCTCGCCGACCGACTGGTTGCGGTGCGCGCAATGCAGCATCAAGGGCGCGCCGATCTCGCCGCTGTCGATCACGCGCTTGAGCGCGCGATAACCTTCGTCGTACGGACGCATGAAGCCGACCTGCACGAGCCGCTTGCCGTGCGCGACTTCCGCTTCGACGATCCGCATGCAGCCTTCCGCCGTGACGGCGAGCGGCTTCTCGCAGAACACGGGCTTGCCGTGCGCGATCGCGTCGAGCACGAACGCTTCGTGCGTCGGCCCCCACGACGTGACGAGCACGGCCTGCACGTCGGCGGCCGCGACCACCTCGTGGCCATCGGCGTAGATCTCGGCATCGAGCCCGTACTTCGTCACCGCGTCGCGCGCCTGCTGCGGATCGATGTCGTTGACGGCCACGACACGCGCGCCGGACAGCGTGCGGGTCAGTCTGCGGATGTGGTCCTGGCCGATCGCGCCGCAGCCGATCACGCCGATTTGCAAGGTCATCTAACAGTCTCCAGTCGTTCATCTGCGGTGCGACACCCGCCGCACCGGCCAGCAACAGGTCAGCGCGCGGTGCGATCGAAAAAACGATCGACGTAGCGCCGGATCGTGTCGCGCATGTAGCGCGACGACGCTTCCGCGCGGTCCTCCCACGCGAACACGCACGACGACATCACGCCGTCGAAGCCTGCCGCGCCGAGCGCACGAAAGAACACGTCCCAGTCGATCTCGCCCTGCCCGATGTCGAGATGCTGGTGCACGCGGATCTGGTTCGAACCGGGCGGGTTCACGATGTAGCGCAGTTGGCTGCTCTTGCGGTGGTCGAAGGTGTCGGCCACGCGCACGTGCGCGAGGATCGGCGCGGCCTGCGCGATCATCGCGGCCATGTCGTCGCCGTAGTAGAACGTGTGCGGCGCGATGTACGACAGCTTCAGCGACGGCGAACCGATGTTCGTGACGATGTCGATCGCCGGCTGCAGCTGCTCGATCCAGTCCTCCGGATGCGGCTCGACCGACAGCACGATGCGTTCGCGCTCGAGGATCGGCAGCAGCTCGTCCATCGAACGGAACCACGCGGCTTCGCACAGCTCCTTCGGGTTCGCGCCCGGCCGTTCGCCGACCGAGCGCTCGGGCGACGCGCCGCGCCCGAACTCCGACACCATCAGCGCGCACTCCATCTCGACCGCGACCTCGATCGCCTTCTTCCAGCAGCGCACGGCCCATAACCGCTCGTCCTCGAACGGGCTCGCCCAGCGGTACATCGGCTGCAGCGACGCGAGGCCGACGCCGCTCGCGCGCATCGCCTGCCGGAAAGCGGCCATCCGCTCGCGCGTCGCGCGCGGCATCACTCACCAGTCGAGAAAGTCGCTGCGCGGCGACAGCTCGATCTGGTCGTAGCCGAGCTCGGCCACCGCGTGCGGCAGGCGGTCGAGCGGCAGGTGGCGAATCATGTAGGGGTCCAGCGCGATCTTCATCGAAAGTCCTCGGCGATAGTGGGTTCCGGATGAACGCGGCGGCACGTGCCGCCCTCGTCCGGCGATGCATGACGGTCAGCGGCGCTTCTTCTTGTTGCGGTACTGGTCGGCGATCACGGCCGCGACGATGATCGCGCCCTTGACCATCTCCTGGTAATACGCGTCGATGCGGATGAACGTGAAGCCCGACGTCATCACGCCGAGGATCAGCACGCCGATCACGGTGCCCGTCACGCGGCCGAGCCCGCCCGACAGCGACGTGCCGCCGATCACGACGGCCGCGATCGCGTCGAGTTCGTACATCACGCCCATGCCCGACTGGCCCGAGATCGCGCGCGCGGCGGTCACGGTGCCGGCGATCCCGCTCAGCAGGCCCGCGATCGCGTAGACGAAGATCAGGTGGCGCGTGACGTTGATGCCGGACACGACGGCCGCATGACGGTTCGCGCCGATCGCGTACGTGTACTTGCCGAAGCGCGTGTAGCGCAGCACGACGTGGAAGATCGCGGCGATCACGAGGAAGATGATCACCGGATTGGCGCCTGCGCCGATGGCCGCGAACTGGTCGGTCAGCATCGACACGGGCATCCCGTTGGTGAACCACTTCGCGAACCCGCGCGCGGCGACCATCGTGCCGAGCGTCGCGATGAACGGCGGGATGCCGGTCATCGCGATCAGCGAGCCGTTCAGCAGGCCGACCAGCAGCCCGACGCACACGCCGGCCAGCACGGGCCAGATGATCGGCAGGTCGGTCAGGTGCGGGAACACCGCGCGCGGGAAGTCGGACACCTGCGCGAGGCTTGCCGACACGACCGCCGCGGCGGCCACGACCGAGCCCGACGACAGGTCGATCCCGCTGGTGATGATGACGAGGTTCACGCCGACCGCGATGATGCCGATCACGGCCATCTGCAGCACGATGATCTCGAGCCGCTCGGTATTGAACAGGAAGCTCTGGCCGACGACGATCCAGCCGACGATCTCGAAGAACAGGCTGATGCCGACGAGCACGAGGAAGATGCTCAGTTCGGGCGGCCACTTCATGTGCCGCGCCTTGATCGTCATGGTCTGCGCATCCGCAGCCGGATTCAGGTTGCCCATTTCATTTGTCTCCAGTCTTGTTTCGGCTCAGCGCGACGCGAGATCCATGATGCGGACCTGGTCGGCGTCCTTGCGATCGACGATGCCGGTCATGCGCCCTTCGTGCATCACCATCACGCGATCGCTCATTCCCAGCACTTCCGGCATTTCCGACGAGATCATCAGCACCGCGACGCCCTTGCCGGCGAGCGCGCTGACGAGCCGGTGAATCTCGGCCTTCGCGCCGACGTCGATGCCGCGGGTCGGTTCGTCGAGGATCAGGATGCGCGGCTGCGTGAGCAGCCACCGGCCGATCAGCACCTTCTGCTGGTTGCCGCCCGACAGGTTCTGGATCTCCTCGTGCAGCCCGGGCGACTTCACGCGCAGCATCCGGCTCATTTCCTCGCAGTCGCGCTTCAACTGCGCCTGCCGCACGAAATTGAACTTCACGTAGCGGTTGCTGAGCACCGCCGCTTCCATGTTCGCGAGCAGGTCGAGATTCAGGAAGCAGCCGGTGTCCTTGCGATCCTCGGTGAGGAAGGCCATCCCGTGCTTCATCGCCTGCGCGGGTGTCGCGATCCGCACCGGCTTGCCGTCGATCCGGATCTCGCCCGACGTGGCCGGCACGACGCCGAACAGCGCCTCCGCGACGTTCGAGCGCCCCGAGCCGACGAGGCCGGCCACGCCGAGGATCTCGCCCGCGCGCAGCTCGAAGCTCACGTCGCGGAACACGCCGTCGACGCCGAGGTTCTTCACCGACAGCACGACGTCGCCGATCGGCACCTCCTCCTTCGGGAACATCTGCGTGATCTCGCGCCCGACCATCATGCGGATGATGTCGTCGCGCGTGACGTCGCTCGACGCATGCGTGCCGATGTACTTGCCGTCGCGGAACACCGAAAACTCGTCGGCGATCTCGAACAGCTCGTTCATCTTGTGCGTGATGTAGACGATGCCCTTGCCCTGCTCGCGCAGCTGGCGAATGATCCGGAACAGGTGCGTGACTTCCTTGTCGGTCAGCGCGGAAGTCGGCTCGTCCATGATCAGCACGTCCGAGTCGAACGACACGGCCTTCGCGATCTCGACCATCTGGCGGCTCGCGACCGTCAGCGTGCGCACGTCGGTTTCCGGATCGATGTCGATCGACAGCCGCTCGAACAGCGCGGCCGTCTGGCGGCGCAGCGCCGCGTGATCGATCAGGCCGAAGCGGTTCTTCGGTTCGCGGCGGATCCAGATGTTCTCCGCGACCGTCATGTACGGCATCAGGTTGAGTTCCTGGTGAATCATCGCGATGCCGCGGTCGAGCGCATCGAGCGGGCCGTTCAGCACGACCGGCTCGCCGTTGATCAGGATCTCGCCCTCATCGGGCGTGTAGACGCCCGCGATGATCTTCATCAGCGTCGACTTGCCCGCGCCGTTCTCGCC
The DNA here is from genome assembly GCF_001411495.1 of Burkholderia cepacia ATCC 25416. Classification (NCBI taxonomy): domain Bacteria; kingdom Pseudomonadati; phylum Pseudomonadota; class Betaproteobacteria; order Burkholderiales; family Burkholderiaceae; genus Burkholderia; species Burkholderia cepacia. The sequence goes on along the minus strand of NZ_CP012981.1, from coordinate 2,415,012 downwards.
CATCAGTGCATGGACGGTGCCGCGACGCACGCGGAACTGCACGCCGTCGAGCGCGACGACGCCCGGAAAGGACTTGCCGACACCGCGCACCTCGAGCACGCAGTCGGCCGCGGAAGAAGCCGGCGGGGCCGACGAGCCGGACAAACCCGACACACCGGCCGACGCATCGTCGCCGGCCATCGGGCGCGCGATCCTGGCTGTAAACATGGACGTTCCTCGACGAGTCGCGCGCGTGCCCGGTCATGCCGGGCACGCGCAGTTCAACGGATCACCGGTCAGTGCTTCGCGTACTGGCTCATGTTCTCGGGCGTCACGAGCTCGAACGGCACGTTCACGTAGCGGTCGACGGGCTGTTTCTTCGCGAGCTTGAGCGCGGCCGCGACGGCCTGCTGCCCCTGCCCGGACGCGTTCTGGTACACCGACACCTTCAGCTCGCCGCTCTTCATCGAGGCGAGCCCGTCGGGCGTCGCGTCGATGCCGGCGACGATCGTCTTCGGCGTCCACTTGCGCGCGGCCTTCAGCGCATTGATCGCGCCGATCGCCATCTCGTCGTTGTTGGAGATGATCGCGTCGTACTTCGTGCCGGAGCTCAGCCAGTTCATCGTGATGTCCTGGCCCTGCGTGCGGCTCCACTTGCCCTCGCGCTTGTCGACGATCTTCATGCCCGCGCAATCCTTCGTCGCGATCACGTCCTCGATGTCTTTCGTGCGGGCGCGCGCCGATTCGTTGGACAGCTCGCCCATCAGCACGAGGAGGTCGCCCTTGCCGCCGAGCAGCTTGCACACCTGGCGCGCCTGCAGCGTGCCCGACTGCTTCTCGTCGGACGCGACGACCGCGACGCCGGCCGGCAGCTTGTCGAAATCGACCGGCTTGCGGTTCACGTAGACGAGCGGAATCTTCGCGGCCGTCACCATCTTCGTGATCTTCGGCGTCGCGTCGGTATCGACCGCGTTCACGATAATCGCGTCGACCTTCTGCGCAATCATGTTCTGGACCTGGCTCAACTGCTTGCCGACGTCGTTGCCGCCGTCCTCGATCTGCACCGTCGCGCCGTCCTTCTTCGCCGAATCGGCGATGCTGTTGCGCAGGATGGTCAGGAACGTGTCGTCGAACGACGCCATCGTCACGCCGATCTTCTCGGCATGCGCGAGCGGCGCAGCCAGGATCGCGGCGGCCGCGACGGCCATCAGCTTGGTCTTCATGATCAATCTGTCTCCTCATCTCCGGGGGGCGGAAGACGGCGCGTTGCGCGCCGCCGGGCCGAGTCCGATCGAATCCGATACGGACTGAAGCATCCGGATGAAACTGTAGATCACTTCCTCGAAAATTTGGAAATTTATTTCTACGTGATTTCACCTAGGGAACTGGATTTCCAAAAAGTCTAGACTGCGTCCGTAGCCCGATTCCTTGCGGCAGGCAGTCCCGCGTCGTGCAATACACGGTGCGGACGGTCGCGACAGGATCGGCCCCCTAATCCGCCGGCATTGCCGAACGCCGGCCGCGAGCGTGACACGTGATATGAGCCTGCTGAACTTTCCGAGTGACCGCCCCATCGATCTCGCCTGCCTCGGCCGCGTGGCCGTGGATCTCTATGCGCAGCAGTACGGCAGCCGCCTCGAAGACGCGCGCAGCTTCCAGATGTATCTCGGCGGCTCGTCCGGCAACGTCGCGTTCGGCGTGGCGCGGCTCGGGCTGAAGACCGCGATGATCTCGCGCGTCGGCGACGAGCAGATGGGCCGCTTCCTGCGCGAGACGCTCGAGCGCGAAGGCTGCGACACGAGCCAGCTGCAGACCGACCGCGAACGCCTCACCGCGCTGGTGCTGCTCGGGCTGAAGGATCGCGACACGTTCCCGCTGCTGTTCGTGCGCGAGAACTGCGCGGACATGGCCGTGCGCGCCGACGAGATCAGCGAGGACTTCATCGCCGGCTGCCGCGCGCTCGCGATCACCGGCACGCATCTGTCGACGCCGGGCACGCGCGAGGCGTCGCTGACCGCGCTCGGTTATGCGCGCCGCCATGGCGTCGTGCGGATTCTCGACATCGACTACCGGCCCGTACTGTGGGGCCTGACCGCGCGCGGCGCGGGCGAGAACCGCTACGTGCCGGACGCGCAGGTGACGCGTCAGCTGCAGCAGGTGCTCGGCGAATTCGACCTGCTGGTCGGCACCGAGGAGGAATTCCTGATCGCGGGCGGCGTGCCGCATGACCTGATCGGGTCGTTGCAGGCGGTGCGCGCCATCACGAACGCGACGCTGGTCGTCAAGCGCGGCGCGCTCGGCTGCTGCGTGATCGAGGGCGACATTCCCGCCCGCATCGACGATGCGCCGACCTTCCTCGGCGAACGCGTCGAGGTGCTCAACGTGCTCGGCGCGGGCGACGCGTTCCTGTCGGGCCTGCTGTCGGGGCTGCTGCGCGGCCGCGACTGGGCCGAGTCGACGCGCATCGCGAACGCGTGCGGCGCGATCGTCGTATCGCGCCACGCGTGCTCCGCGGCGATGCCGACGCCGGCCGAGCTTGCGCACTGGTTCGACGGCAACCGCAATCCGGTGGTCGATGCCGATCACACGCTCGCGCACCTGCATCGCGTGACGGTGCCGCGCCGCGAATGGGACGACCTGTGCGTGATGGCGTTCGATCATCGCAGCCAGTTCTACGAACTCGCGGTGCAGGCCGGCGCCGACGAAGCACGGATCAGGACGCTGAAGCGCCTGCTCGTGCGCGCGGTCGAGCAGGTCGAGCGCGAGCGCCGGATCGAAGGCCATGTCGGCGTGCTGATCGACGGCGGCGGCTACGGCAGCGACGCGCTGGCGTCGGCCACCGGGCGCGGCTGGTGGGTCGGCCGCCCGGTCGAGCTGCCGGGCTCCCGGCCGCTGCGCTTCGACGAAACGCGCTCGGTCGGCTCGTCGCTCACGCACTGGCCGACTGAACAGGTCGTGAAGTGCCTCGTTCACTATCATCCGGACGACCAGGTCGACCTGCGCGTCGAACAGGAGCAGCGCGTGCTGGAACTGTGGGAAGCCACGCGCGCCAGCGGCAACGAACTGCTGCTGGAAATGATTCCGCCGCGCGCGGTCACGCCGGCCGGCACCGAGGACGACGCGGTGCTGCGCACGATCGCGCGCTTCTACAACCTCGGCGTGAAACCCGAATGGTGGAAGCTCACGCCGCTGAGCGCCGACGGCTGGGCACGGCTCGCCGCGCTGATCGCCGAGCGCGACCCGCACTGCCGCGGCGCGGTGATCCTCGGGCTGAACCAGCCGCTGCAATACCTCGTCGACAGCTTCCGCTCGGCGACCAACCCGATCGTCAAGGGCTTCATGGTCGGGCGCACGCTGTGGGCCGATGCGTCGCTGAACTGGTTCGCCGGCCGGATCGACGACCAGGCGCTGATCGATGAAGTGGCCGGCAACTTCGCGCAGCTCGTGGATGCGTGGCTCGGCCGCCGTGCGGCGGCGGCGGCACGCGCCGCCGCGGCGTGACGTGACGCAACACGAAGCGACGCCCGCGATGATCCACCCGAATCCTCTTCACCGACCGACATGACCTCTACCGTAAGACTGACCGTCAGCCAGGCGCTCGTGCGCTACCTGGCCGCCCTGCGCGCCGAAGTCGTCCAGCCCGACGGCCGCGTCGAGATCCTGCCCTACTGCGGCGGCGTGTTCGCGATCTTCGGCCACGGCAACGTGGCCGGGCTCGGCGAGGCGCTGCACGCCGAAAAAGACCGGCTGCCGACGTTCCGCGCGCACAACGAGCAAGGGATGGCGAACGCGGCGATCGCGTTCGCGAAAGCGAACTTCCGCCAGCGGATGATGGCCGCGACGTCGAGCATCGGCCCCGGCGCGACCAACATGCTGACCTCCGCCGCGCTCGCGCACGTCGGCCGCCTGCCGCTGCTGCTGCTGCCCGGCGACGTGTTCGTGTCGCGCCTGCCCGACCCGGTGCTGCAACAGGTCGAGGATTTCGAACAGGGCGACGTCAGCGCGAACGACTGCTTCCGGCCGGTGACGCGCTACTTCGACCGGATCACGTCGCCCGAGCAGCTGCTCGTCGCGCTGCCGCGTGCGATCCAGGTGATGACCGACCCCGCGCAGTGCGGCCCCGTGTGCCTCGCGCTGCCGCAGGACGTGCAGACCTTCGCGTACGACTGGCCCGAGGATTTCTTCGCGCCGCCGGTGATCCGGATGCGCCGGCCGCCGGCCGACGCGCTCGAGCTCGCCGATGCGCTCGACGTGCTGAAGGCCGCGAAGAAGCCGCTGATCGTCGCGGGCGGCGGCGTGCTGTACAGCCAGGCGTGGGACGCACTGCGCGCGTTCGCCGATACGCATGGCGTGCCGGTCGCGGAATCGCAGGCCGGCAAGGGCAGCCTCGCGTGGGACCACCCGCTGAACCTCGGCTCGATCGGCGTGACGGGCTCGCCCGCCGCGAACCGCGCGGCCGCGCAGGCCGATGTGGTGTTCGCGGTCGGCACGAGGCTGCAGGACTTCACGACCGGCTCGCATGCGCTCTACGGCAACGCGACGCTGCTGAGCCTGAACGTGCAGCCGTTCGACGCAGGCAAGAAACGCGGCCGGCAACTCGTCGCCGACGCGCGCACGGGCCTCGGCCAGTTGTCGGCCGCGCTGGCCGGCTGGCATGCCGATCCGGCATGGACGGCCAGCAACCGCGACCAGGCCGCCGCATGGAACGCGCGCGTGACCGAACTCACGACGCGCGTGCCGAACGACACGCTGCCCTACGACGCGGAAGTGATCGGCGCGGTGCGCGACTCCGCGGCCGACGCGGGGCGCGACAGCGCGCGCGACGACCTCGTGGTGTGCGCGGCCGGCACGCTGCCGGCCGAACTGCACAAGCTGTGGCGCAGCGGCGTGCCGGGCAACTACCACATGGACTACGCGTACTCGTGCATGGGCTACGAGGTCGCGGGCGGCCTCGGCGCGAAGCTCGCGCGGCCCGAGCGCGAAGTGATCGTGATCGTCGGCGACGGCTCGTACATGATGCTCAACGCGGAACTCGCGACCTCCGTGATGCTCGGCCGCAAGATCGTCGTCGTGATCCTCGACAACCGCGGCTACGGCTGCATCGAGCGGCTGCAGCTGAACTGCGGCGGCGCGAGCTTCAACAACATGCTCGACGACTGCGTGCCCGAAGGCGGCGAACGCTCGACCATCGACTTCGCGATGCACGCGCGCGCGATGGGCGCCGAAGCCGTGCACGTGCGCGACATCGGCGAACTGCGTAGCGAAATGAAGCGCGCCCGCGCGGCGAAGAAGAGCCAGGTGCTCGTGATCGACACCACGCACCGGCGCACGACCGACGACGGCGGCGCATGGTGGGAAGTCGCCGTGCCGCAGGTGTCCGAACGCGCCGGCGTCGAGGACGCGCACCGCGCATATCTCGACGCGAAGACCCGGCAGCGGCGCTGACGGCGCACGCTGCCCACGCCCCCTCCCCGCGAAAAACACATTCGAACCAAGGAAGCCCGTCATGAGCTGGAACGTCCGCATCGGTATCAATCCCCTGTCGTGGATGAACGACGACCTGCCGTCGCTCGGCGGCGAGACGCCGCTCGAAACGGCGCTGAAGGAAGGCGCCGAAATCGGCTATGCGGGCTTCGAGCTCGGCAACAAGTTTCCGAAGACGGGCCCCGAGCTGAAGGCGAAACTTGCCGGGTTCGGGCTCGTGTGCGTGTCGGGCTGGTATTCGGGCTTCCTCGCGGAAGTCGCGCCGGGCATGAGCGACGCCGATGCGGTCGCCGCGGAGATCGAGCGCTGCCGCGCGCACATGACGAAGCTGCAGTACAACGACGTGAACGTGGTCGTGTACGGCGAATGCGCGGGCACGATCCAGGGCAACATCGACACGCCGGTCGCGAAGCGGCCGCGCTTCGTCGACGAAGACGCATGGCGGCGCTACGCGGCACGCCTCGACGCATTCGGCGAGCACCTGCTCGCGACCTACGGCATCAAGCTCGCCTACCATCACCACATGGGCGCATACGTCGAATCGCCCGACGACGTCGACCGGCTGATGGCGCTGACCGATCCGGCGAAGGTGTTCCTGCTGTTCGATACCGGCCACGCATATTTCGGCGGCGCGGCCGACCCGGTGACGTTGTTGAAGAAACACGTATCGCGCGTGGTCCACGTGCATTGCAAGGACGTGCGGCCGCAGGTCGTCACGCAGGCGCGCAACGACGGCTGGAGCTTCCTGAACGGCGTGATCAACGGCACCTTCACGGTGCCCGGCGACGGCGCGCTCGACTACGAGGCGACGCTGCGCACGCTGAAGGATGCCGGCTACGAAGGCTGGCTCGTCGTCGAGGCCGAGCAGGATCCGGCCGTCGCGCCGAGCTATGCGTATGCGAAGAAGGGCTACGAATCGCTGCGCGCGATCGTCGACCGGTTGAGCGCGTGAGCCCTGTCACCCCCGCTGTCACCCCATTGCGGAGCCCCACCCCATGACGATTTCTCCCCTGCTGGTCAAAGCATCGCCCGAGCGCGAAATCTGCAACGTCACGCCGGAATCGGCCGGCTGGAAGCACGTCGGCTTTCGCGCGCTGCGCCTGAAGGCCGGCGACACCGAAACGCTCGACACGGGCACGCGGGAACTGTGCGTCGTCGTGCTCACGGGCACGGTGCGCGCGGAAGTCGACGGCACGACCTACGATGCGCTCGGCAAGCGCGACAGCGTATTCGAGGACGTATCGCCCGATGCGCTGTACGTGCCGGGCGGCAAGACGGTCACGCTGGTCGCGACGCGCGATGCGGAAATCGCGCTGTGCACCGCGCCGTACGCGAGCGGCGACAAGCCCGTGCAACGCCTCGACGGCGAACGGATGCGCCGCTCGGTACGCGGCCAAGGCACCAACACGCGCTACGTGTGCGACATCCTGATGGGCGACAACCCGGCGGCCGAGCGCCTCCTCGTCGTCGAGGTCGTCACGCCGGCGAGCCATTCGAGCAGCTATCCGCCGCACAAGCACGACCGCGACGCAGCGCCCGACGAAACCTCGCTCGAGGAAACCTACTACCACCGGATCGATCCGCCGCAGGGTTTCGCGTTCCAGCGCGTGTACACGGACGACCGCAGCCTCGACGAAGCGTGCGCGGTCGAGAACCACGACGTCGTGATGGTGCCGCGCGGCTACCATCCGGTCGTCGCGCCGCACGGCTACAACCTGTACTACCTGAACGTGATGGCCGGGCCGAGCCGCGCGTGGGCGTTCAGGAACGACCCCGCGCACGAATGGATGCTCGACGCGGCGCCGAAGCGCTGAATGGAAGACGGGCCCGCGCGCGGCCCGTGACGATGCGATGCCCGGCACGCGCACCCAGAGCCGGGAACGCCACGGAGCCGCCATGGTGACGACCCTCTTTCGCCTCGATCCCCACCCGTTCGACGACGATGCGTCGAACCCGGCGCTGCCGCGCTTCGATGCGGCGCTTGCCCGCCGGATGGGCGAGATCGCGGTCAACCTCGCGTCGCGCCGCGGGCTGCCGATCGCGGTGAGCATCGTCGGCGAGCAGGCGCCGCTGTTCTACTGCGCGCTCGACGGCAGCCACGCGAACGACAGCGACGCGATCCGCCGGCGACAGAACACGGTGTTGCGCTTCGGCCTCAGCTCACTCGCGGTCGGCGAGCGCTTTCGACGCGCCGGCTGGTCGCTGCAATCGCAGGGGCTGTCGGATGACGACTATGCGCTCGACGGCGGTGGCGTGCCGTTGCGTGTCGCCGGGGCCGGCATCGTCGGCGCGATGACGATCGCGGGGCTCGCCTCGGAACACAATCACGCGCTCGTCGTCGAGAGCCTGCAGTGGCACGTCGGCCGTTACGCGCTCGCGCCGCACGCGTAACGACAAGGGCGGCACGACCGGCGCAAGCGCACCGATGCGCCGCCCCGCCCGATCAGTTCAACCCGCCGCTCACGACGAGATGCTCGCCGGTCATCCAGCGTGCATCGTCCGACGCGAGGAACACGGCCACCGACGCGATGTCGTCCGGCTCGCCGAGGCGGCCGAGCGGCGTCTCGCTGCGCACCTGCTTGTCGAGATCCGAACCGATGATGCCCGCGCTGTGCGTGCCCTCGGTCACGATCATCCCCGGGTTGATCGCGTTCACGCGAATCTTGCGCGGGCCGAGTTCGAGCGCGAGCACGCCGGTGATCGCGTCGACCGCGCCCTTGGTGCCGCTGTAGACGGCGCTGGCGGGCGGCGTGATGCTGGTCACCACCGAGCTGATGTTGATGATGCTCGCGCCTTCGCCGAGATGCTTGACGGCGGCCTGCGTCGTCAGCAGCACGCCGAACACGTTCGTGTCGAACTGCCGGCGATAGTGCTCTTCGGTGATCGCCTCGATCGGCGCGAATTCGTACACGCCGGAATTGTTGACGAGCACGTCGAGACGGCCGTACGTGTCGATCGCCGTATCGACGATGCGCTGCGCGTCGGCTGCCTTCGACACGTCGCCGCCCACCGCGACCGCGCGGCCGCCCGCTTCGACGATCGCGCCGACGACCGCGTCGGCACCCGCCTTGCTGCTCGCATAGTTGACGACGACCGACGCGCCTTCGGCGGCCAGTGCCTTCGCGATTGCCGCGCCGATGCCCTTCGATCCGCCCGTGACGATCGCGACCTTGCCTGCCAGCTTGCTCATGATTTCATTCCTCAGTCAAAAGACCTTCGATGGATGGCGCCGGTTGCCGCGCAGTGTGTCGATGCGGCGACCGGCATGCATGGCAATGTACGGTGCGGCACCGCAGCGATAAAGCGGCTCGACACGAATTGACTGGCGGAGTTTGCCGAACAATCGCTCGCGCGCCGTCAGCCGGCGCTGAGCCAGGCGTTCGCGACCTCGCCGCCCAGGCCGTCGAGCGCGCCGTCGTAGACGATCCGTCCGCGCCCCATCACCGCGACGCGCCGCGCGAGCCGCGGCGCGAACTGCAGCCGCTGCTCGATCAGCAGGATCGCGACGCCGTCGGCCTGCAGCGCGGCCAGGCACGCGCCGACTTCGTCGACCGCGAGCGGCGCGAGGCCTTCGGCCGGTTCGTCGACGATCAGCACGCGCGGGCGGCCGGCCAGCGCACGCACCAGCGCGAGCACCTGCTGTTCGCCGCCCGACAGCCGCCCGGCTTTCACGTCCGCGCGCGCGGACAGCAGCGGAAAGCGGTCGAACAGCCGTTCGAGCGCCGCGCGTTCGGCCGCACCGCGGGCACCGCGCAACCCGAGCCGCAGGTTGTCGCGCACCGTCAGCAGCGGGAACACGTCGCGGCTTTCGGCAACGTAAGCGACACCGCGCCGCGCGATCTCGAACGTGCGCGCGCCCACGCATTCGGCGCCGTCGATGCGCACCGAGCCGGCCGTGCGCACGAGCCCCATCACGGCCTTCGCGAGCGTCGAGCGCCCCGAGCCGTTGCGGCCGAGCAGCGCGAGCGTCTCGCCCGGGGCAAGCGCAAGATCGACGCCGTCGAGCACGGGTTGCAGGCCGTACCCCGCGCGCAGCCCGCGAATGTCGAGCAGCGCGCTCACAGGCCGCCCTCGCCCAGGTAGGCGGCCCGCACGGCCGGATCGGCGCGGATCGCATCGGGTGCGCCGGTCGCGACCACCGTGCCGCGCACGAGCACCGTGATGCGCTCGGCGAATCCGAACACCGTGTCCATGTCGTGCTCGATCAGCAGGACCGTTCGCCCCTGCGTCGTCGCACGGATCAGCGCGATCATCCGCGCCGCCTGCGCGCGGCTCATGCCGGCCGTCGGCTCGTCGAGCAGCAGCGTGCGCGCCCCGCTCGCGAGTGCGATCCCGAGATCGAGCGCGCGCTGTTCCGCATAGCCCAGCTCGGCGGCCGGCGTGTCGCGGTGCGCGTCGAGACCGATGTCGTGCAGCACGCGCCCGGCCGCGAGATCGACCGACGCCGATTCGCGCAGCCGGTTCCACCAGCGCCGCCGTTCGGCGGGCGCATGCAGTGCCGCACAACGCAGGTTGTCGAACACCGATAGCCGCGCGAACGCGCTCGTCTGCTGGAAACTGCGGCCGATGCCGAGCCGGCTCGCGACGACCGGCCCGCGCCCGCGCAGCTCCACGCCATGCAGCACCACGCACCCGCGCGTGGGCCGCGTCGCACCGGCGATCACGCCGAACAGCGTCGACTTGCCCGCGCCGTTCGGCCCGATCAGCGCATGACGCTCGCCGGCCGCGATGCTCAGCTCGACGCCGTCGAGCACCGTCTGCGCGCCGAAGCGCTGCACGACGCCGTGAAGCGCGATCGCGTTGCCGTTCATCGCACGTCCTCCCGCTTGCCCGCCTGCCCGCCCGGCGCGAAGCGCGCGCGCCAGCCCCACAGCAACGCACCGATGCCGGCCGCCGAACACGCGACGGCCCAGCCGGCCGGCGTATCGGCGTCGATGCGCCAGGCGCCGAACGCGAAGCCTGCGCCGTCGTCCTGCGCGAAGCGCCACGCATAACCGAGCTCCGCCGCGCAGACGATCGCGACGCCCCAGAACACGCACGCGGCGACCGCGCACAGCATGCGCCACCGCTCGGCCGCCGGCGCGCCGCGCCGCGATGCTTGCGCGAGCGCCTGCACGATCCCGGCGATCCCGCGCGGCGCGGCCACGACGATCGCGACGAACAGCACGCCGAGATACAGCGCCCACGCGCGCGACACGCCCGCGACGACGATGCTCAGCAGGGTCAGCACGGCGGCACCGGCCGCCGGCCCGAAGAACGTACCGGTGCCGCCGATCACCGCGGCGATCAGCACGGTCGCCGAACGCGCCATCGACACGCTGTCGGGCGTCGCGATTTCGACGTCGATCAGTGTCAGCGTGCCCGCGACACCCGCGAAGAACGACGCGCAGGTGACCATCGCGAGCCGCACGCGGCGCGGATCGGTGCCGAGCGCGGCGACGCGCGCGGGGTTGTCGCGCACCGCGTTCGCGAGCCGCGCGAGCGGCGTGCGCGTCAGCGCGTGCATGGCCCACGCCGACGCGATGCACCACGCGGCGATGACCGCATACGCCTGCACCGGTGCGCCGAAATGCCAGCCGCCCCACGGCATGCCGCTCGCGCGGTCGATCGGCACGCCGCCGATTCCGCCGAACCACGCGGGCACGCTCCAGGCGGCGGCCGCGACGCATTCGCCGAGCCCGAGCGTGATCATCGCGAACGCGGTGCCCGAGCGGCGCGTCGCGAGCAGCCCGGCCGCGAAGCCTAAACCGGCACCGGCCATGCCGCCGACGAGCGGCAACAGCGGCAGCGGGCCGCCGAAGTGGTTGAACCAGTGCGCGGCCGCGAACGCGCCGAGGCCCGCGAACGCCGCGTGGCCGAACGACAGCAGCCCGGTCGTGCCGAGCTGCAGGTTGTACGACAGCGCGAGCACGGCGAGCGCGGCCGTCTGCGCGAGATAACCGAGCACCGCGCCATGCGGCCACAGCCACGCGGGCAGCGCGACGCACGCGGCGAACAGCGCCCCGCGCGCCAGACCGTGGGCGAGCGCGCGGCTACGCATCGGCGCGCTCGCCGAACAGCCCGCGCGGCCGCGCGACCAGCACCGCGACGAGCAGCAGGTACGGCACCAGCGGCGCGAGCTGCGCGATCGATACCGTGGCCACGCTGTCGGGCAGCGCGATGCCGGCCCATGACGCGAGGTCGCGCAGCGACGTATCGCTCGCGGCCGCGAAGGTCTGCGCGCAACCGACGGCGAGCGACGCCGCGAACGCGCCGCCGAGCGAACCGAGCCCGCCGATCACGACGACCGCGAACACGACCGAACCGACGGTTTCGGCCAGCGCGGGTTCGATCACCGCGAGCGGCGCGCCGATCACGCCGGCCAGCGCGGCCAGCGCGGTGCCCGCGCCGAACAGCGCCGTCATCACACGCGGCACGTCGTAGCCGAGCGCCTCGACGGCCGCCCGGTGCGTGAGTGCCGCGCGCACCACGAGCCCGATGCGCGACGTGCGCAACAACGCGCCGAGCGCGACGAGCATCGCCGCGGACATTCCCATCATGAACAGCCGGTAGCGCGGCAGCGCGAGGTCGAAGACGGTCGCGGGCGCGCCGTCGAACAGCGCCGGCACGGGGGCCGGCAGCGGCGCCAGGCCCCACACGAGTTTCGCGCCCTCGCCGATCAGGTACGCGAGCCCGAAGGTCAGCAGCAGTTCGCTCGTATGGCCGCGCGCCTGGACCCGGCGCAGCAGCGTGCGTTCGCAGCCGGCGCCGAGCAGCCCGACCGCGAGCGGCGCGAGAACCAGCGCGGGCCAGAAGCCCGCGCGGGCCGCGATGCTGTAGCCGACATACGCGCCGAGCATGTAGAAGCTCGCGTGTGCGAAGTTGAGCACGCCCTGCACGCTGAAGATCAGCGTGAGGCCGGCCGACAGCATGAACAGCAGCAAGCCGTAGCTGAGGCCGTTGAAGGCCTGGAGCGCGAATGCGTGCACCGCGAGGTCAGGCCGCGAGCGGCTCGAGCGCGGCGCGCAGCGCGTCGGGCAGCGGCACCGGGCGGCGCGTGCCGCGATCGACGTACACGTGCACGAAATGCCCCTGTGCGGCGGGCGACGCGTCGCCCTGCGCGAACAGCCCGACCTCGTAGCGCACGCTCGACGTGCCGAGCTTCACGACCCGCAAGCCCGCGTCGACCGACTGCGGAAACACCAGCGGCGCGAAGTAGTTGCACTGCGTCTCGACCACGAGGCCGATCGTCTGCCCGTGCTCGACGTCGAGCACGCCGGCGCGGATCAGGTATTCGTTCACGACCGTGTCGAAGTAGCTGTAGTAGACGACGTTGTTCACGTGCCCGTAGACGTCGTTGTCCATCCAGCGGGTCGTGATCGGCAGGAAGTGGCGATAGGCGTCGCGCGGACGCGGTTGCGGCTTGTCGGACATGGCGATGGCGGTCAGGACGATGAAAGCGCTGAGGACGAAGCGCGGCGGCCGCATGACACGGCGCACCGGCAAGAAGCCGGGCGCCGCGATCGCTCGCGGCACGGCGGCTGCAACCCGACTGGCCGGCCCGTCACTGGCCCGGCCGGTCGACGAATTCGAAATCGAGGCCGCGCGCACGCATCCAGTCGGCGAGCGCGACACCCGTGCCGGCGCGCCACGGGCGCAGCAGCGGCGGATCGACGAGCTTGTATTCGAGCAGTTCCGGCGACAGCGCGACCGTGCCCGACGCGCGCACGTGGTACGCGATGATCAGTTCGTTCTTGCGGATGAATTCGTAGACGCCGACGAGCGACACGTGCTCGGCCTTCAGAGCCGTTTCCTCGAACACCTCGCGCGCGATGCCGTCCTCGGGCGTCTCGCCGTTCTCGAGGAAGCCGGTGATCAGCGCGAACATGCCTTCGGGCCAGGCCGCGTTGCGCGCGAGCAGGATCTTGCCGTCGAGCTCGACGATCGCGGCCACCACCGGCAGCGGGTTGTTCCAGTGCACGTAGCCGCATGCATCGTCGGGACAGGCCTGGCGGACGCGGCCGCCTTCATGGTCGGGATCGGCGCGCTCGGTGAGCGGGCTCGCGCAGCGCGGGCAGAAGCGGTAGTCGGCGGTGGTCATCGATGGGGATCTGGCGGGCGCCGGACGGCCGCCAGCCGGCTGCCCGCGCACCCGCTCGGCGCGGGAAAGGCTTCATTCTAGCGAGTTTGCCTGTGCCGCAGACGATCCGGCCCCGCCGACATCAGGGTTGCAGGCGCCGTCGTGCGGCGGTCGCCGCGAAGCCGGCGGCGCCCAGCAGCAGAGCGGCCACCGCGACCCACAGCGCGGGAGAAAACGACCCGAAGCGCGCAACCAGCGGCGCCGCGACGAGCGGCCCCAGGATCTGCCCGACCCCGTACGACGCGGTCGCATAACCCATCAGCCCGGCCGCGCGTTCTCCGTGGAGCCGCCGCGCCTCGCGCATCGCGAACAGCGTGATCGCGGTGAACGGCAGGCCGAGCAGCGCGCTGCCGACCGAGAAGCCGGCCGCGTTCGGCCACACGATCCCCGCCGCGATTCCGAGCGCCTGAGTCGCGCAGCCGGCGGCGAGCAGCAGCCGGTTGTCCCAGTGGCCGGGCAATCGCGAAGCGGCGATCGCGCCGACGATCAGCGCCGCGCCGAACATCGGCCAGAACAGGTCGGGCCACGGCGAGCCGGCCGGCAGCGCGGCACGCGCGATCACCGGCAGGAACGTCGCGGTGATGATGTAGCCGAAGCCCGGCATCCCGTACAGCACGACGAGCCACGCGGCGTCGACCCGATGGCGCCGCGCGTCGTCCGGTGCCGCGACCATCGCCGCATGCCGGGCAGGCTCGGCCGTCGGCACGGCTGCCGACACCGGCGCACGGCCGAACGTGCGCCAGATCGCGATCGACAGCACGGCCGACAGCGCCGCGAAACCGAGCCAGCCGGGCGCCGCGCGCTGGCCGGCCAGCGCGCTGCCGATCAGCCCCGTCACCACGATGCCCACGCCGGGTCCCGCATAGATCACCCCGCTCCACTCGGGCGCGTGCAGTTCGGCCAGCCGCCGCAGCCCCCATTGCGACACGAACACGAACGTCCAGGCGCTGACGACGCCCGCGACGAAGCGCACCACGAGCCACGCCGGCAACAGATGGCCGACGCCCATCGCGGCGGTCAGCAGCACGGTGGCGGCAAGCCCGATGCGCACCATCCGTGCGGGCGCGGCGCGCACCGCCGCGCAGCTGACCGCACCAACGAAATAGCCCGCGTAGTTCGCCGACGCGAGCCAACTGCCGGCCTTCAGACTGATCGAGCCGTCGGCGAGCATCAGCGGCAGCAGCGGCGTGAACGCGAAGCGGCCGACGCCGAGCGCGACCGCGAGCCCGATCATGCAGGCGAGCGCGGCCGCGCGGGCGCGGCGGTCGGCGTCGGCATCATCGGGCAGGTGTACGCCGGCGGCGGCGCTCGGGGCATCGGAACGGGACATGGCGGCATGGGCCGCGCGCGAAACGCGCCGGCTGGATCGGAAATCGGAACGTTTCCATCGTAGCTTGACCAAACGTTCTCGAAAAATGAATAATTGAGAATCCATTCATCGCTCGGAGAGAATCATGGATCTGGCGGCGCTGGCGATATTCCGGGCCGTGGTGCGCGAGAACGGCGTGACGCGCGCGGCGGCCAAGCTCAATCGCGTGCAGTCGAACGTCACGACGCGCATCAAGCAGCTCGAGGAGGAACTCGGCGCGGCGCTGTTCGTGCGCGACGGCCGCCGGCTCGTGCTGACGCCGGCCGGGCACACGCTGCTGCCGTATGCGGAGCGCCTGCTCGCGCTCGCCGACGAGGCGCGCGACGCGGTGCGCGAGGACACGCCGCGCGGGCGGCTGCGGCTCGGCACGATGGAGAGCACGGCCGCGAGCCGGCTGCCGACCGTGCTCGCGCGCTATCACCACGCGTGGCCCGACGTGTCGCTCGAACTGGTGACGGGCACGACGGGCTGGCTGATCGAGCGCGTGCGCGACTTCGAGATCGACGCCGCGCTGTTCGCGCGCCCGCCGGCACCCGACACGCTGCCCGACACATTCGAGACCGTGCCGGTCTTCCGCGAGGATCTGGTGCTGCTCACGCCGCGCGGCCATCCGCCGGTGCGCACGCCGCGCGACGTGATCCTGCCGACGCTGATCGCATTCGAGCGCGGCTGCACGTATCGCAAGTACGTCGAACAGTGGTACGCGGCGCACGGCGTCAAGCCGGCGCGCGTGCTCGAACTCGGCTCGTATCACGCGATCGTCGCGTGTGTCGCGGCAGGTGCCGGCGTCGCGGTCGCGCCGCGTTCGGTGCTCGACCTGCAGCCCGAGACCGGCAACATCGCCGCGCACGTGATCCCCGAGCTGGAGGGCATCGACACGCTGCTCGCGTGGCGGCAGGGTTATGCGTCGGCGGCGTTGGCCGCGTTGCGCGATGCGCTCACCGAAGCCGCACGGCAGCCGGATGGCGCGGCGAAGCCGCCGGTGGCCGTGCCGGTCTGAACCGCCGGCCCCCGCTTCCGCCGCGCACAAAAAAACGGCCCGACCGGTATCAACCGGTCGGGCCGTTTTTCATGTCGAGCGATGCCGCCTTCAACGAGACGGCATCGCATCGGTCGTGACGATCAGAGCCGCTCTTCGACCCAGCCCTTCACGCCCGCCAGCGCGCCGGGCAGGTTCGCCGGCTCGGTGCCGCCTGCCTGCGCCATGTCCGGGCGGCCGCCGCCCTTGCCGCCGACCTGTTGCGCGACGAAGTTCACGAGCTCGCCGGCCTTGACCTTCTTGCTCGCATCCGGCGTGACGCCGGCGATCAGGCTGACCTTGCCGCCTTCGACGGCCGCCAGCACGATCGCCGCGCTCTTCAGCTTGTCCTTCAGCTTGTCGACCGTTTCGCGCAGCGTCTTCGCGTCCGCGCCGTCGAGCGTCGCCGCCAGCACGTACACGCCGCCGATTTCGACGGCCTGCTGCGCGAGCTCGTCGCCCTGGCTCGACGCGAGCTTCGACTTCAGCGCGCCCAGCTCCTTCTCGAGCGACTTCACCTGGTCCTGCACCTGCGCGATACGCTGCGTGAGTTCCGACGGCTGCGCCTTCAGCGCCGCTGCCGCTTCGTTCACACGCGCGTCGAGCTCCTGCACGTAGCGCAGCGCGTTGTCGCCGGTGATCGCCTCGACGCGGCGAATGCCGGCCGCGACGCCGCCTTCGACGACGATCTTGAAGAAGCCGATGTCGCCGCTGCGGCTCACGTGCGTGCCGCCGCACAGTTCGCGCGAGAAGCCGAGGTCGAGCACGCGCACTTCATCGCCGTACTTCTCGCCGAACAGCGCCATCGCGCCGCCCTTCACGGCTTCGTCGTACGGCATCACGCGCACGATGCCCGGCGCGTTGGCCAGGATTTCGTTGTTGACGATCTGCTCGACGCGACGGATTTCGTCGTCGGTCATCGGTGCGTTGTGCGCGAAGTCGAAACGGGTCTTTTCCGCGTCGACCAGCGAACCCTTCTGCTGCACGTGCGCGCCGAGCACTTCGCGCAGCGCCTTGTGCATCAGGTGGGTGGCCGAGTGGTTGCGCTGCGTGCGTGCACGACGGTGCGCGTCGATCTCCGCGCGCAGCACGTCGCCGACCTTCAGCGTGCCCTGCTCCAGCGTGCCGTGATGGCCGATCACGTCGGCCTGCACCTTCAGCGTATCGGCCACCGCGAAGCGCGTCGCGGCGTTCGCGAGCACGCCCTGGTCGCCGACCTGGCCGCCCGATTCCGCATAGAACGGCGTGTGGTCGAGCACGACGACCGCGTCCTGGCCGGTCTTCGCTTCGTTGACCGACGAACCGTCGACGTACAGCGCGACGACCTTCGCGTCGTCGAACGCGATTTCCTCGTAACCGTGGAACGTGGTCTTCGCGCCCGTGTATTCGAGGCCCTGCGTGGCCTTGAACTTGCCGGCCGCGCGCGCCTGCTCGCGCTGGCGCGCCATCGCGTCGTCGAATGCCGGCTCGTCGACCGTCATCCCGCGCTCGCGGCACACGTCGGCCGTGAGGTCGAGCGGGAAGCCGTAGGTGTCGTGCAGCTTGAATGCGAGCTCGCCGTCGAGCACCTTGCCGCCCTTTGCCTCGACGTCGGCCAGCGCGGCCTCGAGGATCGACATGCCGTGCTCGATCGTCTCGAAGAAGCGCTCTTCTTCCTGGCGCAGCACGTCGGTCACGCGCTGCTCGGCTTCCTTCAGCTCCGGATACGCGACGCCCATCTCGGCGACGAGGTCGGCCACCAGCTTGTGGAAGAACGCGCCCTTGCGGCCGAGCTTGTAGCCGTGGCGGATCGCGCGGCGCACGATCCGGCGCAGCACGTAGCCGCGGCCTTCGTTGCCGGGAATCACGCCGTCGACGATCAGGAACGAGCATGCGCGGATGTGATCGGCGATCACCTTCAGCGAGTTGTTCGTGAGGTCGCTGATCTCGGTCACGCGCGCGGCGGCCTTGATCAGGTTCTGGAACAGGTCGATCTCGTAGTTGCTGTGCACGTGCTGCAGCACCGCGGCGAGACGCTCGAGGCCCATGCCGGTGTCGACCGACTGCTTCGGCAGGCGCGTCATGTTGCCCTGCGCGTCGCGGTTGAACTGCATGAACACGAGGTTCCAGATCTCGATGTAGCGGTCGCCGTCTTCTTCAGGCGACCCCGGCGGGCCACCCCACACGTCCGGGCCGTGGTCGTAGAAGATTTCGGTACACGGGCCGCACGGGCCGGTGTCGCCCATCGTCCAGAAGTTGTCCGACGCGTAGCGCGCGCCCTTGTTGTCGCCGATGCGGATGATGCGCTCGGTCGGCACGCCGACTTCCTTCGCCCAGATGTCGTAGGCTTCGTCGTCTTCCTGGTACACGGTGACCCACAGCTTGTCCTTCGGCAGCTGGTACACCGTGGTCAGCAGTTCCCACGCGAACTTGATCGCGTCGTGCTTGAAGTAGTCGCCGAACGAGAAGTTGCCGAGCATCTCGAAGAACGTGTGGTGGCGCGCCGTGTAGCCGACGTTCTCGAGGTCGTTGTGCTTGCCGCCCGCGCGCACGCTGCGCTGCGCCGTCGTGGCGCGCGAGTACGGACGCGGGTCCGTGCCGAGGAACACGTCCTTGAACTGGACCATGCCCGAGTTCGTGAACATCAGCGTGGGGTCGTTACCGGGCACGAGGCTCGACGAGCGGACGATCGTGTGGCCCTTCGATTCGAAGAATTTGAGAAATTTCTCGCGGATTTCGGCAGCTTTCATGGCGTGCGGGGACAGTCTGGCAAAGACGGCTTCAAACGCCGGCGCCCTTGGGCGGCGCGCGGCGGCATGGATTCGGAAACGGTCGATTATACGGGATCGGGGCCGGCTTCCGGGCAAAGCGCCGGCAAAGCGGCTCGGCCATCCGGACGGCCCGGCTGGGCCACCCGGATGGCCGATTCGCCTTAAGATGCTCGGCATGCCAATTCGCCTTGCCCGCCAAGGCCAGCCATGAAAGGAGACGATTCGACGATGGGTGCCCTGAGCCATATCCGCGTGCTGGACCTCACCCGCGTGCTCGCGGGCCCGTGGTGCGCGCAGACGCTTGCCGATTTCGGCGCGGACGTGATCAAGGTCGAGCGCCCGGGCGCCGGCGACGACACGCGCCACTGGGGGCCGCCGTACCTGAAGGACGCGGACGGCGCGGATACCGCCGAGGCCGCGTACTACCTGGCGGCGAACCGCAACAAGCGCTCGGTGACGGTCGACATCGCCACACCCGAGGGCCAGCAGATCGTGCGCGAACTCGCCGCGCAAAGCGACGTCGTGCTCGAGAACTACAAGGTCGGCCAGTTGAAGAAATACGGGCTCGATTACGAATCGCTGCGCGCGGTGAAGCCCGACCTCGTCTACTGCTCGGTCACCGGCTTTGGCCAGACGGGCCCGTACGCGCATCGTGCCGGCTACGACTTCATCGTCCAGGGGATCGGCGGCTTCATGAGCATCACCGGCGAGCGCGACGGCGAGCCGGGCGGCGGCCCGCAGAAGGCCGGCGTCGCGATCGCCGACCTCGCGACCGGCCTCTACTCGACGATCGCGGTGCTCGCCGCCCTCACCCACCGCGACCGGACGGGCGAAGGCCAGTACATCGACATGGCGCTGCTCGACGTGCAGGTCGCGCTGCTCGCGAACATGAACACCAACTTCCTCGCGAGCGGCAAGCCGCCGGTGCGCTGGGGCAACGCGCATCCGAACATCGTGCCGTACCAGACGTTCCAGACGAGCGACGGGTGGATCATCGTCGCGGTCGGCAACGACGGGCAGTTCCGCAAGTTCGTCGAGGCGGGCGGCCGGCCCGAGCTGGCCGACGACGAGCGCTTCGCGACGAATCCGTCGCGCGTGCGCCACCGCGACACGCTGGTGCCGATCCTCGCGGACATGGTGAAGGCGCGCGGCAAGGCCGACTGGATCGACGCGCTCGAAGCGGCCGGCGTGCCGTGCGGGCCGATCAACGATCTCGACGAGGTGTTCGACAACGAGCAGGTCGTCGCGCGCGGCATGCAGGTGTCGCTGCCGCATCCGAGCGGCGCGGACGCGAAGCTCGTGCGCAACCCGATCCGGATGAGCGTGACGCCGCCCGACGCGCGTACCGCCCCGCCGCTGCTCGGCGCACAGACCGACGACGTGCTGCGCGACATGCTCGGCTACGACGACGCGAAGATCGCCCGGCTGCGCGCTAAACAGGCGATCTGAGAGGCGATCCGAGAGGCGATCCGGGCACGGCGCCCGGCGCGGGTGCCGGCGGGCAGGCGGCGGCCGCCGCCGCCCCGCCGCGCGCCGTCAGCCGCGGCGGGCGAGCGCGTCGAGCCAGCCGCGCGCCTCGGGCCAGTCGCCGAGCCCGCTGTCCGCATTGATGTGGCCGCGCGGGCCGATATCGTGGAAAGCGCTGCCCCATGCGTTCGCGCAACCGCGCGCGAACGCAAGCGAGCCGTACGGATCGTCGCTGCTGGCGACGACGCAGGTCGGAAACGGCAGCCGTTCGAGCGGCACGGGCCCGAAGCCGTGCGCATCGGCCGGAAACGCGGGGCCGCCCGGGTCGGGCAGCGCGACGAGCAGCGCGCCGCGCACCTTCGCGAGCGCGGCCGGGCGCGCATAGCGGGTCGCCCACCACGCGGTGGTGAGCGTGCCGAGACTGTGGCCGGCGATCAGCACCGGCCCGGGCGCGGCTTCGACCGCGCGATCGAGCGCGAGACACCAGCCGTTGCGGAACGCACGGTCCCAGTCGGGCATCGCGACGCGCGAGAAACGTGCATCGGCACGCTCCCAGCGGCTCTGCCAGTGAAGCGGGCCCGAATTGGCGTAACCCGGCAGGATGAGAACGGGAAATGAGCTCATGGAAGGTGCGTCGACGGGTGAAATCGTTATATGGCGTCGACGCAGTGTCGCACACCCGTTCCTCCCTGATGCTGCCTGTCTGAAACCGGAAGGATGTGCAAGGGGCCGGGACGCGTGCGGGACGGCGTCGCGACCGGACGACGAGCCGCGTGGCACGCGGCTCGCGTCATGTCATCGATCAGCGCACGTTCGCGCCGACGATACCGCCCGCCGCGGCGCCGGCGACCGTGCCGAGCGGGCCGCCCGTCACCAGGTAACCGAGCGCGCCGCCGGCGGCCGCGCCGATGCCGGCATTGCGCTGCGTATGCGTCATGGCGCACGCGCCGAGTTGCGACAGGGCCGCGACGATCACGGCGGTACGAACGATAAACGTGGTCTTCTTCATCATGATTGTTGGTGTCCTCTCGCCGCGCGGTTATGCGAACGGCGGTATCGAATCGGTGAAGCCATCATAGGCAACGCCAAACGGCCCGGGCAATCCGATTTACGTCGTGTTACAGCCGACACAATATCGAGATAATCCGTCGAAACCCGTGCCTGCCGCGCCGCCAGCCGCGCGGGACGGACCCCGGTCAGGTAGAATCACGGGATTAAACCGGCGCGACGCGCCGACACAACCTGACGCCATCCGCATGAGCACCGAACGCAACGACGCCCCCGCGGCTTCCAATTTCATCCGCAACATCATCGACGACGACAACCGCACCGGCAAATGGGGCGGCCGCGTCGAAACACGCTTCCCGCCCGAGCCGAACGGCTACCTGCACATCGGCCACGCCAAGAGCATCTGCCTGAACTTCAGCGTCGCACGCGACTACGGCGGCGTGTGCCACCTGCGCTTCGACGATACGAACCCGGAAAAGGAAAGCGTCGAGTACGTCGACTCGATCGTCGACGCGGTGCGCTGGCTCGGCTTCGACTGGCGCAAGGACGCGGTCGATCACCAGTACTTCGCGAGCGACTACTACGACAAGCTGTACGAATTCGCCGAGCTGCTGATCCAGCGCGGCAAGGCGTACGTCGACAGCCAGAGCGCGGAAGAAATGCGCGCGAACCGCGGCTCGCTGACCGAAGGCGGCAAGCCGTCGCCGTTCCGCGACCGCACGCCGGAAGAAAACCTCGACCTGTTCCGCCGCATGAAGGCCGGCGAGTTCAAGGAAGGCGAGCACGTGCTGCGCGCGAAGATCGACATGGCTTCGCCGAACATGAACATGCGCGACCCGGTGATCTACCGGATCCGCTACGCGCACCACTACCGCACCGGCGACGCGTGGTGCGTGTACCCGATGTACGACTACACGCACTGCATCTCGGATGCGCTCGAAGGCATCACGCATTCGCTGTGCACGCTCGAATTCGAGGATCACCGCCCGCTGTACGACTGGGTGCTGAACGAACTCGCGGAAGCCGGCATGTTCACGCGCCCGCTGCCGCAACAGATCGAATTCTCGCGGCTGAACCTCACGTACGCGATCACCAGCAAGCGCAAGCTGCTGCAGCTCGTCACCGAAGGCCACGTCGACGGCTGGGACGACCCCCGGATGCCGACGATCGTCGGCGTGCGCCGCCGCGGCTTCACGCCGGAGAGCATCCACCTGTTCTGCGAGCGGATCGGCGTGACGAAGATCGATTCGTGGATCGACATGAGCATCTTCGAAGGCGCGCTGCGCGACGACCTCGACGACAAGGCAGCGCGCACGGTCGCCGTGCTCGATCCGCTGAAGCTCGTGATCGACAACTACCCGGAAGACCTCGAGGAAGCGTGCACGGCGCCCGTGCATCCGCACCATCCGGATCGCGGCGTGCGCACGTTCCCGATCTCGCGCGAGCTGTGGATCGAGCGCGAGGATTTCGTCGAAAACCCGCCGAAGGGCTATTTCCGCCTGTTCCCGGGCAACAAGGTGCGCCTGCGCTACGGCTACGTGATCGAGTGCACGGGCTTCGACAAGGACGCCGACGGCAACGTGACGGCCGTGCACTGCAACTACTTCCCGGACAGCAAGTCGGGCACCGAAGGCGCGAACAACTACAAGGTCAAGGGCAACATCCACTGGGTCAGCGCGAAGCATGCGCAGCCGGCCGAAGTGCGGATCTACGACCGCCTGTTCAAGGAGCCGCATCCGGACGCGGGCGGCGCGAACTTCCTCGAGGCGCTGAATCCGGATTCGAAGAAGATCGTCCAGGCATACGTCGAGCCGGGCAACAGCGACATCGCGCCGGAAACGCGCGTGCAGTTCGAGCGTCACGGCTACTTCGTGGCCGATCGTGTCGATTCGAAGCCGGGCAAGCCCGTGTTCAACCGGATCGTCGGGCTGCGCGACAGCTGGGGCAAGCCGGCCTGACGGATCGGACAGGCGCGGCGCCGGTCGCCCGCGCCTGACCCGTTCGTCATGCTCGGACAACGGCTGCGCCGATGCGCAGCCCGACCGGCCGCTCGCCGGGGCAGCCTGCCCCGAATGCCACGCCAGGAACCGTCGTCATGCCCTATTCGCTGCAGGCCATCGTCGCCAGATCCGGCGCATTTGCGTCCGCGCCGCTGCCGCGCGGGCTGCACGTCGTCCGCCTGCGCGGCGACATCGACATGATCCCGCTCGACACCGCGTTCCGGGACGCTCACGCCATCCCGTTCTGCCCGTTGACCGACGGGGACGACACGGTGCTGCCGCCGGCACTTCTGTCGCTGTGTGAACAGTTGAGTGCGCTCGCTGCACTGGCTTATGTCGAAGCCGAATTCTTCGGCGGCAGCGGCACCCAGGCGCATGCGCGCTTCGCGGATGGCCGCGCAAGCGGCCCGCTCGTCGTGTCGGACCACGCGATCAACGAAGCGCTTCGCGAACTCGGCGTCGCCAGGGGCGACGCGTTCGACGAATTCGAAGCGATCGGCCTCGACCAGCATCGCGACACCGATCGATGGCTGACCTGACTCGCCGGCGGCGAATCGGACGAACCATGAAAAAACCGGCTTGCGCCGGTTTTTTTATTGCCTGCCGGGGTTACGCGCCCGTCAACCGCCGATGCAGATCCACCAGCGACAGCTTCGTGCGAAACAGCCGCGCGAGGCTGCGGCTCGCATACGCGTCGATGTCGGCCGGCACGGTCCAGCGATACGCATCCATCTCGGGAATCATCGAGCCGTCGCGGCGGCTCGGAAACAGCGACGTGCACGTGCACTGCGCGGGATCGATCTCGCCTTCGGCCACCTGCACCGCGAACAGGTGCAGATCCTTGTCGTGCCGGTACGCAAAGCGGCCGAGATCGAGCAACCGGGCCGGCGCCAGCGCGATGCCGGTTTCCTCGAGCAGTTCGCGCAGCGCGGCGTCGGCCGGCGATTCGCCCGGCTCGCCCTGCCCCTTCGGGATGTCCCAGTGCGTGGTGTCCGTCGCGTGCGCGAGGAACACGCGGCCGGCCGCATCGAGGATCACGACGCCGCACGACACCGTGCGCGGCGCGTCGCCCCGCTTCATCACGCGCGTGCTCAGCGCTTCTGCAACTGCCACTTGCCCGCGTCGGTCTTGCAATAGACGGGCTTGAGCGTCATCGTCTGGCCCTTCGCGGTGATTTCGGTGGCGATTTGGCGGCAGGTCTTGCCGTCCGTCTCGGTCGTGGTCGGCGTGAGCTTCGCATCGATCTGCGTGCCGCGGCCGCTGCTCTGCCACGCCGTGGTCTCGCCGTCCTTGCCTTCGTCGCGCACCTGCGCGGCGGCCTTCGCGAGCGACGCGCGGTCGGCCTTGCTGAAGTAGCTGAGCGGCGTGTCGTTCAGGAAGTTCAGGTTGTTCTGCGCATGGGCGGGCAGCATCGCGGCTGCGCACGCGGCGCCGGCCAGCACGCGCGTGACGACGGAAAGGGATGCACGCATCGACATGTTGTTCTCCTTGGATGTTCGATCGAACGGCGCACCGCGCATGCCGGCGAACTGGCACGCACACTGCGCCTGTCAGCGAGCGAGGATAGCATGCGTGCCGTCCGCACCGCCTACTAGTGGCCGCCCGGCGCGGCCGCTTGCTGATATCCGTCAGTCAACGTGCCGAGGAAGGCGATCACGTCCTTGATCTCGGCCGCGTTCAGCGCCGGCTGCTCGCCGCGCTTGCGGTCGAACGGCGCCTCGCGGTTGATGTTCGGCCAGTAGCGTTTCGGCAGGTCGTCATAGATCTGCACCTTGCCGTGCACGACCGGATAGAACTTCTCCGGATGAATGTCGCGCTCGACGTAGAAGCGCATCACGTCCTCGAGCGTGTGATAGACGCCGTTGTGGAAGAACGTCTTGCGCAGCGCGACGTTGCGCAGCGACGGCGTGCGGAACAACCCGCAGAATTCGTCGCGGCCCTTCAGGTCGGTACGCTCGGGGCCGCACGCGCCGAGGTCGTGAAAGCGCGGGTCGCGATTGACGGGCAGCGCGCGATTGCGCGGCACCGCGATCGCGATCAGCCCGAAATCGCTGAACTGCGGCGGCGTGCCGTCGAGTGCGCGCTGGCTGATGTGGCAGCTCGCGCAGTTGCCCTTCTTCTCGTCGTTGAACAGCTGCAGGCCGCGCATTTCGGCCGGCGTGAGCTGCGCATGGCCCGCGAGATACGCGTCGTACTTGCTCGTGTACGGCGAGAACAGCTCGGGCGTCTGCTCGAACGTTTCGAGCGCGCGCAGCACGGCCTTGAACGTGGCCGCGTCGTCGTCGAGCACCTTCACGCCGAACACCGCGCGGAACTCCTCCGCGTACGGCGCGGCCTTCACGGCCTGCGCGACCTTCGCCGGCGAGCTGTTCATCTCGAACGGCGACGTGAGCGGAATGCGCGCCTGCTCGGCGCCCGTGTCGACGCGGCCGTCCCACGTGAGGCCGCCCGTCGGGCCCGCATCGACGCTTTCGTCGCCTTCGTCGTCGGAATCGTGGAAGTGCTCGGTGAACTGCGGCACGCCCTGCAGGTACTTGAGCGACGGCACCGCACGAAAGCCCGGATGCTTCATGTCGTCGCCGCCGAACTGCACGTCCAGCGCATTGGGCGGCCCGAATGCGTGATCGGGGCTGTGACACGACGCGCACGCGAGCTTGCCGGAACCTGACAGCGTAGGGTCGAAGAAAAGTTGCTTGCCGAGCGCCGTCATCCGGCGCACGCCTTCGTAAACTTGTGCCCGCGTCTGCGGCTGGTTCGTCGCGACCACGGCGCCGCTCGCGGCAACCGTTGCGGACGCAACGGGGTGCGCGCCGCCCGGCGCGCTCGCAGCCTGTGCGGACGGCGCACCGGCACCGGGCTGTCCGTCACAGCCGGCAACGGTGACGAGCGTGGCGGCCAGCGCGAATGCGCCGGCGAGATGCAGCCACGAACGCGCGAATGCGCCGGCTGTCGGTTGGCGAGGCTTCATCGATTCGTCGGAAAGTAGGTTCAGGAGCGGCCGGAGTTTATGTCAGCCGCATGACCGTTGCATGACGACTCATCGACAGCCAATCGAAAGGACGCCTACACCCGCCTGTCAAATCGCACCCTCAAAATGCGTGCAGCCGGACATGCCACGGCCACCTCGCGAACCGGTGGTACACGAATGCGCCGGTTCCCCACGCGACAAGAGAGAGATAGAGAGTACAACGGATGAAAAACCACGCCTGGATTCGCTTTACACCGATCGCCGTTGCCGCGGCTGCCGCCCTCACCGCCTGCGGCGGCGACGACGTGCAGCAGCAAGGCCTGTCGACGGTCAAGAACGTCGTCGTGATCTACGCGGAAAACCGCAGCTTCGACAACCTGTACGGCAACTTCCCCGGCGCGAACGGCCTGCAGAACGTGACCGCGGCCAGCGCGCAGCAGAAGGACCGCAACGGCCAGCCGCTCGCGACGCTGCCGAAGGCCTGGGGCGGCCTGACCGCGAAGGGCGTGACGCCGGCCGTGACCGAGGCGATGACGGCGAACCTGCCGAACGCGCCGTTCGCGATCGACGACCCGAACGGCTTCAACACGCCGATGAGCGTGACGACGCGCGACCTGTATCACCGCTTCTACGAGAACCAGATGCAGATCAACGGCGGCAAGAACGACATGTTCGCCGCATGGGCCGACTCGGGCGGCCTCGTGATGGGCCACTACACGCCCGACGCGACGAAGCTGCCGCTGTGGAAGATCGCGCAGCAGTTCACGCTGGCCGACAACTTCTTCATGGGCGCGTTCGGCGGCTCGTTCCTGAACCACCAGTACCTGATCTGCGCGTGCGCGCCGTTCTACGCGAACGCGGACAAGAGCCCGGCCGCCGGTTCGATCTCGGCCGTCGCCGCCGACGGCAAGTCGCTGCAGCTCGCGAGCAACTCGCCCGCTTCCGCGCTCGACGGCGCGCCGAAGTTCGTGAACTCGGGCAACCTGACGCCGGACTTCTACGCGATCAACACGATGCAGCCGCCGTACCAGCCGAGCGGCAACAAGGCGGCGTCGGGCGGCGATCCGAACCTCGCCGACCCGTCGGCCGCGACGACACTGCCGCCGCAGTCGCAACAGAACATCGGCGACCTGCTGACCAACGCGGGCGTGTCGTGGGCGTGGTACGGCGGTGCGTGGAACCAGGCACTGCAGGCCGCGCAAAGCGGCACGGCGAACGTGATCTACGGCCCGAACATGACGGCGCCGAACTTCCAGCCGCACCACCAGCCGTTCAACTACTACGCGAACCAGGCGCCGGGCAGCACGAGCCGCGCGCAGCACTTGCTCGACGGCGGCACCGACGGCAGCGAGTTCATCAAGGCGATCGACGCGGGCACGCTGCCGCAGGTCGCGTTCTACAAGCCGCAGGGCAACCTGAACGAGCACCCGGGTTACACGGACGTCGCAAGCGGCGACCAGCACATCGCGAACGTGCTCGCGCACCTGCAGGCGAGCCCGCAGTGGAAGAACATGGTCGTGGTCGTCACGTACGACGAAAACGGCGGCTTCTGGGATCACGTGTCGCCGCCGAAGGGCGACCGCTGGGGCCCGGGCACGCGCATTCCGGCGCTGATCGTGTCGCCGTTCTCGAAGAAGGGTTTCGTCGACCACACGCAGTACGACACCGCGTCGATCCTGCGCTTCATCACGCGCCGCTTCTCGCTGCCGCGCCTCGCCGGCCTGCAACAGCGCGACGACGCGCTGAAGGCCAACGGCGGGCAGCCGATGGGCGACCTGACGAACGCGCTGCAACTGTCGCCGAACCTGTAACGGCATCGCGACAGGCGGGCCGGTGTCATCGCCGGCCCGAATGCACGAAGGGCGGCCTCCCGGCCGCCCTTTTTTCATCGGTGCGCGCGCGTCACCAGCCGTACTTCAGCTCGACCCCGACATAGTCGGCGTTGTGCCCGCCTGCCTCGCGGATCGCATCGCCGACCTGGAAATGCACGGCCTCGACCGCACCGATCAGGTTCGCGGCGATCGTCCAGTCGGCACGCAGCTGCACGTACATCCCCGTCCACGACCCGCCCTTGCCTGCCGTGCCCGGCACCACCGCATTGCCCTGCTGGTAGACCGCATCGCCGGTCGTCTCGCGCCACTGGAAACCGAGCGCACCGAGCAACGACAGGTTCGGCGACGGCTTCAGCGTCACCGACGGCTTCACGTGGATCAGGTTCGAATACCCGGTGAAGCCGGCGAGCGTGAAGTAATAGCCGTTCGGAAACAGCGGATTGAAGGTCTCGACCCGGCCGTCGTGCGGATGCCTGTCGCCCGACGCCGCATCGACCTGCAGCGCGATGCGCGGCGACCACGGCGCGTCGAGCCGGTAGCCGGCGATCGAGCCGACCGCCCACGCGCGGATCGTGCTGCTGCCGACCGTGCCCGTCTGCAGCATCGTTTCGAGATCCCAGTCGAAGCGGCCGTGCGTGCCGGTGTAACGCAGGTCCCACACGTCACGGCGCTCCGCGCCGCTCGCATCGAGAAAGCGCGCGCTGCTGCGGTTATAGCGCGACCAGTAGCCCGACAGGTCGCCGGGCCCGACCGACTGCCGCTCGAAGCGCACGCCGCTGAACGTGAGGTCGCGGTTCGACACGTCGTCGAACGCGGACACGGTGCGGTTCTGCACCGGCTGCGTCGCATACGCGATGAAGCGCCACTTCCGGTACTCGTAGTCGGCCCACACCGCATCGAACGCCAGCCGCACGTTCGGGCCGTCGCGCGCGGCGATGAAACGCTGCAGGTCGAACGCCATCTCCTGCCGGCCGACGCGGAATTTGAACGTCCCGCCGCCGAGCGCGCCCGTGTAGGTCGCGAACGCCTGCTCGAGATCGAGCGGGTTCCTGTCGACCGGCGAGATCGTGTTCTTGCCGAATGCGCGGTCGTCCTGCAACTGCACGAAGAACTGCCAGTGCTGGCCCAGATGCGCGTCGGCATGCACCTCGACACGCTGGATCAGGTACGTATCCGATTGCGCGGAGCCGATGCCGAACAGCGGCGCGTCGTTGGTCTCGAGGCGCTCGCGCAGGTTCACGCCGAGCGACAGATAGGAAGCCGGATCGTTACCGAGCGGGATATATTTCAAGCCGTCGAGCGGTGCGCGCGGCACGCACGGATTCGCGAGCACCGACCAGTCCTCCTGCCAGCGGTTGAACAGCACGGTCGGCCGCTTGGCCGTGCAGGTCGCGGCGGGTGCGCCATCGGCGGCGGCCGGTGCGGTCTCCGCATCCGCTCGAGCCGCATCGGTACCCGCGAGCAGCAGCCCCGCGACGAGCGACGCGCGGGCAAGCCGGTCGAGGCGAGCGGCTCGCGGCATCGCCCGAAGCTGCCCGACCGCCGCGGCCGTTCGGTCACGCTCGCGTGCATCCGCGCGACCCGCTCGCCGGTCGCGGCCGCCGCGCAGCCCGCCGCGCCGCCCGATCACGCATGCTCCCGCGCGGCGGTGCCGGCGGACATCCCCGCGCAGGCCGCCAGTCCCGCGAGCGCGACGGCCGGAGCCAGAAGCGCCCAGAACCCGAGATAGCGAAAGCCCAGCGCGCCGGCCATCGCGCCGAGCGCGAACGCGACGATCGCCGGCCACATCTTCGCGAAGCGCGCGCGTGCCGCCGTGCGCACGCTGTCGGGCGTGCCGGCGGACAGCAGGTCGACGACGTCGAGAATCGCCTGCGTGACGTTGCCGGTCATCACCGTGTTCGGCACGCCGGCGCGCGCGATCACGCGCGGATGCGCGTTCTGGATGCCCATCGCGAACGTGCCGACGATGCCGGCCAGCAGCACCGGCAGGCTGTCGGATTGCGTGACGGGCGACGCCCACACGCCGGCCGCGCAGAAGCCGAGCAGCAGCACGGCCTGGACCGCATGCAGCGCCCGCGTGCCCTGCCACGCGGGCCGCCCGGAAAACGCGCGCGCGATCAGGCTGCTCGCGACGACACCGCACACGAACGCGGGAAACACGCTCAGCTTCAGCAGGACGCCCTGGCCGAACCCCGCGGCCCCCGCGCCGATCAGCACGAAGTTGCCGGTCACGTGCGCGGTGAACAGCCCGAACAGCGCGACGAAGCTCAGCGTGTCGACGAAGCCGGCCACCGCGGCAAGAATCGTGTCCTCGTGCTTCATCGCGCCGCACCCGCGTGGATCTCGGCGACATAACCGCCGGGGAACCGGACCAGCGCCGCGTCGCGCCCGTCCGCCGTGTACGGCGGCACGAGCACGTCGACGCCGGCCGCCCTGGCTTTCTCCAGCGTTGCGGCCAGGTCGGGCACCTCGTAGCCCGTCGTCTCGTGCCCGTACGGATAAGGCAGGTGGCCGTCCGTCACGAGCACCGTCATCTTGCCGAAGCCCGACGTGATGCGAATGCGGCGATAGGTGTCGTTCGGGCGGCCGATCTCGACGCCGGGCGCCTTCAGATCGTCCGAGAGCACCTTGCCGTTCGAGAACTTGACGAAGTCGTGCACGAACTTGCGCACGCTCTGCGGCGACACGTACACGCGATTCTCGGGGATCGTCTGCAGTGCGTCGTACTTCGGCGCCTGCGTGTGCCAGTAGAGCTGCATCTTCACGCCGCCCGTCCACGCGATCACCGCATCGCGGCCGATCGGATCGGGAAACGTGTCGACGATCACTTCCGCGCCGTGCTCGCGCGCCACCTTCATCGCCGCATCCATGTCGGTGACGAGATAACCCGTGCGCTCCGCGCCGAACGGCCAGGGAGTCGGCGTCTTGAAGCCGAACACCGAGATCGTGCCGGCCGGCGTGAACACGAGCTGCGACATCGTCTGGCTTGGCGTCGGCGTGACCTGGAACACGCCCTGCTTCGACTTGCTGCCGCCGAACGTCGCGACGAAGCTGTCGGTGAAGCGATCGAAATCTTCCGGCGCCACGTACACGTGCGCCGTGTCGTATTGCGGCCCGACGGCGAGCGTCGGCGTGGCCGCCGGCAGGACGGGCGGCTTCGCGTACGCGGCCGGCGCCGCGACGAGGCCTGCGGCGATCGCCAGCGCGAGCAAGGCGGAACGAATCGATTTCATGACTGGATGTCCTTGTTGTTGATCGTCATCGAGTGGCACGGCCGTTGCCGGCCGGATACGTCGCATCGGCGAGCCGCGTCGCGAGCACGAGTGCCGCGATCAGCCCGAGATGCTCGAAAAAGCTGTTGAGCGCCATGAAACGCGCGGCGCCCGTCTGGTTCCAGAAGTCGTTCGCCACCGCCATCGCGACGAGCGTCAGCATGCCGAGGCCGCCGGCGCCGAGCCACGTGAAGCGGCGAAACACGATGCACAGCGAGCCGCCGATCTCGACGACGACCGCCAGTGCAGCCCACAACGCGGGCGGGTGCAAACCGAAATGCGCCTGCTCCGCGATTGCTGCGTCGAAGTGCATCGCCTTGTTGATCCCGCCGATCAGAAAGGCGGACACGAGTGCAAGTCGAACCAGCGCGCCGATCCACGGCTGCGCGAGCAGCGCACAAATCCACGCGGGGCTGTACCGGCCGGTTGTCGTCGCCATGTCAGACCGCCCAGCAGGAACAGCCGAACGCGCCCCAGAAGCCCTTCGCGTCCGACGTCGGCAATGCGCTGCCCCACGCGCTCGCGTGCGCATGCTGGTGCACGTTGCACGCATTCGCGCAGCCGCACATCGCGGCGGCCGCCGCCGCGCGTTGCAGCGGTGCGCCGCTGCGCTGCGTCGCGCCCCAGCCGCCGTAGCCGCCGTACTCGCGCACAGGCGACCAGTCCGGCATCGCGGGCGGAATCGGCGCGTCATGCGACGCGAACGGGCCCGCGCCCCACACGATCCGGCCGCCGA
Organism: Burkholderia cepacia ATCC 25416; assembly: GCF_001411495.1. Lineage (NCBI taxonomy): Bacteria > Pseudomonadati > Pseudomonadota > Betaproteobacteria > Burkholderiales > Burkholderiaceae > Burkholderia > Burkholderia cepacia. The sequence goes on along the minus strand of NZ_CP012981.1, from coordinate 2,383,010 downwards.
CCACCGTCAGCAACGCGGTCGTGCCCGCGATGTCGTCCTCCGCGCACGCGAAGAAGTCGCGATCCGGCACGACCACGTCGGCCAGCTGCCCGACCGCGATCCGCCCTTTCTTGCCGACCTCGTTCGAGAACCACGTCACGTATTCGGTCCACATGCGCAGCGCGGTCTCGCGATCGAGCAGGTTGCGCTGCGGATACATGCGCAGCCCGCCGATCGTCTTGCCCGTCACGAGCCAGGACAGCGACACCCACGGGTTGTACGACGCCACGCGCGTCGCGTCGGTGCCGGCCGACACCTTGAGGCCCTTCGACAGCATCTTCGCGACCGGCGGCGTCGCTTCGGCCGCCTGCGCGCCGTAACGCTCGACGAAGTATTCGCCCTGGTACGCCATCCGGTGCTGCACCGCGATGCCGCCGCCCAGCGCCGCGATACGATCCATCGACTTTTCGGTGATGGTTTCCGCGTGATCGAAGAACCAGTTCAGCCCTTCGAGCGGGATGTCCTTGTTCACCTTCTCGAACACGTCGAGCGCGCGGCTGATCGTTTCGTCATACGTCGCATGCATGCGCCACGGCCAGCGGTTCTGGGCGAGCACGCGCACGACGCCCTCGAGATCGTCTTCCATCTGCGCCGGCAGGTCCGGACGCGCGACGCGGAAGTCCTCGAAGTCGGCCGCCGAGAACACCAGCATTTCGCCCGCGCCGTTGTTGCGGAAGTAGTCGGTGCCGTCGTGATACTTCGTGCTCTTCGTCCAGTTCACGAAGTCTTCCTTCTCGGCGTTCGGCTTCTGCGTGAACAGGTTGTACGCGATCCGGATCGTCATCTCGCCCGCGTCGTGCAGCTTGCGGATCACCTCGTAGTCGTCCGGATAGTTTTGCGAACCGCCGCCCGCGTCGATCACGCCGGTCACGCCGAGACGGTTCAGTTCGCGCATGAAGTGGCGCGTCGAGTTGTACTGGTATTCGAACGGCAGCTTCGGCCCCTTCGCGAGCGTCGCGTACAGGATCGTCGCGTTCGGGTTCGCGAGCAGCAGCCCGGTCGGGTTGCCCGCGGCATCGCGCAGGATCGTGCCGCCCGGCGGCTCCGGCGTGTCCTTCGTGTAGCCGACCACGCGCAGCGCGGCCGCGTTCAGCAGCGCGCGATCGTACAGGTGCAGGATGAACACCGGCGTATCGGGCGCGGCCGCGTTGAGTTCGTCGATCGTCGGCAGGCGCTTCTCGGCGAACTGGTGCTCGGTGAAGCCGCCGACCACGCGTACCCATTGCGGCGCGGGCGTGATCGCCACCTGCCGCTTGAGCATGTCCATTGCAACCGCGAGCGACGGCACGCCGTCCCAACGCAGTTCCATGTTGTAGTTCAGGCCGCCGCGAATCACGTGGCAGTGGTTGTCGATCAGGCCCGGCAGCGCGCCGCGGCCCTCGAGATCGACGACCTTCGTCGCGCGGCCCGCGAGCGGCATCACGTCCGCGTCGTGGCCGACCGCGACGAAGCGGCCGTCCTTGATTGCGACGGCGGTCGCGACGGGGTTCGCGCGGTCGAGGGTCGTGAACCTTCCGTTGTGAAGGATCAGATCCGGTTGAGTGGCGGGTGCGTTCATCAATGTGTCCTCGATCCAGTCAGAAACCGAGCCAGTGACGGACCGGTGCGACGGCCGCGACGCCGGCCAGCATGCCGGCCAGCCCGACCAGGGCAATCAGCGGCGGTGCGGGCGAGCGCACCTTGACCACGCTGTACATGACGCCGACCAGCATGCCGGCACCCAATGAAACGACATACGATTCCATACGCTCCTCACGACTGGATTAGAATGACCCGCATTTCCGCCCGCACGGGCGCCATGCGCACGCGGCGCGATCCGCTGCCGCCCCACCCGCTTCGCTTGCCCGCCACGCCTTCCAGCCATGCAACATCTTCCCGATCTCGAAGCCTGGGCCATCTTCGCGCGCGTCGCCGAGACCGGTTCGTTCGCCAAGGCCGCCGACCTGCTCGGCGTATCGCAACCGACCGTGTCGAAAGCGATCGCCCGCCTGGAAAAGCGCCTCGGCGCGATGCTGCTGTACCGCACGTCGCGCAAGCTGTCGCTCACGCCGACCGGCGAGCTGCTGCGCGATCGCGCGATCCGGCTGCTCGCCGATGCCGAGCTGATCGAAGGCGAAGCCTCCGCGCATGCGCTCGAACCGCACGGCCTCGTGCGCGTGAACGCGCCGATGTCCTACGGCCTGTGCAATCTCGCGCCGCTGTTGCCCGCGTTTCTCGAGCGCTATCCGCGCGTCGACGTCGACCTCGTGCTGACCGATCACTTCGTCGACATCGTGTCCGGCGGCTTCGACGTCGCGATCCGGATCGCCGAACTGAACGATTCGTCGCTGCGTGCGCGCCGCCTGTGCGCGGTGCGCCGGCCGCTCGTCGCGTCGCCCGCGTATCTCGACCGGCACGGCCGGCCGACTCATCCGAGCGAACTCGACCAGCACGTATGCCTGACCTACACGAACATTCCGACGCCCGAATACTGGCGCTTCCGCCACAAGACGTCGGGCGAGGAATTCGGCGTGCCGGTGCGCGGGCGCATTCGCGCGAACAACGCCGACGTGCTCTGCCCCGCGCTGATCGCCGGCCAGGGCCTCGCGCTGCAGCCGTCGTTCCTGGTGTGGAACGAGTTGCAAAGCGGCGCGCTCGAGGAAGTGATGCATGACTGGAAAATTCCCGATATCAACGTCAACCTCGTCACGCCGCCCGGCATGCTGCGCGCCGCGCGCGTGACGGCGTTGCTCGATTTTCTCGTCGAACACCTGTCGCACGCGCCGTGGGCGCTGCCGCCCGTCTGACCGGTCGGCAGCATGCGGCCGGTTACTTCGCCGGCACGGCCGGAATCGACTCGTGCGGCGTCGCGGTGCGCTGGGCGGCCTTGTGGACCATCGTGTACGCGTAGTCGACGCCCATCCCGTACGCGCCCGAGTGTTCCTTCGCGATCGCCATCACCGCGTCGTAGGTGTCGCGGCGCGCCCAGTCGCGCTGCCATTCGAGCGCGACCTGCTGCCAGGTGACCGGCACGACGCCGGCCTGGATCATCCGCTGCATCGCGTAGTCGTGCGCGTCCTTCGACGTGCCGCCCGACGCGTCGGCCACCATGTAGATCTCGTAGTCGCCTTCGAGCATCGCGCAGAGCGCGAACGTCGTGTTGCAGACTTCCGTCCACAGGCCCGACACGACCACCTTCTTGCGGCCGTTCGCGGCCAGCGCGTCGCGCACCTTCTGGTCGTCCCACGAGTTCATCGACGTACGTTCGAGCGTCTTCTGGTTCGGGAACACGTCGAGCAGTTCGGGGTAGGTGTAACCCGAGAAGCTGTCGCTTTCGACCGTCGTGATCGTGGTGGGGATGTTGAATGCCTTCGCGGCCTTGGCGAGCCCGACGACGTTGTTCTTCAGCGTCTGGCGATCGATCGACTGCACGCCGAACGCCATCTGCGGCTGCTGGTCGATGAAGATGATCTGGCTATTGTGGGGAGTGAGGACTTCAAGTTTGGCGTTGCTCATGGCGCGAATCATCCTTTGGTCTGGAAACGTTCAAGGCTTGCCTCGACCGGGATGGCGGAGGAGCCGGCTGTGCGTTGCTCCGGATTGGCGTGTTCCGGTTGCAGCCATTTAATCGGAAAAGTCGCGGCTCGAACATCCAAGAAATGGAATCGATCGAATTCCGAAAGAGGGGGTCTCCGAGGGCTGTCCGCCCTTTTTTTCCGCACGTAAACCCGATACGCTTCCAGCACATTGAAGGCACCGCCTTCGCGCCCGATCAGCCTATCACGAGAGGTTTTCATCATGAAACCGTATTTTCTGTCGCTGTTCGCCGGCATCCTCGCCGGTGTCATCTACGGCGCGCTCGGCGTGAATTCGCCGGCGCCGCCGATCATCGCGCTCCTCGGCCTGCTCGGCATGCTGGCCGGCGAGCAGATCCTCCCGCTCGCGCGCCGGATGCTGTCCGGCCACCGGCTCAATACCGCATGGCGCGACGCACAATGCAGCCAGCACATGTTCGGTACGCTGCCGGGCGGCGCCGCCAACGACCGCAAGCCGTCGTGACGCCAGGCTCATGACCAACGTCGAACTGTTTCATTACCTGCTGCTGTTGATCTGCGGCGCGGGCGCGCTCACGTGGCTCGCCGAACGCATCTCGATTCCGCCGGCCGTCGTGCTGCTGCTCGGCGGCTGCGTGGTCGCGGTCGCCGGCAAGCGTGTGCCCGACATGGACCCGGCGCTGCTGCTCGTGGCCGTGCTGCCGCCGCTGCTGATGTCGAGCGGGTTCTACACCGCGTGGAAGGAATTCCGGCAGGAGCTCGCATCGATCGCGTCGCTCGCGCTCGGCGCGGTGGTGTTCACCACCGTCGCGGTCGCGCTCGCCGTGCATGCCGTGAACCCGGCGCTGCCGTGGGCCGCCTGCTTCACGCTCGGCGCGATCGTGTCGCCGCCCGACGCGGTTGCCGCGAAGGCGATCCTGCAGCGCCACCCGCTGCCCGCGCGGCTCGTCGCGGTGCTCGAAGGCGAGAGCCTCGTCAACGATGCGTCGGGTCTGCTGCTGTACCAGATGGCCGTGTCGGCCGCGCTGGCGGTATCGATCACGGCCGCCAGCGCCACCGGCCTGTTCTTCTCGCTGACGCTGATCGGCATCGCGGTCGGCCTCGCGTGCGGCCATGCGATGTGCTGGGTGCTGCCGCGCCTGCGCGACCCGATGCTCGGCATCGTCGTGACCTTCGCGATGGCGTGGGGCAGCTACGGGATCGCGGAAGCCGTCGACGGCTCGGGCGTGCTGTCGGTGGTGACCTGCGGCCTCGTGCTCGGCGTGCGCCAGCATCGCGTGTTCGACGCCGACATGCGGATCAAGGCGAAGGCGACCTGGGAAGCGATCGTGTTCGTGCTCGACGCGCTCGTGTTCATCCTGATCGGCCTCGCGCTGCACGCGATCCTCGCACGCGTGAACCACGAAGGCGCGGTGCTGATGGCCGGCCTGCGCGTCGCGCTGCCCGCCACCGCCGCCGCGATCGGCGCGCGCCTCGTGTGGGTGTTCGTCGCGATGTGGCTGCCGGGCCGCCTGCGCGCGCCGCGCGCGGGCCACGCTCCGTGGTCGTGGCGCGAAGCCGTCGTGCTCGGCTGGTCGGGCATGCGCGGTGTCGTGAGCCTCGCGGCCGCGATCGCACTGCCGGCCACCTTCCCCGGCCGCGACCTGATCCTGTTCAGCACGTTCCTGCTGATCATCGCGACGCTCGTCGTGCAGGGCGGCACGCTCGCGCCGCTGATCCGCGTACTGAAGCTGCGCCCGGCCGCGCGGCACACGATGTCCGAACACGCCGTGCGCGCGCACACGTTCGGCGCGGCGCTCGCCGAACTCGACGCGCTCGAACAGCGCGGGTCGAGCCTCGAACGCCCTTCGCTCGACCGCCTGCTCGCCGAATACCGGAACCGCGTGACCTTCAACGAACGCGCGCATCGTCATGGCACCGAACCGGCCAACGTGCGGGCGCGCATGCTGCGCGTCGAACTCGACCTCGTCGGCGTGTCGCGCCGTGCGCTGCTCGACCTGCATCGCGACGGCAAGGTCGACGACACGGTGCTGCACCGGATCGAATCGGAACTCGATTTCGAGGAGCTGCGCCTGCAGCGCCTGCTCGAACCCTGAAGCCCGGCCAAGCCGCCGCCTCCCCCTTTCTCCTTATGGAACCGCAATGAGCGAACTGTCAGTCGAAGCAAGCATCGGCGCCGTCGATTACCTCGTCCACTTCACCGACGGCGTCCACCAGTGGCGCGCCGACGAGCCCACGCCGCTCGGCGGCGGCGACACCGCGCCGACGCCCGTCGCGCTGCTGCTGTCGAGCCTCGGCGCATGCACCGCGATCACGCTGAAGATGTATGCGCAACGCAAGGGCTGGCCGCTCGCCGAAGTGCACGTGAAGCTCGCGCACGAATCGGGCAGCGCGGGCAGCACGATCGTGCGCCGCATCACGCTCGACGGCGACCTGTCCGGCGAACAGCGCGAACGCCTGCTGCAGATCGCGAACGCATGCCCGGTGCACAAGATCCTCTCGCATCCGATCACCATCGACACGGCGATCGCCTGACGCGCCCCGCACCGACCACGAGAATCCCCACCATGTCCGCCTCGATCAAGACCCTGCTCACGCCGCGCGAAAGCGACATCGGCAACCTCGTCGTGCGCCGCGTGCTGCCCGCGCGCGCCGCGCGCCTCGTCGGCCCGTTCATCTTCTTCGACGAGATGGGGCCGGCCGTGCTGCCGGCCGGCCGCGGCATCGACGTGCTGCCGCATCCGCACATCGGCCTCGCGACCGTCACCTACCTGTTCGACGGCTCGCTGATGCATCACGACAGCCTCGGCTTCCGGCAGAAGATCGTGCCGGGCGACGTGAACTGGATGACGGCCGGCCGCGGCATCGTGCATTCGGAGCGCTCGCCCGACGAAGACCGGCCGCGCGAGCAGCCGGTGCACGGGATCCAGACCTGGGTCGCGCTGCCGGTCGAGCATGAAGACACCACGCCCGCGTTCGTCCATCATCCGGCCGACACGCTGCCGTCGTTCACGCGTGACGGCACGACCGTGCGCGTGATCGCGGGTACCGCGTTCGGGCTCGCGTCGCCGGTCGCCGTGTTCTCGCCGACGCTCTATGCGTATGCGGAATTCGCGGCAGGCGGCACGCTCGCGCTCGATGCCGAACATGAGGAACGCGGCGTGTACCTGGTCGACGGCGACCTCGCCATCGACGGCACGCCGCTCGCCCCCGCGACGATGGCCGTGCTCGAACCCGGCGCGACCGTGGCGCTCGCCAGCGCAAGCGGCGCACGCGTGATGCTGCTCGGCGGTGCGCATCTGCCGGGCGAGCGTTTCATCGAATGGAATTTCGTGTCGAGCACGCGCGCGAAGATCGACGCGGCCCGCGCCGCGTGGGCCGATCAGACCTTCGGCAAGGTGCCGGGCGAAGAAAACGAATGGACGCGCCAGCCGGAACGCAAGGCGCAACAGGCGCAATAGGCCCAATAGGCCCAATAGGCAGGATCGCCCGCAGGCAACCGACGGCCGGCACGCATGCCGGCCGTCGTCCCGTCCGTGTTACGTCGACGGTTTCAATCCCATCAGCTTCGCCAGTGTCGGCCAGCGGTCGAGCGACTCGATGAACGCACGGCGCGCCTGCTCGTCGACATAGCGCCCGGGATCGAGCGCGGGCAGATGCCGCGCGAGGCCGAGCACGTCGTTCGGTTGCGACAGGCGATCGTCGTCGCCGTCACCGTGAAGCATTACTGTTCGTCGATCCATACGCCATCCGGAGTTTTCACCGAGTAACCCTCGGCCGTCTGCATCGTCACCGTGCCCTCGTTCTCGCCGACCATCCGCGTGCGCGGCAGGTCGGCCGCGTATTGCGCGAGCGTCGTGCCCGGCTTGAACGGGCTGTTCGACACGAGGTTCGACAGCAGTTGCGCGAGCGCGAGGAAGCTGGTCGGCTGGTCGATCACGGTCGTCGCGCCGTGATTGCCGGCAAAGCCGACGAGCCGCACGCCCACCGGCCCGTGCACGATGCGCGGCGTCGGGATCTCGCGCAGGCCCGCGACCTGGTACTTGTCGCCGCGCAGCGCGGCGCCGTGCTCGGGCACGAACACGATCACCGCACGGCGGCCGGATTGCGCGATCAGGTCGGCGAGGCGGTCGAAGTCGTTCATCATCTTCGTCACGCGCTGCGGATACGAGTCGATGCTCGTCAGCGAACTGCCGACGATCCGGTTGCCGTCGTGCAGGCTGATCGTGTTGTAGTACAGCGCGACCGGGCCTTGCACCGACGCGCGCTGCGCATACCAGTTCGCGAGCGTCGTGTAGTCGTCCTTGATCGCCGAGCCGTCGAACGCGTGCATCGCAACGGGCGCGGCCGCGTTCGAGATCATCGGCGCGTCGGCCACGCCGATGTTGTCGTGGATCACCTGCAGGAAATTGTCGAAGTGGCCGTCGTGGTTCAGCAGCGACTGCACCGAGTAACCGGCGCTCGCCAGTTGCGAGAACAGGTGGCACTGCTGCGGCGCGGGTTTGTACAGGTCGGCGTGCGCTTCCTGCCCGCAGCTCGCGCGCAGCACGCGGATCGCCGCCGGGCCGCTGTAGCTCGCGGCCGTGCTGAAGTTCGAGAACAGGTAGTCGAAATGGCTCAGCATCGGATGGTTGCGCGCCTTCGCGGCATCGAGGTCGTCCCACGACAGCGAGCAGATGTGCAGCACGATCACGTCGAACTGTGCGGCCGGATCGCTGCCGAGGTGGCCGAACGCGACCTGTCGCTGCGACTCCTGCGTGCGGAACGTCGCGAGCGCGGCGTTGTGGTCCTCGGGCTGGCCGGCGAGCGTCGTGCCCGCCGCGTTCGCCTGCTGCGGAAGCGGCGCGACGACGCGCGCCATCAGCCCGCTGCCGGCCTGCCACAGCGGCATCACGACCAGCACGGCCAGCACGAAGGTCGCGACGCGCAGCCAGCGGTTGACGATGAAGTAGACGATCAGCACACCGGCCACCGTCAGCACCAGCACTGGCGGCAGCAGGCGCGGCAGCAGCTCCATCCAGTAGTCGAAGCGGAACGTGCTGACTTCCCGCGCGGCCTCGGCGAGACGGGCAAGCGGCGGCGCATGCAGCTCGCGCGCGAGCAGCGGCACCGCGATCGCGATCGCGACGACCTGCCGGACGATGCGCCACGCACGCCGCCGGATCGGCGCGCTCATCGCGAGCGCCACCGCGAACGCGAGGTTCGCGAGCCAGAACGGCTGCAGGTGCCCGGTCGCGAACAGCGCGAACTTCAGGATGAAATACAGATTCCAGAACGTCATCTAACCCACTCCATGATGAGCGCGCGTCAGTCGCGCGCCCGATCGAGTTTCGGCGCCAGCATGGCCTGCAGGCCGCGCGCCGCACCCTTCCACATCCGTACATAGCCGTCCAGGCCGATGCGCAGCACTTCCTTCAGCCCGCGGAGCGGCGTGTCGACGCGCTGGCCTTCGTGCCAGTCGAGCCACGCGTCCGCGCGCCCGAACGTGCATTGCACGAGCTGGCGCTCCTGTTCGAGCGTCAGTTCCTCGAAGCTCACGCCGACATGGGTCGGCGTCACGCGGCTCACGCGCACCGGGAACGGGAACGGCCGGTCGCCGCGCGTCACGCACACCGTCAGCGTGTCGCCGACGGCGACCGGGAGCCCCGGCACCGCTTCGAGACCGAGGCCGCCCGTCGAGTAGTCGCTCGTGAAGCATGCGGCCGTCGAGCCGTCGGCGAGCAGCAGCGTGGCCGGCACGCGCATCGCGATCCGGTGCGTGACGCGCACCTGTTTGGTCTCGCGCGCGACGGCGAGCGCGGCGCCGAGCATCGCGAGGTTGTACACGGTCCAGCCGAGCGTGATCAGGATCGTCGACGCCTCGTCGCCCTGGTCGGCCACGAGCCGCCAGATGCCGGCGAGGATCGCGAGCACGTTCAGCCCGAACAGCACGAGATACGGCTTCGACGTCGACCAGTCGACGTAGCCTTCGTCGATCTTGCCGCCCTTGTCGGTCACGTTGAACTTGCCGTGCTTCGGGCTGAAGAACGCGACGGTGGTCGGCAGCGCGATGTACCACGCGAGCACCGACTCGTAGACCTCGGCCCAGAACGAATGGCGGTAGCGCCCCTGCATCCGCGAGTTCGCGACGTTCGCGAGCACCAGGTACGGGATCACGTAGCTCGCGAGCGCGAGCGACGACGCGTTGATGAAGTACAGGTGGAAGAACAGGTACGCGAGCGGGATCGTCAGGAACACGAGCCGCGGAATCCCGTAGAAGAAGTGCAGCATCGCGTTGCCGTAGCAGATCCGCTGGATCAGGCCGAGCCCGCGCCCGAGGAACGGGTTGTCGATGCGGAAGATCTGCGCCATCCCGCGCGCCCAGCGCGTGCGCTGCTTCACGTGGCCCGCGAGGCTTTCGGTCGCGAGGCCGGCCGCCTGCACGGTCGGCAGGTACGCCGACGTATAGCCGCGCCGGTGCAGCTTGAGCGCCGTGTGCGCATCCTCGGTCACGGTCTCGACCGCGACGCCGCCCACCTCTTCCAGCGCGCTGCGCTTGAGCACCGCGCACGAGCCGCAGAAGAACGTCGCGTTCCACAGGTCGTTGCCCGACTGCACCAGGCCGTAGAACAGGTTGCCCTCGTTCGGGATCTCGCGGAACGTGCCGAGGTTGCGCTCGAACGGATCGGGCGAGAAGAAATGGTGCGGCGTCTGCACCAGCGCGCACTTCGGGTCGCGCAGGAACACGCCCATCGTCGTCTGCAGGAACGAGCGCGTCGGCACGTGATCGCAGTCGAAGATCGCGATGTATTCGCCGTGCGTCTTCGGCAGCGCGCGGTTGATGTTGCCTGCCTTCGCGTGGCGGTTGTCGTCGCGCGTCAGGTAGTCGATGCCGGCCTCGGCCGCGAACGCCGCGAACTCGGGGCGCCGGCCGTCGTCGAGCAGGTACACGCGCAGCTTCGCGCTCGGCCAGTCGATGCTCTGCGCGGCGAATACCGTCGGCTTCACGACCGACAGCGGCTCGTTGTAGGTCGGGATGTAGATGTCGACGGTCGGCCAGGTGTCGGGATCGTCGGGCAGCGGCACGATCGGCCGGTCGAGCGGCCACGCGGTCTGCACGAAGCCGAGCAGCAGGATCATCCACGTATAGGCTTCCGCGCCGTACAGCAGGTAGCCCGCGATGGCCTCGACGGGGCTGCGGAAATCGAGCGTCTGCGTGGTGCGCCACCACACGTAGCGCACCGTCGCGAGCAGCGCGAGCGACGCGAGCGCGAGCGTCGGCAGATGGCCCGGCAGGCGGCGCAGCATGAGCGCCAGCACCGCGACGATCGCGAAGAACGCGAACTGCGCGCCGGGCATCAGCGGCGACATCCCGGCCGCGGCCCACAGCAGTGCGCCGGCCACCAGCAGCAGCGGCGCGAGCCAGCGGCGCCGGCCGACGCCGTTCGCGCGCGCATCGAGCCAGCCGCCCCAGCGCACCCATGGCAGACGCTCGAGCAACGCGTTGATGCGCCGGCCGACCGCGCGCCCGGCCACGTAGACGGGCACGACGGTCTTGTCGAACCAGGCGAGCGGATCGCGCGCGGGGCGGCCGTCGGCCGCGCGCGGCGCCCGCACGATCGCGCGCCACAGCCATTCGCGCGGGCTGAGCGGCTGCAGCACGCCCCACTCCTGCGCGAGCCGCAGCGACGCGACACGCACCCAGCGGCGCACGTGATCGGGCCGGCCGGGCGGCGGGGCGTGGAAGAACAACCGCACGAGCCAGTCGACCAGCGTGCGTTGCGCGGGCAAGCCGATGCCGCGCGCGATCCAGTCGGCCGTGCGGCGTCCGAACGCGCGCAGGCGCGGCGCGATGCGCGCGTTCATCGCGCTGCTCCGCGGCGAACGGCGGCGCGTGCCGCCAGCCATGTATCGACCCAGTTCGCGACGCCGTTCAGGTCGTGCGACGCCTGCGAATACGGTGCGTCGTCGAAGATCCAGCTGCCGCGCGCGAGCGCTTCGGGCACGGCCGCATCGACGTGGATGCGCTGCTCGAGCATCGACGCCGGCCCCGCGACCGCACGCAGCATCGCGAGCGCGTCGCGCTGCATGTCGCGCGCCGGATTCAGCCGGTTCACGACGATGTGCAGTTCGCCGCCCGCCCCGAGCGCGTCGAGCCGCGCGGCCGTCGTCGCGCAGGCGGCCGGCTCGGGCGGCACGACGACGAGCGTCAGGTCCGCGCGGCGAATCGCCTGCTCGGCCTGCGTCGACGGATAGCGCGCGGTGTCGATCAGCACGACGCCGTCGGCCGGCAACGCGATCTCGTCGAGCGCGCGCGACAGCCACGCCGGATCCGCCGCGAGCCGCGCATCGCATGCGGCCGCGCCGGCCGCGTCGACCTGCCCGTAAGGCACGAACAGCACGCCATCGGCGTTGCGCCACGTGTGCGCGTGCCACGGCTCGGCGCCGCCGAGCACGCTCTGCGCGAGGCCGTGCTCGGCCAGCGTGTCGAGGCCGAGCGTCGCGCCCATCAGGTTCTGCGCGTCGAATTCGACGGCGACGACCGGCCTGCCGCGGCGCGCCAGCAGCACCGCGAGCGCGGCCGTGAGCGTCGTGCGGCCCGCGCCCCCGGTCGTCGACGTAATCGCGATCGTCTTCATCGGGCCGCCTCGCCGTGACGTTCGTCATGCTCGCCACGCTCGCGCCCGGCGTCGGGCAGCAGCCGCCCGCGCAGCGCGACCGGCACGAGTTCGCACGGCACCGCGTCGCGCCGGTCGATCCCGCGCGGCGCATGAAAGCCGCGGCCGATGCCGAGATGCTGCGCGACGATCCACACGGGCACCGCGATCGCGATGCCGACGATGAATCCGATGACGAGTTCGGCGATCATGCGACCCCCTCCTTGCGCAGCGGCATCGCGCTGCGGATGGCGCTGCGCTTGCGCGCGGCGAGAATGACGGGTTCCGGCGCCGCAGCATCGGCGGCCGCGGCGGCCGGCGTCGCACCGATCGCCTCGAGCGCGACAATCGTATCGATCGCGTCGATCGCACCGCTCACTTCGCTCGCGTCGGGCAACGCGTCGCCGGGCCCGGTGCGCGCGAGCGGGGCGCGACTGGCGCCCGCCGGCTGCGCGGCCCCGAACAAATCGCTGTAGTCGGCGATCGGCGCACGCCGGTTCTCGGCCTTCAGCGCGTTGAGTTCGCTATCGATGCTGCCCTGCCCGAGACACACGACGCGGTCGGACAGCGTGTCGACCGGCACGTCGAAGATGCGCGCGAGCGCGTCCTCCGCGTCCGCCGGTTCGCACGCGAACAGGAACACGTACAGGTGCGCGGCATCGGCCGTCACGACGTCGCCCGCGCGGCGCGGGCGGCAATGCCGCAGCGCGTCGACGTGCGACACACCGGGCAGCAGCGCGATCTTCGCGAGCGTGTGCGGCAGCGCGAGCACGGCGCCGCGATCGAGCACCGCGCGAATCCGCAGGCAGAACGCGCCGACCGGCAGATAACCGAGCACCGAATCGCCGAGCGCGGCCGCGAGCGCCGCACGATAGTCGGCCGCGACGGGCCGCGCATAGAGCTGGCCGCGCAGTGCGTGCACGGCCCCCTGCAGTCGCGATACCGGCAGGTCGCGTGCGATGACGCGGCTCGCGCCGACGCTCAGCACGAGCATCTCGAACTGCTGGCGCAGCACTTCGCCGCGCTCGACGACCGCGATCTTCAGCGCACCGCCGCACTGCCGGCGCAGCGTGTGCACGTCCGCGCACAGCGCTTCGAGCTGCGCATGCGAACGGAACGCGAGCACCGCGGTCGCGGCCTGGGCACGCGCGCAGGCGGCAACGACGGCCGCGTTGTCCTCGACGATTTCCCAGCCCTGCGGCGCGCGGTTCGTGCCGTCGAGCACCGCGCGGCTGACGACGACGCGATCCTCGTCGCTCGCGAGCTTCATCCGGTTCGCCGGCTCGGTCGCGCCGCCGTCGATGCTCGCCGACAGCCGGCCGCCCGGCGCGAAACGCAGCGGCCGTACCTCGCCGGCCGCGAGCGTATCGCCCGCGCGCCAGAAATCGACGATCCACAGCAGCTCGCCATGGGTGCGCTGCAACTGCGCGACGCCCGAGCAGATACCGTGGAAACCGCTGCGCGGCGTGCGATCCGCGTCGCGCACGAGCGGTGCATCGTCGGTGCGTGCCGCGTCGTCCGCGCGGCTCGCTTCGGGATCGAGCAGCAGCACGAGCGCGATCCGGCGCGTGCGGCACCAGTCGGCGAGTGCGTGCGCCTCGTCGGCGAGCGCGATCGGGTCGTCCCAGCTGAACCAGCGCTGCGCGCCCTCGACGAAATACAGCGAGCGTGCGCGAAAGCCGTAACGCTTCATCGCGCGTAGGCCGCCGGTCAGCCGCGCGAACGGGCCCGGTGCCGCGCGGCGCGGTGCGTCGGCCGTCGCGCCCGTGCCGGTGCCGGCGCCGTCACCGCCGGCCGGATCGGCCGCGGGCGCGGGCGGCATCGCGAGCACGTTCAGGTTGCGCGGCCAGCCGGCCGGATGCGCGCCGTCCGCGAAGCCGCGCGCCCGCATCTGCTCGGCAACGTGCGCCGCGTCGCGCGCGAGCACGATCGTCACGTCGCGCGTGCGCGCCTGCCGTGCGCTCTCCCACACGAGCGCATCGCAGGCCGGCGTACCGCCGGCCGCGTAGATCGCGTACAGGCCGCCGGCTTCCAGCTGTGTCCACGCGTCGGGCAAGCCGTCGATCGCGAGCCGGCTCACCGTGCCGGCGCGACCGCCGGCCGGCCCCGCGCCCAGCAGCGCACGCAGACGGCCCAGCAGGCCGGCGGCGCCGAGCGCGGGACGGGTGGCATCGATTTCCGTATTCACGGCGCGTTCCCCTAGTAATCCGAATAAAGCCGCACGGGTGTCGGCGTGACGAGCCAGCTGCGTTGCGCACGGGCGTCGAACGCATAGCGCAGGTACACGAGCGCCGAACTCGGCGCGTAGTCGTGCGACCGGTCGACGTGCAGCTGCGCGCCGACGCTCAGGTGCGGGTTCACGCGATACTCGACGATCCCGTTGACGCCGTACGAGAACGACACGCCGCGCGTCGAGCTGCCCGCGTACACGAACCCGGCCGCCACCTGCGCGGCCCGCTGGTCCGAGAACGTCGGGTAATACAGCGAATCCTTCTCGTAGCTGTTCGAGATCCCGCCCGTGACGGTCAGGTCCCACGACAGCGCATCGTGCCGCCCCGCCCATTCGATCGGCACGCCGAGCGACAGATAGCGCTGCGGGCTGTAGTAACCGCCCTGCCCGTACGTGTAGTAGCGCAGGTTCTGCGCGTAGTGCCACGCGTTGCCGACGAGCCCGGTGCTGACCTTCATCGTCGCGCGCTCGTACACGGGCACCGTGAAGCCCGTGCGCAGCGTGACTTCCGCGTTGCGCTCGACGTTTCGGCCGGACAGCACGCCCGCGCCGAGTTCCGCGAACAGGTTCGTGCGGCCGACGTCGACCGACGCGCGCAGGTTCACGCCGTCGCGGCGCACGCCGCCCCAGACCGCGCCCGTCCACGGGTCGCGCATCCCCGCGTACGACAGCACGCTGCTCGTTTCCGGCCGCCGCGACGCGTTCACCGAGAAGCTGGCGGGGCCCGCGTCGAAGCGATAGCGCACGCCGCCGACGAGGTAATGCACGGGAAAACCGAGCGGCGACGTGCCGAGGTCGACGCGCCATGCGTCCGACAGATAGCCGGCGCCGAGCGCGACGCCCGTCGTCGACTGGTGCAGCGAACCCGGCGGATTCGCGATCGATGCGGGCGTCAGCGCGTTCTGCGCCCTGAGCGCCGCGAACGTGCCGAACGTCTTGAGCGAATACGCATTCGGGTTGCTCGTATCGAGCGTGCCCGGATCGAGATGCACGGTGTCGATCTGCGCGAACACGTGACCGTCGTAGCGGACCGGCATCTGCATGTAGATCGGCACCTGCTGCGCGCGATACGAAGAGATGCCTTCGTCGCCCGATTTGTACGCAGGCGTCCAGCCGGTCTCGATCTCGGGATTGCGCCGCTGCTCGAGATCCGCGAACGCGGCCTGCGCGGGCGTCAGGCCGTCACGGCCCGGGCTCACGCCCGTCGCGCGCTCCTGCGACTGCGACAACCGGTACAGCGACGCCGCGTCGTCATAGCGGCCCTGCGCCTCGGCCACGCGCCCGGCCGCGACCGTCACGTCGGCGCGCGCCGGATATGCGGCATGCAGCCGGTCGGTCACCTGCGCGGCTTCGTCCGCGCGGCGCAGCGCGTTCAGGCGGCGCACGGCCGACAGTTGCGTGTCGACGTCGTCGTCCGGCGTGCGCGCGAGCACCGCCTGCACGCGCGCCAGCGCGGCGGCACGGTTGCCGCTGTCCTCGTCGATGCGTGCCAGCGCGAGCTGCGTATCGGCATCGTCCGGCGTGCGCGCGACGACCGGCGCGAGCGCATCGCGCGCCGCGTCGTAACGGCCTTGCGCGCGTTCGAGATCGGCCCGTTCGAGCGCATGACGCTTGTCCGCGCGGCCGGCCGGGCTCGCACGATCGAGCAGCTTGCGCGCCTGCGCGTAGTCCTGCCGCGCGATCGCATCGTCGGTCTCCCGCAACACGAGCCGCAGCGACTGGTCCTCGATCCGCGCCGTCTGCGCGGGCGTCAGCGACGGTTCCCGGCGCAGCGTGTCGAGCCACGCGGCAAGCGCGTCGTCGCGCCCCGCGCCGCCGAGCAGGTCGCCATAGCGCAGCCGCACGTCCGTATCGGCTTCACGCGGGTGAGCGGCGATCCAGTCGTGCAACGGTGCGAGGCCGCGATCCGGTTCGCCCGCGTCGATCCACTGCGCGCCGATCGCGGCGAGCATGTCGGGATCGTCCGGCGCGCTCGCCTGGGCCTGCGCGAGCGACGCGGCGAACGCCGTGCGGTCGCCGCGCGCGAGCGCATCGCGTGCGTCGGCCAGCGCGCGTTGCGCATCGAGCTTGCGCGCGAGCGCGCGCATCCCGTCCGTACGATGCGCGTCGTCGACCGGCGCGAGCGCGGCCTGCGCGCCCGCCACGTCGTCGAGCGAATTGCGATACAGCGCGGTCGCGTAGCGCATCTCGGGCGTCGCGCCTTGCGCGAGCCCGTCGTCCATCACCGTGCGGCCGAGTTGCGGCAGCCCCATGTCGCGATAGAGGCGCGCGAGCGCGAAGCGCGTCCACGGCGCGTCGGGCGCCGCGCGCACGGCCGCCTCGTAGCGCTGCGCGGCGGGCCCGCGTTCGCCCTTGTCCGCCAGCGCGCGCGCCTGGTCCGCGAGCAGGTCGGCACGCAGGCCGTCGAGCGCGTGCTGGCCGTCGCGGCCCGTCACGCGGCCTTGCAGCGCGTCGAGCAGCGGGCCGATCCGGTCCGCGCGGCTGGTGTTCTGATACAGCGTGGCCGTATCGCGCACGGCCGCGAGGCTCGGCGAACGCGCGGCCAGCAGCTCGCGCAGCAACGGCTCCGCGCGCGCCCAGTCGCGCTGCGCGAGCAACGCATCGGCAAGCTGCAGCTTCGCGTCCGGACTGTCCGGCTGCATCGCGAGTGCCGCACGCGCTGCGCGCTCCGCGTCCTGCGGACGTCCCGCGGCCGCCGCCGCGCGGCCTTGCGCGAGCAGCCCCCAGAACTGCGCGGTGCGCGCGAGGCCCTGCCATTTGCCGCGCTGGTCGGTCGCGAGCGTCGCGGCGCGCGTGAACAGCGCGCGCGCCTCGTCGTGCCGCCCTTCGCGCAGGCGCAGCAGGCCGAGCCCGCCGACCGCGTCGGCGTCGTCCGCGCGTGCGCGCGCGGCGCGCGTCAGCAGCGGATCGGCGCCGGCCAGGTCGCCGCGCGCGAGCGCCTGCAGGCCGCGCTGCTGCGCGATGTAGTCGGGATTGCGCTCGAGCCGGCGCTGCGCGTCGCGCTGGCGATCCAGCGCCGCCGCGCGATCGACGAATTCGGTGTCGTCCGGCACGAGCACGAGGTACGCATGCAGCGCATCGAGATACGCGGGATCGCTGCCGGCCGACTGCAGCACGCGCCGCCACTGCGCCATTGCCTCCGTATGGTCGGCGTCCGCGCGCTTCGCGAGCGCCCACGCGAGCCGGTTCGCCTCCGGCCGCGTGTCGGCACGCTGGTTCAGGAGCCGCACGAGCGCCATCGCCGCGCTCGTGTCCTGCGGATCGGCCGCGACCGCGCGGCGCAGCGCGGCGATCGCCGGCTCGCGCCCGCCCGGCGCATTCGACACGATCTGGTAGTACTCGGCGCCGAGCGCGCCCTCCGGCGCACCGTTCGGAAACAGCGCGACGATCCGCCGTGCCGCCTCGTCGGCACGGCCGCTGCGCGCGAGCAGACGGATCTGCGCCATCTCGCCGCGCCCGCTCGTCGCGACGCGATATTCGTCGGCGACCCGCCGCGTGGCGGGCGCATTCGGCGACTGTGCCTGCAGGCGCGCGAGCGAGGCCTGCGCGCCTTTCGCGTCGCCGAGCCGCAGCAGCACGCGAACCTGTTCGGCCAGCAGCTCGGGATCGCCCGGCGCGATCAGCAGCCCCTTGCGCAGCGCGTCGCGCGCCAGGTCGTCGCGATGCTTGACGCCCCACATCCGCGCGGTTTCGAGCTGGCGCTGCGCATCGGCGGACGCGGCGGCCGCCGGCGTCGCGGAGGATGCCATCGTCGTGCCCGGCGCGGTGCCCGGCGCCGCCGCGCATACCGACGACGCGAGCCACGCGAATCCCGCCACATGCGGCGCGGCGCGCTTCAGCGGGCGGCGCACGAGCGGCCTCCCCAGCGGGCGTCGAGCGTGCCGTCCGCGCCGAACCGGTAGCGTCCGTCGCGCCAGCCGAGCCCGAACAGCGTCAGCACGCTCGTGTAGTACCCGGGCGCCGACTGGCGCGCGAGCGTATCGACACGCGCCGCCTGCGCATCGGCGAGCGCGCGCTGACCGCGCGCGTCGAGGAACGGCACGGCGGCCGCCGAAAACCCGCCGTTGCCGTCGTTCGGCCCCGCGACGCCCGTCGTCGTATCGACCTTCTCGGGCGGCGCGCCATGCGCGGCGATATGGTCGGCGAACGGCGCAAAGCGTGCGAGCAGCGGCGCGGCGAGCGGATCGGCGCGGTCGAGCATGCCGGCCCACAGGTACACGCGGATCGCGTTGTACGCGCTCTGCGCATGCGTGTCGCGATCGGGCCCGAAACCCGTGCCCGCGCGATACAGCGCCCAGTCGGGAGAAAAGCCCTTCGGTGCCGTGTCGAGCAGCACGCGGCCGGTGCTGGCGGCGAGCGCGGCCCAGCGCCGGTCGTCGGGCAGGCGCGCGCCGAGCGCGCGGATCACCTGCGGCGGCGAATAGCTCGGGTTCAAACGCCACTGACCGTCGGCCAGCTTGAACCCCGTCGGCCCCGGCAGCAGCGTGAGGCCGAGGCCCGGCACGGTCGCGGTCTCGTCGTCGAGCACGCGCTTCGCGAGCAGCGCGCCGCGCGCCGTGTAGCTGCGCTCGTGCCACAGCCGCCCGGCCTCGACGAGTGCATACGCGATCCACAGGTCGGCGTCCGACGCCGCGTTCGCGTCGAGCACGCGCCACGCGCCGTCGGGCGCACGGCCCCACAGCCACGCCGGCAGGTGCGCGCTCAGGTCGCCCTGCGCGAGATTGTTCTCGGTCCATGCGAGGATCGTGTCGAACATGCGCCGGTCGTTCGCGACCAGCGCGAAGAAGAGTCCATACGCCTGCCCCTCCGACACCGTGCGTGAATCGGCCGAGCCGACGTCGATCACGCGGCCGTCGGCCGAGATGAAATCGCGCTTGAACGCGTCCCAGCGCGGCCACGCCGCGCCGCATCCCGCGTCGGCCGCGTCAGCCGCGCCCGCGGCGTGCGCGCGCGTGGCCATGCCGGCTCCCGTGCACGTCATCGCCACCGCCAGCGCGAGTGCCGCGCCGACGCGCCGCGCCGGCCGCGTTGCCCGTCGCTTCGCCATAACCCGCGCCATCCGTTACATCCCCCGTCGACGCGCGGCGATTCTCTGCAGCACGCTGAACACGCCGAGCGCGAGCAGCAGCCCCGCGACCACGCCGACCGCGCCGAGCACGACCGGATGCCGCGCCGCTTCCGTCCACACGCGCGCATACCACGGCACGAAGCCGACCACGTAAGGCTCGCCGACGCGCAGGCTGTCGACCTGCCCCGGCCGCACCAGCGCGAGGTCGCCCTGCAGCTGCGACACGAGCCCGGCGTTCTCGAACACGTCGAGCAGATCGCCGAGGCGCGGCTGGTCGGTCGCCGTCAGCGCGACCACGCTGCGCCCCCGGCTGCCCGGCAGCTCGAACCCGGCAAGCGCCGCGAGCGAGCCGGTCTGCTCGATGCGCGCGCCGCCTTCGGCCAGGCCGACGCCGTTGCGCCAGCGCTCCTTCACCGAGAACGCGATGCGCGCGGTGCCTTCGCCGCCCGCGCTGCCCTGCTCGCCGATCACGAGCGGCAGCGCCGAGCGCCAGTGCGCGAGCAGCGGCGACGCGGGCGAGCCGTCGATCACGAGCAGGTCCTTGCTGCCCGACAGCGCGGCGACGTCGCCGGGCCGCGCGACCTGCACGCGCAGGGCCGGAAACCCGGTCCATTCGCCCATGTGGCCGAGCATCGTCAGGTAGGCCTCGAGCTCCTGCGGCGACGGCCGGTCGGGCATCACGACGGCCGTCTGCGACAGGTCGGCGAAGCGCGTGAACGGGAAGCCGCTGTTCGCGAAGAACGCGAGGTTCGGCAATTGCGCGTAATGGACGAAGTGCGAGAAGTCGATCGTCGAATCGGGATCGATAGCCGCGCGCTGCGGCTCGGTCGCCGTGCTTGAGCACAGGCCCGTCTTCTGCGAGTCGAGCGTGAAGCGGAACTGCAGCTGGTTGCCGCTGCCGACCCGGAACGCCGGGATGTCGACGTCGCTCGTCACGCGCCCTTCGGGCACCGACAGCAGCGGCAGCTGCATGCGGCCGTGCGCGTCCTCGGCTTGGGCCGGCCCGAGCCGGTACGACTTCACGAGCTGCTCGTTGATCTCGACGGCGAGCGTCGAGTTGTCCTGCACGGTCGGCGCCGTGTAGCGGTAGCGCAGCGTGATCGGCACGCCCGCGCCGTTCCACGAATGCAGATCGGCCGGCACGCGCAGGTTCAGGCGGATTGCGTCGGGCGTCGTGCCGCGCACTTCCAGCTGGCGCGTATCGGATACGAGCTCGCGGAACGCGATCGGCCGGTTCACGGGCAGCCAGCGCGGCGCGTCGTACGGCTTGCGCGGCGCGCCGGGATCGACGTGCGCGACCGTCGCCGCCGGCCCCGACAGCGCCGCGCGGCCCAGCACGAGCGTCGCGACCGCATCGTCGACCTCGGCCGCCGTGCGGCCCGTGACGACGAGCAGCTTGCGCCCCGGCGCGGCCGGGTTGTCCGCCACCGCGAGCAGCGGGCCGTTGATCGACGGCAGCGCGAGGCCGGCCGGCAGCGTCGCGGCCGTGCCGATCACCACCGCCTGGTCGTCCGTCGGCAGCCCGGACGACACCGGGAACCGCGCATGCCGGTAATCGGCCAGCGCGCCGAACCACGACGCGAGCACGCCCGCGCTGCGCAGCGTCGCCGAATCCGGCGACGCCGGCAGCACGAACGGCAACCGCACGCGGCCGTTGTCGCGCCGGTCGAAGAACGGCGCGGGCAGCAGCGCGAGATCGTTCGGCAGGCGCACCGGCGACTCGTCGAGGATCAGCTCGCTCTTCGGGCTCACGTCGGCCCACAGCGCCGAGTTCGACGGATCCTCGCAATGGTCGAGCGTGTAGTGCGCGATCAGGCGCAGGCCGATCTGGTTGAAATCCGAGAAATAGCGCGGATCGATCGGGATTTCCTGCGTGACCGTCCGGCCCGCCTGCGCGGCGTCGAACGGAACGGTCGCGATCACCTCGCCGTTCACCGACACCTTCAGGTGCGACATCGGGAACACCAGCGACGGCGAATAGGCGTAGGTCAGGCGCAGCCGCGCGCCGGTGACCACGCGGTCGAGCCGCACGCCCGCGTTGATCGTGCGCGCGTCGTCGGCGCCGCGCAGGCGCAGCGGATCGAACGCACCGAGCGACGCGAACGGCAGGTGCACCGTCGTCGCCGGCAAGCCGGCGGACGGCGCACTGGCCGCCGCGGGCGCGGACGCGGCCGCGAGCACCGGCGCCGGCATCGCGCCCGAGGCTGCTGCTGCTGCGGCGGCCGGCACGGCCGGCATCGGTGCGGCCGACAGCGCGGCGGCGTGAAACGCGCCGACCATGGCGGCCGACAGGACGAACAGCGACACGGCCGGCTTCATGCGCCGCTCCGTTTCGTCAGGATCGTCAGGTCATTCGTTGCATCGGAACCGATGCGCGCAAAGCAGCTATGCCCGTGAGTGAACAATCCCACTGCTTCCCCTCATATCTATCCAACTGGCCTGATTCATTTATCGAAACGATGCGGCGATTTCTTTAATCGCCTGTCATCGTGCTGCGCGCGCCTGGCACCGGCACGCGCCCATTCGTCACACTATCTCAAAAATAGGACAAAACTTACCCCGATTCGCGACGATGAAGCGAAAAAAACCTCAATCCAGTCGAAAATGCTGCGCGAGAGGGATGAATGGTAAGAATTGCGCCGTTGTCGCCCAACGGGCCGAACGGCATACTGCCGGCGCGGTTCGGCCGGCCGGCGGCGGTTCGTTGCAGACCGCCCCGGAACGCGCCGCCGCGAAGCGGCGCGTATGCTACCGCAATCCCGTGCCGCCGGACGTGCTTTCTTTCACGGAAAACTGACTTGAATCAAATCGCCGACACCGCCACTCCGTCCCCCGATACCCTGCTGCGCATCATTGCCGCCCAGACCGAGATCGCGAAGCTCGGCCTCGACCTCGGCAGCGTGATGGCCTATGTGGCCGAGCAGGTGCCGCAGCTCACCGGTGCGAGCGCCGCCGCGGTCGAATTCGCCGAGGGTGACGACATGGTGTACCGCGCCGCGTCGGGCACCGCGGCCGGGATGCTCGGCCTGCGGCTGCGGCGCTCGGGCAGCCTGTCCGGCCTGTG
Organism: Burkholderia cepacia ATCC 25416; assembly: GCF_001411495.1. Classification (NCBI taxonomy): domain Bacteria; kingdom Pseudomonadati; phylum Pseudomonadota; class Betaproteobacteria; order Burkholderiales; family Burkholderiaceae; genus Burkholderia; species Burkholderia cepacia. Next base: position 2,360,440 of record NZ_CP012981.1, on the reverse strand, counting down.
CGTGCAGCAAGGCGAGCTGCTGCACTGCATCGATTCGGAAACCGACCCGCGCGTCGATCGCGACGCATGCCGGCGTGTCGGCCTGCGCTCGATGCTCGTGATGCCGCTCACCCATGCCGACACGACGGTCGGCGTGCTGAAGGTGATGTCGCCGGAAGTCGACGGCTTTTCGCCAGCCGATGCCGGCACGCTGCGGCTGACGGCCGACCTGATCGCCGCCGCGATGTTCTACGCGGCGCGCAACGAGGCGAACGAACTCTACATGCGCGCGACGCACGATGCGCTCACGGGCCTGCCGAACCGCGCGCTGTTCTACGACCGCCTGCGGCAGTCGATGCACACGACGCTGCGCGCGAACGGCCGGCTCGGCATCCTCAACATCGACATGGACGGGCTGAAGCCGATCAATGACGGATTCGGCCACCGCGCGGGCGACGCTGCGCTGCGCGAGATCGCCACGCGGATGCAGGGCGCGGTGCGGCGCTCGGATACGGTCGCGCGCATCGGCGGCGACGAATTCGCAGTGATCCTGCCGAACATCGGCAACCGCGACGATGCGCATGCGCAAAGCACGCGGCTCGCGCGCCAGGTGAGCGAACCGTTCGAATTCGAGGGGCGCCCGCTGCGGCTCGGCGTCAGCGTCGGAATCGCGCTGCCGCCCGACGACGGCACCGACATGACCGCGCTGATCGAGCATGCGGACCAGGCGATGTATGAGGTGAAGCGCACGCGGTCGCAGCGGACGGCTCACGCGTAACGCGCACTCGAAGACGGCTTCCTCGATGCACGGGCGGCCGGAACGACAGCGTCGACCACGCGCGGCGAGCTCACACGGCCGCTGACTAGCCGATCTGCGAAACGGCAATCGCGAGCCCGACCACGAGCCACTGCACGATCGCGACGAGCACACCTGCGCGGCACAGCCCAACCGCGCCGCGCACGCGTGCGTCGAGCGCACGTCCGGCCTTCGACGCGTCGATCCAGCCGAGATCGGCAAGCGCGCGGTCGAGCGCGGCAAGGGCGTCGTCGACCGATGCATCGCCGGCCGCCGCGCGCGCAAGCGCGGCGAACAGCCGGCGGTCGATCTCAATCCGCACCGCAACCCACAGCGCCGCGATCCCCGACCCGGTGCTGACGACGGCCAGCAGCACGCGCGCGACCGTCGCCGGCGCCCAGCCCGATGCGATCCACCAGCCCGCGCCGGCCGCGGCCAGTGCGGCCGCGATCGCCCACACGCCTGCATCGAGCGCGCCGCGCGCGGCGGCAATCCTGAATGGCGCGGACGGGTCGCGCATCACACACCTCCCGCGCCGCGGCGGCCATCGATCCAGTGCTGCAGCACGGCCACGCCGTCGTCCGACCACACCGCATGCAGCCGCACCGCGCGCACCGCGGCCAGCGCGTCGCGCGCATCGCCGAATCCGCGTCGCGCCGCCAGCCACGCGGCCGCGCACAGCACGCTGCGCCCGTAGCCGAGCGCGCAGCAGACCAGCACGTCGCGCCCTTCCCCGTGCAGGCGTTCGAGCGCCGCGACGGCCTGCGCAAGTTGCGCGGCCGTCGGCGCGACGAGGTCGAGCTGCGGCACGCTCGCATAGGCGAGCGATGCGTCGGCCGCCGCCCAGCGCGGCATTTCGGCCGTCAGGTCGACCAGTGCCGTGAAACCGTGGCGGCGCACGTCGGATGTGGTCGGCGTGCGGCCGAGCGACACGCGTTCGTCGATCCGCACCGGCGCCGGCTGCCGGAACGTCCACAGCCGCGAATTGACGAATGCGCCGGCGATCGTCGGCGCGAGCAGCCAGCGGATGACGACCGGGAAACGCCCGTGCGCATCCTTCTGGAACGCGCCGGGTGCGCCGCGCCGGTAGATCCACGCGACACACGCGAGCGCCAGCGCGACCCACCCGGCCGCCAGCGCCCAGCCGGGCGCGTGCGGCACGCACCAGAGCGCCACGAGCGCGACCGCCGCCGCGCCGAGCGCATAACGACGCGCGAGCGCACGGCCGGCCGCGCCCGGCGACGCATCGGCGCCCGGCAGCCGGCCCGCGGCATCGCGCAGCGGAAACAGGAACAGCGCGAGACAGCCGACCGCCGCACCGGTCGGCACGTCGATCGCGTGATGCTGGTAGGTCGTCAGCACCGACACGCCGATCGCCGCGAACCACAGATGGAGCACGACGCGCGCGAGCGTGCCGCGCACGTGCTTCGCATAGACGGCCCACAGCACGACGAGCAGCCCGATGTGCAGCGACGGCGCCTGGTTGAACGGCTTGTCGAACCCCATCAGCAGCGTGAACAGCGCACCGGCCACGCCGCCCGCGTCGGGCCGCTCGAACCCGAAGCGCAGCGGCCACGCGATGAAGCACGCGACCGATACCAGTTGCACGGTCAACAGCCGTTTCACGTGATCGAGCAGGTCGGCGCGGCGCGTCCAGAAGAAGAACGACAGCGCATACAGCAGGTCGATCGACCAGTACGGCACGATCGTCCACGGCACGAACGGGATCGCGTGTTCCCAGCCGAACGCGAAGGTCGGCACCGCCACGCGGCGCGCGGCGAGCCAGTTCGCGAAGCCGTAGGTCGAGAAGAACACGGCGCCCATCACCGCGAGCCAGCCGAGACGCAGCGCGAACGACGCGTCGCGTGTGCCGGCCGCCGACGCCTGCGCCGCCAGGCCGCGCGCGTCGCCGCCGAATTCGCTCATGACGCGTCGACCCGCTGCGCGAGGCTGACCGTGAAAATGCCCATTTCGTCGATCCGCTGGTCGAGCTTGCGGAACCCCGCGCGCGCGACGAGTTCGTCCATCTCGGCCTGCGAGCGGCGGCGCATCACCCAGGTCGCCTCGCCGCGGTGATTGTTCAATGCGCGCGCGATGAATTCGAGCTGCGGATGCCACGGCTGCCCCGTATAGACGAGATAACCGCCCGGCGGCACGGCCTGCGCGAGCCCGCGCAGCGAGCGCTCGATCAGCGCGTTCTCGCCGAACAGTTCGTAGAGGCCCGACACGATCGCGAGCGTCGGACGCGGCTCGAGCGTCGCGAGCGACGCCTCGTCGAACGCGTCGCCGCGCTCGAAGCGCGCGATCGGCTCGAGGCCGCGCTGCGCGATCAGCACGCGCCCGGCCTCGACGTTCGGCGGGCTGTAGTCGCGCAGCGTGATGTCGTCGGGCGCCGCGCCGTCACGCTCGGCGGCCGACGCGATCGCGTCGAGCACGTAGCGCCCGTGCCCGGCCGCGATATCGACGATCCGCACCGGCGTGCCGTGGCCGCGCAGGCGGCCGATCGCCGCGCCGATCAGCTCCTGCAGATGCACCTTGCGCTGGCGGATGCCGACCCAGCCCGGCGAATCGAGATACGTGCGGTCGATCAGCGCACCGACGCCGAGCCGCCCCTGCGCGCGGTTGCGATACACGTAATCGAGCGTCGAGCCCGAATCGAAACCGAGCCGCAGCCCGAGCGCGATACCGTCCGACAGCGCGCCGCCGGCCTTCAGGCCGGCCCGCGTGAGCGCCCAGTACGCACGCGCGAACGCATTCGAGGGCGGGCGGCCGAGCGCCGCGTATTCATCGTGGAACGCACCGCGCCGGTCGGCATCGGCGAGCGACACGCGCGGGCTCGGCGCATCGAATTCGCGCAGCACGAATGCGCGCAGCGGCGCGAGCGCCTGCGCGCGATCGCGTTCGCCGAGCGTGTCGTGATAGAAGCCCGGCAGCACGATGCGCTCCTTGCGCGCGGCGCCCAGGCGTTCGAAGAAGCGGTCCTGCGGGCCGCGATGCACGACCCAGTCGGCGCCCGAGATCAGCAGTTGCGTCGGCACGGTGATCGCGGCCGCATCGGCGACGATCCGCTGCGCGGTGTCGTGCAGGTCGAGCAGCATGTTGACCGCGATCGGCCGCGTGATCAGCGGATCGGACGCATAACTCGCGATCCGCTCGGGATCGTGCGTGAGGAATTTCGGTTTCACGTAGCTGTTCACGTAGAACAGCCCGCGCAGCTTGTGCATCAGCCGCAGGCCCGGTCGCGCGAACGGCACGTAGAGCTTGATGTGAAACGCCGGCGACGCGACGACGAGCGCGCGGATCGGCGGCGCGTAGTCGTGCACCCAGGTGGCCGCGAGCACCGCGCCGACGCTCTGGCCGACCACGGCCATGTCCTCGATCGCGATGCCGTGCGTGTCGCGGATATGTTCGACGAAGGTCTGCAGGTCGCGTACCGACGCGGCCGCGCTCGGGCTGTAGCCGCGTGCGCCGGGCGAGCGGCCGTGGCCGCGCGCATCCCACGCGAAGAACGCGAAATCCGGCAGGTCGAGCTCGTCGACGAGATGCGCGACGCGCGCCGAATGTTCGTGGCCGCGATGCAGCAGCACGATGGCGCCGCGGCAGCGCGGGCCCGTTGCGGGCCAGTGACGATAGAACAGCGTTTCGCCGTCGTGCGTGATGAAGTCGGCCTCGCGGGCCAGGCGTGCGCTCATGCGTTTTCTCTCGTTTCGTTATTCGAATCTTGGTGCGCCGCCCTCCGGCGCCCGGTACCGCCACTGCCTTTGACTGCCTTGACTACCCTTTCAACCGCCCTTTTCCGCGATGCCGGCCTGCACGCGCCGGACCACGGTCACGATCGACAGCACGATCAGCAGCCGCCACAGCCATGCGGCGACACCGCCGACCGGAAACCCGAGCCCGATCCACAGCGCGAACGCGCCGAGGGCGAGCGCGCGGTCGCTCTTGCCGAACGGGCCGTCGTAGCGGCGGCTCACGCCGACCAGCGGGCCGATCAGCCCCGCGCATTCGACGATCACCGCCGTCAGCGCGAACAGCCAGACGTCTGCCGGAGCGAACGCCGGAATCGCGAGAAACGGCAGCACCAGCGCGACATCGGACACGACGTCGCCGAGTTCGTTCAGGTACGCGCCGAGCGTGCTTTTCTGGTTGTGCTCGCGCGCGAGCATCCCGTCGATCGCATTGAGCGCCATCCGCACGAACAGCCACAGCGGGATCAGCAGGAACAGCGCGCGGGCAAACACGCCGAGCCCGGCGAGCGCGCCGACGACGATCGAGCCGCCGGCCGCGAACAGCGTGACCTGGTTGGCCGTGACGCCGCGCTCGGCGAGCGAGTTCGCGAACGGGCGCAGGCGGTTCTGGAATTTGGGTTTGAGTGCGTAGAGGCTCATCGTTTCGTATTCGTTCTATTCACGCGGCACAGTCGGACACCTTTCCCGCCGCCATGCCCCGGGCGGCGAAACGGCCCTGGACGGCCTTCCATGGACGGCCCTAATCGTCGCCGAGCGGCCCCGATGCGTCAAGCATGCGCCCGGCGCGCAAGCGCGGCGCCAATCTGGCGTTTTTGACGGAAACTCGCGATAATCCGCTGGCCCGAGCGCAGCACGATCCATTCGAACTGCAAACGGGCACTCGTGCAACAGCCGATTATCACGCCGCCGACCGGCGCATTCGCCGCGACGCAACAGCGTGTGGCGGCGAATCGTCCGATTATCGCGGACCTGCGACAGGCAGCCACGAATTTGAAAAAATTTAAACAAGGGCCGTCCGGCGCGCATCCTGCCGCGCCGGCATTCCGGGGTTCCGCCCGGCGCGCATGCGCCTCGGGCCATGCAGGCAGGCAGGAGGCGCGACGCCGATGAACATTCTCAACGTCTGGCAGCGCGACTTCCTGCTGTCCATCGTGCGGCTCGTCGCCGGCGCGTATCCGGTCTGGCATCAGGCGCCGCCGTCCCCCACGCAGAAGATCTACTTCTCGAACCACACGAGCCACATCGACACGCTCGCGATCCTCGCCGCGCTGCCGCGCGACGTGCGCGCGGTCGTGCGGCCCGTCGCCGCGCGCGACTACTGGGACAGCAGCGACGCGAAGCGCCACATCGCGCAGAAGCTGCTGAACGTCGTGCTGATCGATCGCCACCGCGAGTCCGGCGGCGATCCGCTCGACCCCGTGCGCGACGCACTCCGGCAGGGCCATTCGATCATCATCTTCCCGGAAGGCACGCGCGGCGCCGAGATCCTGCCGCAACCGTTCAAGAGCGGGCTGTTCCACCTCGCGACCGAGTTTCCGGACGTCGCGCTCGCGCCCGTCTATCTCGAGAACCTGCAACGGATCATGCCGAAGGGTGCGATCTGGCCGGTGCCGCTGATCTGCAAGGTGCACTTCGGCGCGAACGATGCGCTCGGTGCCCAGGAAGACAAGCCGACGTTCCTCGCCCGCATGCGCGACGCGATCGTCGCGCTCGCGCCGCCGCAGCGGCCGGCCGGCTGAACACCGCCCTCTCCTTTCCCTTTTCCGGATATCCCCCATGCGAACTCTCTTCTGGGAACTGGTCGCGGGCGTCACGGGCGTGCTCGTCATCGCCACCGTGATCGGCGCGATCCTCGGCGCGCGCAGCGGCGGCACGAGCGCGACCATCGTCAACCTGAACCAGCGCATCCGTGCGTGGTGGGCGATGATCGCGATCATGGTCATCGCGATCGGCCTCGGCAACAACGTCACGTATCTCGTGTTCGCGGTGCTGTCCTACCTGACGCTGCGCGAATTCATCACGCTCACGCCGACGACCGCGAGCGACCACACGACGCTGTTCATCGCGTTCTTCGTCGCGATCCCCGTGCAATACCTGCTGCTCGGGATCAACTGGTACGGGATGTACTCGATCTTCGTGCCCGTGCACCTGTTCTTCGCGATGTCGCTCGTGTCGGCGCTCACGCAGGACACGCGCGAATTCCTGAGCCGCAACGCGAAGATCAACTGGGCGCTGATGGTGTGCGTGTACGGGCTGAGCCACGCGCCGGCCGTGCTGATCCTTGACATTCCGCGCTACACGGGACAGAACGCGCTGCTGCTGTTCTTCTTCCTGCTCGTCGTGCAGATCAGCGACGTGCTGCAGTATGTCGTCGGCAAGCTGTTCGGGCGCCGCAAGATCGCGCCGCAGCTGTCGCCGTCCAAGACGATCGAAGGGTTCGTCGGCGGCGGGCTGCTCGCGACGCTGTGCGGCGCGTCGCTGTATCGCGTGACGCCGTTCAGTTTCGGCGCCGCGTTCGGGATCTCGCTCGCGATCGTGATCGCGGGCTTCGTCGGCGGCCTCGTGCTGTCGGCCGTCAAGCGCTCGCTCGGCACCAAGGACTGGGGTTCGATGATCGCGGGCCACGGCGGGATGCTCGATCGCGTCGACTCGATCTGCTTCGCCGCGCCGGTGTTCTTCCACCTCGTCCGGTATCTGTACGTGTGACAGGCGGGCGGCACCGCGCCGCCCGTTCCTTCGCGCGAACGGTCAGTATCCTGCGCGCAACGCCTTCGGCACCACGTAGCGGCCGCGCGCCGCGTCGAACGTCACCGTGTAGCGCGCGTGAATCGCCTTGTCGCCGCGCGAGCCCGTTTCCGTGACCGTCAGCGGATAGACGTCGCCGGTGCCGGTCGTGTCGGGCACGATCGAAAACGTGCGGCTCTCGCAATGCGACTTCGCGTTCCCGCAATCGAGCGACCCCGTGTTGTCGAGCGCTTCGTCGATGCGCGGCGCCGCCTCGACGATCGCGTTGCCGACCGGCAGCCAGATCGATCGCATCGCCATCGTATAGCCCTGCAGCGTGACGCCGTCGCCGATCGTGAAGCCGAACAGGTGCGGGCCGTACCGCTCGATGCGCACCGTACCCGGCTCGCCGCGCTTGCCGGACGCGATATCCGTCTTCTTCACCACCGGCTCGAGCGTCTTGCCGTCCGCCGCGGGCTTCAGCACGTACAGGTCGATGGTGCCCGTCGTGCCGTCCGAATCCATCCCCGGCATGCCGTCCTGCACGGCGGCCTCGGTCTCGCCGCACACCGCGAGCAGATACCGCGGGCCGTCGGCGGTCGCGACGCGCAGCGACCCGCACGGCGAATAAATGAAATCGCCCGCGTCCGACTGCCAGCCCTTGCGGTCCGCGCGCCAGTTGCCGTAGTGGTCGTGGAGGAACGTGCGCAGCAGACGGTCGGCCGCGACCGGCTCGACCGCCTGCGCCGTCGCGGGCAGCACCGTCGCCGGCACCGCACACGCAACGGACAGCGCCAGGCGTCGCAACAGGGGATGAACGGATGAAATCATGTCGGCGTCGGCAGGAACGGAAAGCGGTATGCGAAATGAGCTGCTGGCGGCATCAATGCGTCATCGAGGTTGCGCGACCGGTTCGGGATCGAACGCCGCCAGCCCCGGCCATGCCGCCCGCCCCCACACACCGTCACCCGATGCAAGCCAGCGCTGCAGCGTGGCGTCGTCGAACGCCTTGCCGAACGGGTCGGCGCGAAACCCGGCCACCCACTGCTTGCGGCCCGCGATATACGCGCTACCGAAATCCGTCCAGCTGCCGAAACAATCCTGCGCGCGCTGCGCGTTGAGCAACAGCACACGCCACGCGGTGTCCGGCTCGGTCCAGCCCATCAGCATCGCCACTCGCGCGAGGAACGCCATCCGCGCACAGGCGAACGCGAGTGCGGCACGCGGGTCGTCGGTCGGCTGCAGCGCATGCAGGTCGGCCCGAAACCATTGCGTCTCGAGCACGCGTGCGAGGTGCGCGCGCGCATCGTCGTCCGTCGCGTCGGTGCGCAACTCCATCTGATGCAGCATCTGCGCGCGCAGGAACTTGCGCGACGTGTCGTTCAGGTGGCTCGTATCCGCATCGTCGAAACCCGAGAACCCGGTCGCCTCCACGTACGGATGCGCGAGCAGCAGCGCCCAGTGCTTGCGGGCGGACAAGGTCGAATGGCGCGCACCGCGCCGGCGGAAGTAGCGCACGATACGCCACAGCACGAACAACGCGACGATCAGCTTGAATGTCATGGTCTTCGCCCCGTCATTCGCCGGCACTGGCGCCGTGCGGCGCGTCGTAGCCGGGCCAGCGCACGTTCTCGGTTGCAAAGGCGGGCTGTGCGTCGTCCCGTTGCGCGGACGGCACCGCGGGCGCCAGCGTCGCGCGCACCGCGTAACGCACCGAGCCGGCACGCGGCGGCCGCGCCTGCAGCAGTTCGGGCTGCCGCGCGGCGACCAGCCACTCGACGGTCGGCGTCGGCTCGGCGAGCCGCCCGAACAATTGCGGATGGCGCGCGACGAGCCGTGCTTGCGACGCGGCATCCGTCACGTCCTCGATCCTGCACCACCCCGACGCCGTATGGACCACGCCGAGCGCGATGCAGTCGGGCGGCGTGTTATCCGTCGTCCCCAGCGTATTCAGGCACGCCAGCACGTCGTCGACATAGCGCTCGACCGGCGGCCGGTTCTGCTTGCCCTTGACCTGATCGACGTCGAGGCCGCCGTCCGCGCGCATCGCGACACTGATCGTGATGTGCGGCTGGCCGCTCGCGTCCCGGAAGCTCAGCAGCCGCAGCGTGCGCGCCTCGATCGCTTCCGCGTAGCGCCCGCCGTAGCCGCCCGTCAGCGCCTGCCGGTCGGCGAACTGGCCGAGGCAATGGCGCATCACGTAACTCTCGAACGCCATTTCGGCGCGCAGCAGCGCGCTGTCGGGCAGGAATTCGACGAAGCGGCCGTTCGCGGTTTCACACCAGGTGCGCAGCGCATCGGGCTGGCTCTCGCGCCAGCCGCGCGCGATCCGGGCCGCCATCTCCGCATGCTCGCGTTCCCACATCGCGAGCGCCTGCGGGCAATTGACGCGGTCGAGCTTGCCGTCGAGCCCGGTCCCCTTGCGCGACTCGAGGAACTCGACGAGCGTGGTTTCGAGCGCGAGAAGCTGCGGATCGCCCGGGTCGACCCAGACGACGGGCGCCAGCCTGCCGGCGTCGGCCTCGCCGATCGTCTTCGCGTCCGCACCGAAGCGCCGCGCGACCCACGCCGGCGGCGCGGCGTTACCGAGCGCCTGCCGCGCGTCGTCGAGCGACCCGATCGTGCGTGCCGGCTCGAAGTTCGCGACGACGTGCCGGTAGAAATGGTTGAGCAGCCACGCGCGCACCGCGTCGGCATCGCCTCGCGCGGTGCTGCGCGCGGCGATCGCCGCTTTCAGCGCATCGGCGTTCAGCGCGTTGCGCGGCGCATAGCCGGCCCGCCGACCGACGGCCGTCATTGCCAGAACTTCCACCAGCGCTTGCCCGGCGCGGCCGTCGCCGGGCCCGGCGCCGCAGGCGGCGCACCGGCCTCGCTGATCCGCCGCTCGATCACGTCCATCTTCAGGTCGAGCGGTTCGGCGGCGTACCGGTTGCCGGCGAGCACCCGTTCGTAGAAATATTTCGCGTCCGGCTGGCGGCCCAGTTCGTACGCCGCGTCGGCGGCCCGGAGCAGCACGTTCAGATCGCGCGACGCGTCGGCCTGCGCACGCGCGGCGTCGTACAGCGCCGATGCCTGGTCCGGATGCGACTCCGACATGTGGGCCGCGAACACGAGGCGGGCAATCAGTGCCTCGTCGGGCAACCTGCCGTCGAGCTGGTCGTGCTCGCGCTGCCAGCCGACGAGGCGCTCGAGCCAGATCGGCAATTCGTTGCAGCGATCGACGCGGTACAGCGCGCGCACCACGTCGCGCACGTACCAGTTCGGCTCGTGCCGGCTGTAACCGTATTCGGCGGCGTAGTGCCACAGCTGCTCGGCGGCTTCGAGCATCTCTTCATCCTTCTCCTGGCACGCGAGCACGTAGCGCACCCCGTCGTAATGCTCGGCAAACGAACTCGCCGCGATCCCGCTGCGATGCAGGACCAGCGCTTCGTCGTAGCGCTCCTCGCCGCGATAGAGGATCGCGAGGTTGTTGCAGAGCATCGAATACAGGTGCGCGCACGCATCGTACGGATGGCCGTTGCCCGTCTCGAAGAAGCGCTCCATGCAGGCGCGGCCCTGCTCATACGCGGCGATCTTCAGGCGCTCGAGATCGGCGCGCACCGGCGCCTGTTCCGCGGCCGGCAGCGCGTCGATCGCCTCCTCGGCCCTGTCCTCGATCGAGCACGCGTAGCCGTAGCTCCACAAGCCGCTGCGCAGCGGCGGCGGCGGCAGCTTCATCGCGGCGGCGACACCCAGCGCCCGAATGCGCGCATCGGTCAGCATGAACCCGGTGCGGTTGTCGTACATCTCGCCTTCCTGCGCGGCCGCGAGCAGGCGCGCGGCCTGGGTCGTCGCGTCGATGCGGCCGGTTTCGCCGTCGTAGACGGCCGCGAGCCGCGCGATCCACGGATGGCCGGGCGCGCGCCGCAGTGCGACCTCGCGCGCGGCGTCGGCGATCGCGTAGCGCAACGCGTCGCCTTCGAGCGAGCCGAACGCGGCAAAGATCTCGCCATGGGTCGGCGAACGCGCGGCCAGCGCGTCGGGCCCTTCCGCGCCGAGTTCGACGAGCCGCTCGAGCGTCGGCTGGAAACCCGCTGCGCGCATCGCGCACAGCGGCCACCAGACCGACGTGTCGGTCGGCTCGGCCAGGCGCGCATGGATGATCTGCCCGACCCGGTCGAGCATGCTGCTTTCGATCTGGTACACGTGGAAGAACGCCCTGCGCCCTGCCTCGTCGAAACGGCCCGCCTCGAGCAGCCACGGCAGTTCGTATTCGATGAAGTCGTCTCCGCCGTCCGATTCGAGGCTGTGGCGCGCCATCTCGCAACGGGCCAGCGCGCCCGCGAGATCGCCTTGCGCGTGTGCCGCCCGCGCGGCGAGCCGCGCCAGCCTCACCTCGGCCTCGCGGCGAGGCGGCAGCGCCCAGTCGGCAATGCGCGACTCGACGGCCTGGCGAATGGTGTCGAACTGCAACGGCGCGATCTCGATCATCGCCCGGCCGATCCGCAGCCAGTCGTCGGCGTCGATGTCCTGGTCCGCCGCTGCCGATGCCATCGCAGCCACCGCGGCCTCGGCCGCCGCACGCGCGTCGTCGTCCCGGTCGAGACGCCGCAGTGCCCACGCGCGCAGGCATTGCCGGTTCGCCTCGTCCCACGCGCGAAACGTGGCGCGGCCGGCAATCGCGCGGTTCAGCGCATGCCGCAGTTCGATCGCGTCGAGCGCATGCTCCGCGTGGTCGAATTCGAGCGTATCGAGAATGCGTGCGCGGACGTAGCGATCGGCATCGAGCGTCGGCGACGTGCGCAAGACGTCGTGCATCTGGCCGATCGCCTCGGTGACGGCGTCGTTCTCGCCCAGGTGCCGGGCGACCTGCAGCCGGTATAGCGCGAGTTGCATGCGGATGTCGGGCCGCGCCTCGGGCGGCGCCGCGTCGTGCACGCCCGTGCCGTCCTCGTCGAGCACGGCGCGCGCGGCGGCCGGATCGCCGGCGTGCATCCACAGCGTGTGCAGGCGCGCGATCGCGTCGAGCGAATCGGCACGCAACGGCTGCGCACGCAGTCGTGCCGCAAGGTCGCTCTCGCGGCTCGAATCGCTTTCCTCGAGATCGGCTTCGAGCCGGTTCATCAGTGTGTCGAGCGGCTGGCCCGTCAGGGGCATCGTCGTCATATCGATATTGGAATGGGCGTTTGTAGTTGTATTGGCGCTGGGAGTCATCGACTTCTCCATCTCGGAATCGCGATAGCTTATCAGGAGACGGCGACCGTGCGCGGCCTCGCCATTCGCGTCGCCCGGCGTTACGATCTCGTTCTTCATCCCCGGACAGGTCGATGCGCACGGTGCGACGGCGCGACGCGCGCCGACCGGTCCCGCCGACCCGGAAACCGCATGAACCTCACCTTGCAGGATGTCGCGTGGCATCGTTCGGTCGGGCGGCTCATCGAGTCGCTCGACCAGCCGGGCTTCTGGCTGGCGCTGATCCGGCTGATCGAGGAATACGTCGCGGTCGACAGCTGGGTCGTGCTGACCTTCGGCGACGGCCGCCCGCAGGTGTTCGCCGAATGCCCGTACGAAGGCGGCGGCCCCGACCCGCTGTTCCGCGACTACGTGCAGGGCCTGTACCAGCTCGACCCGTTCTACATCGCGAACCGCGACGCGCCGAGGAGCGGCCTGTTCCGGCTGTCGGACGTCGCGCCCGAATGCTTTCGCGATACCGAGTACTACACGCTCTATTTCACGCACAACGTCGTCGAGGACGAGGTGCAGTTCAACGTCGTGCTCGACGATGCGCGCACGCTGTGCCTGTCGCTCGGCAGCAAACGGCGCTTCAGCCCCGGGCAGGTTGCGCTGCTCGACCTGATCCGGCCGTGGGTGGCCGCGCTGATGCGGCAGCGGCTCGCGTTCGAGCCCGCCTCCGCGGAGCAGGCGCCGCCGCGCCGGGCCGGCGCGCACGATGGCTTCGAGCAGGCGATGGCGCGGCTCGGCACGCCGCTCACCGCGCGCGAACTCGACGTGATCCGGCTGATCCTCAGCGGCCGCTCGAACAAGGAAGTCGCGAACAAGCTGTCGATTTCCGCCGAAACGGTCAAGGTGCATCGGCGCAACATCTACGGGAAGCTCGCGATCAATTCGCAATCGGAACTGTTTTCACTGTTCCTGAAGGCGCAGACCGACGGATAGCGCGCTCCGTCGCGCCCGTTTCGCCTCCCTGCGTGCCTCTTTGCGGCGGCCTTCGACGGCCGCGGCCGGATCATGCCGATGCCGTCGCGGCCCGGTGCGAACCCGCGAGCTTGAATTCGCCGACCGTCTGCGCGAGCTGAGCCGCCTGCTCGCGCAACAGCGCGGCGGCCGCAGCCGACTCCTCGACGAGGGCAGCGTTCTGCTGCGTCGAGTGATCGAGCTGCGACACGGCCTGGTTCACCTGCGCGATCCCGGTGCTCTGCTCGTTCGCCGCGACCGTCATTTCCGCGATCACGCTCGTGATGCCGCGCACGCCCTCGACGATCTCGTCCATCGTCGTGCCGGCCGTCTTCACGAGCCCCGATCCGCCTTCGATCTTCTCGACGGACGACTGGATCAACTGCTTGATTTCCCTGGCGGCCACCGCGCTGCGTTGCGCGAGCGTGCGCACCTCGCCCGCGACGACCGCGAAGCCTCGCCCGTGCTCGTGCGCGCGCGCCGCCTCGACGGCCGCATTCAGCGCGAGGATGTTGGTCTGGAACGCGATGCCGTCGATCACGCCGATGATGTTCGAGATCTCGGCCGACGCCTTCGTGATCTCGTCCATCGTCGCGACCACCTCGCTCACCACCTCGCCGCCGCGTACGGCAACGCCCGACGCCGATTCCGCCAGCCGGCTCACCTGCGTGGCCGCATCGGCCGAGTTGCGCGCCGTGCCGGCGATCTCCTCGAGCGCCGCCGCGGTCTCCTGCAGGCTCGATGCCGCATGTTCGGTGCGGCTCGACAGGTCCTGGTTGCCCTGCGCGATCTCCGCGCTCGCCACGCTCACGGATTCGCTGAATCCGCGTATCTGCAGCAGGATCGCGCTGATCTTTTCGGCGAACAGGTTGAAGGCCCGCGCGATCTGCGCGGCCTCGTCGCCGCCGTCGGCCGGCAGCCGCTTCGTCAGGTCCCCGCTCCCGCTCGCGACGTCGGTCAGCGCGTCGCGCACGAGCAGCACGCGCTTGAATGCCGCGTTCGTCAACGCGCCGACGAGTGCCGCCGCGACGCAGGCGACGACGAGGATCGCAATGAGCGTCGTCGTCGCGACGGCGCGCATGCCGGCCGTCACGTCCGACCGGTCGAGCGCCATGACGAGCGACCAGTCCGTCCCGGCGATCGGGCGCGCGCGGAGCAGCTTGGTCACGCCGTCCACGTCGATCGCCACCGGTTCGGTCGCCGTCTGCAGGCCGGCGAGACGCTCCGGCGTCAGTTCGGGCGACAGCTCGGCGGCCGGCTTCATGATCAGATCGGTCTTCGCGCCCGCGATCAGGCGCCCGCTCTTGTCGACCAGGAACGCGAAACTCGACGGCGTCGGATGCATCGACGCCACGATCGCGCTCGCGCGCTCCATGTAAAGGCTCGCCGCGAGCACGCCCTTCAGCGTGCCGCCGCGAACGATCGGGGCGGCGAACGCGAACGCGGGCTTGCCGGTCGACGCGTCGCGGTACAACGCCGTGACGACGAGCCGGCCGGCGTCGACCGCCTGCCTGAACCACGGGCGCGCGGTCGGATCGTAGCCGGCCGCGAGCGGGACGTTCGAATACGCGGTGCGATCCGGCAGGCCGAGCGTGAGCACCTGGAAACCGCCCGATTTGCCGAGCAGCGTCAGCGCCGGCAGCGGATCGCCTTCGCCCGGCGTCAGCGTGTCCGCGAGCGCCTGGGTCTGCTGCGCGCGGCTCGCGACCCACTCGTCGAGCGCGAGCGCGTGGCCGGTCAGGACGGACTGCAGGTTCTGGTCGATGGTCGTGTCGTTGTGCTGCTTGACGACGTAGTACACAAGGCCGCCTGTCACGGCCAGGGCCGTGACCACGATGGCGACGCAGGTCGCCAGAATCCGGGCGCGAATCGATGACAGCATGATGACGTTGATCTCCGGTTGCCGCGTTGTTTTCGGTTGGTCAAATGGGCACTCAACCGTCCTTAACGACCGCACGCGATGCAACTTGAGGTTCGACTGGTCAGACCGGCAAAAAAAGTTGAGCCGAGGCCGGCGACAGTACGCGGGATCAATACCCCCGACGGGTTAACACGCCGGCGGGATGGGAAAACCGGCGGTTCGGCGCATACTCGGGCGTTCCGACGTCCAACGTTGCGGAGCCGGCCGCGCCGGCCCCGCCCACCGAAATCGCCCATGAAACTGAAGCTCGACATCGTCCAGCTCGCCGGTCGCGACGGCGACACGCACTACAACCTGCAGCGCACGCTCGAAGCGATCGCGACCTGCGCACCGGGCACCGACATCGTGATGTTTCCGGAAGCGCAGCTCACCGGCTTCCTCGATCCGTCGAACCTGGCCGAATGCGCCGAGCCGCTCGACGGCCCGGGCGTCGGCGCGGTCATCGCGGCCGCACGCGCGCGCGACGTTGCCGTCGTGGTCGGGCTGATCGAGAACGACGGCGGCCGCTTCTACAACACCACCGTGTTCGTCACGCCGGACGGCATCGCGCTGCGCTACCGCAAGACGCACCTGTGGGTGAGCGAGCACGGCGTCGTGCTGCCCGGCGACCGCTACGCGACGATCGAATGGCACGGCGTGCGGATCGGTCTGCTGATCTGCTACGACAACGAATTCCCCGAAACCGGCCGCGCGCTCGCCGAACTCGGCGCCGAGCTGATCCTCATCACCGACGGCAACATGGAACCGTACCGCCCGGTCCACCGCACGTCGGCAACGGCGCGGGCGATGGAGAACCAGGTGTTCACGGTGGTCGCCAACCGCGTCGGCGGCAGCACGCACGACGTCGTGTTCGCGGGGGGCAGCCTCGCGGCCGATCCGTTCGGCAACCTGATCTTCGAGGCCGGCAAGGGCGAATCGCGCCACGCGATCGAGCTCGATTTCGACCAGCTCGCCGCGTCGCGCGCGGTTTACGACTATCGCAGGGACCAGCGCCTGCACATCGCCGGCGAACGTATCGAGCATGCGGACGGGCTTCGCGAGTTGCTGATTCCGTGACGGGGGCTCGCCCGCCCGGGCGGCGCCGTCCGTCACGCCCGTCACGCCGGCTCCGGCACCTCGATCGCCAGCAGCGCCGAACTGACCGACTTGCCGTGCGCGTCGAGCGCGAGCGAGCGCGTGACGCCGCCACCGAGCGCATCGCGCAGCACGAAATTGAATGCCCCGAGCGCCGGCAGTTCGTACCGCACGACGTCGCCGTGCACGATACCCGCGAGCCACGCCTTCACCGCATCGGCACCCAGATGCGTGCGCAGATGATCGTAATGGCGCGGATCGCGGCAAATCACCGACACGTTCAGCGTATTGCCCTTGTCGCCAGTGCGCGCATGCGCGAGTTCACGCAGTTGCATCATGCCTCCACGAATGAAAACGACGGCGTCACGGCCGCGCGCGGCAGCAGCACCGACTGCACGGCGATCACCTCGCGCGTCGACTTGAACGCGCCGCCGCCGCCGGCCGGCCCGTTCGTATAGAGCGTCTCGACTTCATTGCCGATCCGCGCCGCTTCGCCGGCGCTCGCCGCGCGGCCGGCCACCCGCACACGCACCTCGGCCGGCTCGCCGCGCACGGCCGGCGTCGCGTCGCCATACAGCGCATCGACGCCGATCAGGTCGAAGCGCAGCTCGGTCGCGGCGACGCCGGTCAATGCCAGCCGCTCGCGGACGATCCCGAGCGCGAGACGCGCGCGTTCGAGCGCGCCCGGGCCGCCGTACGAGATCTGGCCTTCGCCGATCCAGCCGTCGACATACGCCACCGACACCTTGAGCGTGTCGGGCCGCGCCGTGCCGCGCCCGCCCGTCACACGCACGCGGTCCGCCGCCTCCTCGGCGACGGCGACGTGCGTGAAATCCGCGACGACGTCGGGCTGCAGGTACCGCGCCGGATCGTGTATCTCGTAGAGCAGCTGTTCCTTGCAGGTCGCCGCGCTCACGCGGCCGCCCGCGTGCGGCACCTTGGTGATCACGACCGAGCCGTCCGCCGCGACTTCGCCGATCGGAAACCCGAGCCGCGCGAGGTTCGGCACGTCCTTGTAGCCGGGGTCGGCGAAATAACCGCCCGTCACCTGCCCCGCGCATTCGAGCAGGTGGCCGACGACCGTCGCGGCCCCGAGCGTGTCCCAGTCGTCCATCCGCCAGCCGAACGCGTGGATCAGCGGCGCGGCGAACAGCGACGGATCGGCGACGCGCCCGGTCAGCACGACGTCCGCGCCGGCCGCGAGCGCATCGACGATCGGCGCGGCGCCGAGATACGCGTTCGCGGACACGATGCGGTCGCGATACGCGGCGACGTCGTCGCCCGATTCCTCGAAGCGAAACGCGCCGCGCAGTACGACGTCGAGCACGTCGTCGCCTTCGACGGCCGCGACCTTCAGCCCGGCGACGCCGAGCGATTGCGCGATCCGTGCGGTGCGCCGTGCGGCCGCCCGCGGATTCGCCGCACCCATGTTCGACACGATGCGCACGCCGTTCGGCACGGCAACCGGCAGCACGGCGCGCATCCGCGCGTCCAGCAGCGGGTCGTAGCCGAGCGACGGGTCCTGGCGCCGCGCCTGCTGCGCGATCGCGATCGTGCGCTCGGCCAGGCATTCGAAGACGAGATAGTCGAGCTGCCCGTGTTCGGCCAGCTCGACCGCGGGCTCGATCCGGTCGCCCGAGTAGCCGGCGCCCGCGCCGATGCGCACGCGCCGTTCAGGTTGCTTTGCTGTCATGTCCATACCGTCGTCGTCCGGCGGGTGCGCCGCCGGTGAAAATCAAAAGATGCCCAGCACGACGCACGCGATCGTCATCACGATCGACGCGCCGAACAGCAGCGGAAACGTGAACTTCTGGTGCTCGGCCAGCTCGATGCCGCACAGGCCGACGACGAGGAAGGTCGCGGGCGTCAGCGGGCTGACCGGGAAACCGGTGGTCATCTGGCCGAGCAGCGCGGCCTGCCCGACCTGCACGGCCGGTACGCCGAGCTGGCCGGCCACCTCCGCGATCACGGGCAGGACGCCGAAGTAGAACGAATCGGGATCGAACAGCATGCTGAGCGGCATCGACGCGAGGCCGAGCGCGACCGGGATGTGGCCGGCCATCGACGGCGGCACGAAGCCGACCGCCGCCTGCGCCATCGCCTTCAGCATCCCGCTGCCCTGCATGATCCCCGTGAACACGCCGGCCGCGAGCAGGATGCCGGCCATCATCAGCGCCGCGCGCGCATGCGCGTCGATGCGCTTCCTCTGCATGTCGACGTCCGGGTAGTTCACCATCAGCGCGATGCACAGCCCGACCATGAACATGATCGCCGGCGGGATCTTCTCGCCCATCACGACCATCGTGCCGAGCACGACGAGCGTCAGCACGAGGTTGAACCAGAACAGGTGCGGCCGGCGCAGCGCCTGCTCGTCGGGCGTCAGCTCGCGGGTCGGCAACGGAATCGACGCATCGTCGCGCGACAGGCCGAGCCGCTTCTCCTCGCGCCGCCCGAGCCAGTACGCGACGCCGAACACGAACACGAGCCCGATCGCCTGCACCGGGATCAGCGGATTGAACAGCGCCGACACCGGCAGATGCAGCGAAGCGGACGCGCGGATCATCGGCCCCGTCCACGGCAGGAAGTTGATGCCCGCGGCCATCGACACCGCGGCGGCCAGCACGCGCCGGTCCATCTTCAGCCGGTCGTACAGCGGCAGCACGGCCGGAATCGTCACGAGGAAACACACGGCGCCCGAGCCGTCGAGGTGGATCAGCAGCGCGAGCAGCGTCGTGCCCATCACGATGCGCGTCGGCCGCGTGCCGACCGCGCGCAGGATGCGGTCGATGATCGGGTCGAGCGTGCCGGCGTCGGTGATCGTGCCGAAATAGAGGATCGCGAACACGAACATCCCCACCACGGGCGCGAGGCCCTTCAGCCCGTCGACGACGAACTTGCTGGTGTGCAGCCCGAAGCCGCCGATCAGCGATGCGGCGATCGGCACGATGATCAGCGCGACGAGCGGCGACATCCGCTTCGACAGAATCGCGGCCAGCAGCACGACGATCGTGCCAAGCCCGAGTAACGGCAGCATCCGTGTCTCCTACCTTGTCTTTTGTTGGAGACGAGCGTAAGGTCGGCGCAGCAATAGCACAATTGAAATGATTTGATCGCAGCAATCACGAACCGTTATGGATCTGAATCTTCGCGACATTCGCGCGTTCGTCACCGTCGCGCACGCCGGCAACTTCACGCGCGCCGCCGCGCGGCTGCACCTGTCGCAGCCGGCGCTGACCGTGCAGATCCGCCGGCTCGAGGAAATCGTCGGCGCGCGCCTGTTCGACCGCAACAGCCGCAGCGTCGCGCTCACGCAGACCGGGCGCGAGCTGCTGCCGCTGCTGCAGCGTTCGCTCGACGACATGGAGCGCGTGCTGCGCGACGCGCGCGCGCTCGGCGAAGGCACGAGCGGCACGGTGCGGCTCGCGTGCCTGCCGACCTTCGCGTCCAGCGTGCTGCCGGAGCTGATCCAGTCGTTCCGGCGCGACGTGCCGCGCGCGGGCTTCGAGATCCGCGACGGCGTCGCGAGCCTCGTCACCGCGCTCGTGCGCAACGAGGAGGCCGATCTCGGACTGACGGGCGGCGACACGTTCGATGCGTCGCTGGAGGTGCTGTATGCGGGCGCCGACCGGCTCGTCGCCGTGTGCCCGAAGGATCATCCGCTCGCGCGCAAGCGCCGCGTGAGCACCGCCGATGTCGCGGCCGTGCCGCTCGTGCTCACCGCGCAGGGCACGAGCGTGCGCAGCGTCGTCGATGCCGCGCTGGACGCGGCCGGCTGCACGCCCGACATCGCGTGCGAGCCGACCTACATGATGACGGCCGTCGCGATGGTGCGCGGCGGGCTCGGCGTGACGATCCTGCCCGCGACCGCGCGCGAGGTGCGCGCCGAGCCCGAGCTGGTGGCGAAGCCGATCGACGATCCCGCGTTCGTGCGGCCGATCGCGCTCGTCACGAAGCGCGGCCGCACGCTGCCGCGCGTCGCGCAGGCGTTCGCGGAAACCATGCTGACGGAATTGAAAAAGCGCGCGTGATGCCGGGTTCGGCTTACTTCACGTCCGGATCGACGTGCAGCGATTCGCCGATCGCATAGAAATTGCCGCCCGCGATGTAGTGCAGGCTGCGCAGTGCCGGATCGGCCGATTCGAAATACCAGTGACCGTCGCGGAACACGCGCGTGTCGGACCACGCCGCGACCACCTCGCCGATGAACAGGTCGTAGGTCTGCTGGTTGTGCGGCTCGGGAACCAGCCTGCACGCGAGCCAGCCCGAGCAGCCGGCGACGAACGGCAGGTCGTGGCCTTCGACGTCGAACAGCGTGACGCCCGCCTCGCGCAGCTTGTCCGGCCGCTCGGCGAGACTGTGGCTGCCGACCGCATGCGTGAGCTGCAGTTGCGCGGCCGTCGGCACCTGGATCACGAACGTGCCGCTGCGCTCGACGAGCTCGCGCGTCTTCGCGGACTTGTCGAGCACGACCGTCAGCTTCGGCGGCAGGAAGTCCAGCGCGCACGCCCACGCGGCGGCCATCACGTTGTCGACGCCGTCGTGGCGGGCCGACACGAGCACGGTCGGGCCGTGGTTGAGGAGACGGTAGGCTTTCTTCAGCTCCACCGGAGCGATGTGACTGTCCATACGGATTCCCTGGAGAACGGCGCGCACGGACGGATGCCGTGCGGCGCGCGGCGCCGGCCGGTGCGCAGGTGCGCAGCCGCGCCGAAGGCCGCATTCTCGCACCCAATTTCAATCGGTGCCGACAACGCCGCCGGTCACTTCGCGAACAACTGGCCGATATCGCGGAACGCCTTGAATTCGAGTGCATTGCCGCACGGATCGAACAGGAACATCGTCGCCTGCTCGCCGACCTGCCCCTGGAAGCGCACATACGGCTCGATCACGAAGGTCACGCCGAACGATCTCAGCCGCTCGGCCAGCGCTTCCCAGCTCGCCCAGTCGAGCACGATCCCGAAATGCGGCACCGGCACGTCGTGACCGTCGACCGCGTTCGTATGCGCGCTTTCCTGCGATGCGGTCTTCGGATGCTCGTGGATCACGAGCTGATGCCCGTAGAAGTCGAAGTCGACCCACTGCGCGCTCGAACGCCCCTCCGCCAGCCCGAATACACGGCCGTAGAAATCGCGCGCGGCCGCCAGGTCGTAGACCGGGATCGCCAGGTGAAACGGGGAAAGACTCATGGTTGCCTCGTGATGGAACGCTCGCGTGGCGCGAGGACGGCACCATGGTAGTCAAGGTCGATCGAAAATCAAATCAATATATAGTTTCGTCATTCACAAACGGAATTGATGAATGATCCGCGAACTGAGAACCCTCGTCGCCGTCGCCCGGGAAGGCACGTTCGCCGCGGCAGGCCACCGTATCGGGCTCACGCAGGCGGCCGTCAGCGCGCAGATGCAGCGTCTCGAAGCCGAGCTCGGCTTCGCGCTGTTCGACCGGCACGGCCGGTCGGCGCGGCTCAACGAAATGGGCCATCACGTGCTCGACCAGGCGCAGGCGCTGCTCGGCCTGTACGAGAACCTGAGCTCGACGGCCCCCGGCTCGCCGGCCGCCGTGCGCGTGACGATCGGCGCGATCGCGTCGGTGCAGAGCGCGCTGCTGCCGGCCGCGCTCGCCGATTTCCATCGCCGCCATCCCGCGTGCCGCACGCGCGTGATACCGGGGCTGTCGATCGAGCTGGTCAACCGGGTCGACGCGGGCGAGATCGACATGGCCGCGATCATCCGGCCGCCGTTTTCGCTGCAGAGCGACCTGCACTGGACGACGCTCGCGCAGGAACCGTTCCGGCTGATCGTGCCGCGTGGCGTGAAAGGCAAGGACTGGGCCGAACTGCTCGCGCGCGAACCGTTCGTGCGCTACGACCGCGCATCGTTCGGCGGGCGCCAGGTCGATCGTTTCCTGAAAAAGATGCACCTCGCGGTGCGCGACACGTGTGAGCTCGACGAACTCGACGCGATCGTCAAGCTGGTCGGGAACGGCGTCGGCGTCGCGATCGTCCCGCAGACCGCCGTCTATCGCCGCTGGCCGGCCGGCGTGCGCGCGATCGACCTTGGACACCATACGTTCCACCGCGACATCGGGCTCGTGCACCGCGCGCGGCGGACGATGTCGGAGCCGGCGCAGCAGCTCGCGCAACTGATCGAAGCGGCGTCACGACGGCGCGCGCCGCCGCAGGCGGCATAGCGCCGACGTCGTCGGTCAGCGCCGCCCGGCCGCCCAGTCGACCGCCGCATCGAACAGCGCGACGCCGGCCGGCGACAGGTTCGCGAACGTGTCGTTGTCGAGGAAGAACATCACGCGGCGCGCCGGCGCGAGCGCTTCGTAGTCCATCGTCGCGCCCTTCTCGTACGCGAAGATCGCGGCCTTGTCGGGTTGGCCGTACACGGTCGCGATCGTGATCGCGCCGAGCCCCGGCTTGCCCCAGCTCATCGGCGCCTGCTTGCCGTACACGCTGGTCGCGCCGGCCGGCAGCCCGGCCGAGATCGGGTGCGGCGCATTGACGAGCCACAGGTAGCGTTCCTTGCCCGTTTCGCCGAAGTCGACGTCGTGACGCTTGCCCGTCATCGCGAGATCGTCGAGCAGGTCGTTTTCCCACGTGACGAGCGGCTTGTCGAGCGTGCGCCAGCCGGGCCGCACGTTCTTCGACGACACCGTCGACGAGATCACGACGAGGTCGGCGTCGCGCGCCGCGTCGGGCGTCGAGGACTCGTCGATCAGGCGCACCGCGTAGCCGCGTTCGCCGAGATGCTGGCCGATGCGTTCGTCGACCTTCAGGTTCGGGCCGCGCAGCTGCACGAGCATCGCGACGCGCGTGACGGCCTGCGGTGCATCGGCCGCCCGCGCGGGCGCAGCCACCCCTGCCCCGAGGCCCAGGCCCGCGCCGATCGCGAGCACCGAGCCCGCGATCGCGCGCAACGCGCGGCGCCGCGCACCGGCGGCAACGGCGCGCACGGCGCCGGTCTTCATGTTCCGGTTCATCTGGATCTTCTCCGAAGCCGCGCGCCGCCGTGACGGCCGCGCGGCGATTGCGTGGTCAGAACTGCAGCGTGGTGAGCAGCGACACCTGTCGCGCATCGCCGATCGCGACGAAATAACGGTTCGCGCTCGACGGGTAATAGGTGCGGTTGAAGAGGTTCTTCACGTTGAGCTGGAACGACAGCTTCTGCTTGCCGATCCGCGTGTCGTAGGTCGCGAACGCGTCGGCGAGCACGTACGACGGCAGCGTGAAGCTGTTCGCCGAATCGCCGGGCCGCGCGCCGACGTAGCGCACGTCCGCGCCGACGCGCAGGTCGTCGCCGCCGGCCAGCGTGCCGACATCGTAGACGGCCGCGAGCGACGCCGTATGGCGCGCGACGTTCCACAGCTGGTTGCCCGCGTAAAGCGGATCCTCGGTCGTCTTCGCGTCGATGTACGCGTAGCTCGCGATCACGTTCACGCGCTCGCCGATCCGGCCCGACACGTCGAGCTCGATCCCGCGCGAGCGCGCCTTGCCCGACGTGCGCCAGTCGGTCAGCTTGGTCGCGTCGTTGTATTGCGACACGAGCACGTTCTTCTTGTCGATGTTGAAGAGTGCCAGCGTGCCCGTCATCCCGCCCGGCAGGTCGAGCTTGCCGCCCACTTCCCACGCGGTCGCTTCCTCGGGCGGCGTCGCGCCGTCGATGATGTAGCCCGTCATCGGCGCGATCGACGAGGACGGCTTCAGCGACTGCGAATAGCTGCCGTACAGCGAGAACGTATCGGTCCACTTGTAGACGACGCCCGCGCGCGGCAGCCACTTCGAGCCGCTGAGATCGGTGTTCGCGGTGAACGGCCGGCCGCGCCCCGCGACCTGGTTGTACGTGATGTAGCGCAGCCCGCCCGACACGATCCACTTGTCGGTCAGGTGGATCGTGTCCTGCACGAACGCGGACGCATCGTGCAGCGTGTCGGTCTGGTCGCTGTCGCTCGCGGACACCGTGCTCGACGGCGGCAGCAGCCCGTAGACGGGATCGACATAGCTGAACGGCGTCTTCACGGCCTGCCGCAGCATGTCCTTGCGGTAGATGCGACGGTATTCGGTATCGAAGCCGACCTGCACGTCGTGCCGCATCCCGCCGAGCACCAGCTTGCCGTTCACGTAGCCGATTCCGTAGCTGTCGGTGCTGAGCGAGCCGTGCGTCGCATCGTTGCTGCGCGACAGCGTGCCCTTCACCGGATCGACGCCCGTCGTGCGCAACTGGTTCGCGTCGTAGGTCTCGCGGTTGTAGCTGTAGCCGAGATGCGCGCTCCAGTCCGCGTTGAACTGGTGATCGACGCTCAGCTGCGCGAGGTGCGATTCGCCGTCCATGTTGTTGAACGGCTCGTCGAGGCGCCGCCGCGCGGGAATGTCGAGCGGCGCGTTGGTACGCGGGTCGAGCGCCGTGCCGCGATCGAACGGCGAATGGAAGGTCCGGTACTGGTAGGACACCACGACCTGCGTATCGCGGCCGTACCACGCGAGCGACGGGGCGACGAAGGTCTGCCGGTATTCGCCGAAGTTGCGCCAGTACTGCTCGTTCGATTGATCGACGATCAGCCGGTACGCGAGCCGCGAATCGCCGACCGGCCCCGTCGAATCGAAGGTCGCGCTGCCGCCGTTCTTGCCGTGCCCGAACGTCGACGCGCCGAGCGAGATCGCGTTGTAGCGCACGAGCTGCGGCTGTTTCGTGACGACGTTGACCACGCCGCCCGGGTCCATCAGCCCATACAGCAGCGACGTCGGCCCCTTCAGCACCTCGACGCTGTCGACCGCCGCGTTGAACGCGCGCCCCTGCACGAGCGGCATCCCGTTCTGCATGAGCGAGCCGTCGCGATTGCCGCCGAAGCCGCGCTTCATGATCGTGTCCTGCGTGCCCGCGAGCGTGTTGCCCTGCGTGATGCCGCTGACGTTGCCGAGCGCGTCGTCCAGATTGCGCGGACGCTGGTCGCGCAGCACCTGTGCCGGCACGATGTTGACGGCCTGCGCGGTGTCGAGCAGCGGGATGTCGGAACGCAACACGCCCGCCTCCTTCGGCGCGCGATAGCTTTCGGCGCGCAGCGCGCTGTCGCGCACCGTGATCGCCGGCAACTCGGCGCCCGCGGCCACGCCGGCCGCCACGGGTCGTGCGACCGTGCCGTCCGCGCGCTTCAGCGTGTAGCCGCCGCCGGGCTGCCGCAACGCGACGAGCCCCGTGCCTGCCAGCAGGCGGTCGAGCGCCCCGTCGACGTCGAAGCGGCCCTGCACGCAGCCGCTCGTCAGGCCGGCCGTCAGCTCGGCCGGAAACGCGAGCAGGATGCCCGCGTCGCGGCCGAACCGGTTCAGCGCCGCTTCGAGCGGCCCGGCCGGAATGTCGAACGCACGGCGTGCCGCGCGCTGCGCGGCCGGCGCCGCATCGGTGTCGGTGTCGGCCAGCGCGGGCAGCGGCAGCAGCGCGGACACCAGGACGGCACCGGCGAGCCGGCGCGCGAGGTGCCCGGGCGCGGCAGGTGCGGCCGGGCGCGCGGCGCGCGGCAGATGTCGGTCGGGCGCCGGACGGCGCCGATACGTGAGACGGATGGAAACCATGATCGGGAAGTCGGTGGACGATGGGCCAGTGCTGCTTTCATTACCCATGTCACGCGAACATCGAGAAACAGCTCAGGTCGGCGAAAATTTTTTTCGACACGCTCAGGAACGGGCCGGCACGACCGTCGCCCAGTAGCGCGTCAGGTAGTGCACATCGATCGGCAACGTCGCCTTCAGCGTGTCGAGCACACGCGCGGGATCGTCGAGCGGATAGGTGCCCGACACGCGCAGGTCGGCCACGGCCGCATCGCAGCGCAGGCTGCCGCGGCGATAGCGGTCGAGCTCGGCGACGAGGTCGGCCAGCCGCATGCGCGACGCGACCAGCATGCCGCCCGTCCACGCGGACGCATACGCATCGAGCGGTGCCTGCACGCCGATCGCATCGCGCGTGAAATCCGCGCCCTCCCCGGCCGCGATCACGCGCGCGCCTGCCGCCGCATCGTCCGGCTGCACGCGCACGGCACCGGCGAACACTTCGACCCGCGTCGCGCCTTCGCGCTGCCGCACCGCGAAGCGTGTACCGAGCGGCCGCAACTCGCCTTGCGCGGTCGCGACGACGAGCGGCCGCGCGGGCACGCGATCGTCGTGGCTGCTCGTCACCATGATCGTGCCGCGCAGCAGGCGCAGGCCGCGCGCGGCGGCGTCGAAGCGCACGTCGAGCGCCGTGTCGGTATCGAGGACGACGACCGTGCGATCCGCGAGCGTCACCGTGCGCCGCTCGCCGACCGCCGTTCGCAGGTCTGCCGGCCAGATCGCCGCGCGCCGCGCGGGCTCGGCCATCCATGCGGCGCCGCCCGCGAACAGCAGGACGGCCAGCGCCTTCACGGCCGCGCGGCGGCGGCCCGCACGCGGCGACAGCAGCGCCGCGTGCGCGGCCTGCGCGTCGAGCCCGGCCGTGAGCCCGCCCAACCTGTGCTGCATCGTTTCGATATGGCGCCATGCCGCGTCGTGCGCCGGATCCTCCGCGCGCCAGCGCGCGAGCGCG
The DNA here is from genome assembly GCF_001411495.1 of Burkholderia cepacia ATCC 25416. NCBI lineage: Bacteria > Pseudomonadati > Pseudomonadota > Betaproteobacteria > Burkholderiales > Burkholderiaceae > Burkholderia > Burkholderia cepacia. The sequence continues at coordinate 2,333,470 of NZ_CP012981.1, read as the reverse complement.
GCGTCGAACGCTTCGCCGGTGCGGCCGGCCTGCCGGTCGACCCACCATTCGACCGCGCGACGCGCAACCTGCGGCGGCACCGCCGGCGCTCCCGGGGCGGCCATCGGTCAGGCCGCCATCGCGAAGAAACACTGCGTGCCGGCCTTCACGAGATAACGCTTCACCGTCGCGAGCGACACGCCGAGTTCGCGCGCGATCTCGGCCTGCGTGAGCCCGTCGAGTTGCGCGAGCAGGAACGCTCGCTTCGCCGCGAGCGGCAGGCCGTCGAGCAGCCGGTCGATTTCGAGCAGCGTCTCGAACACGACGGCCCGCTCCTCCGGCGACGGCGCATGCGCTTCGGGGTGCTGCGCGAGCGCATCGAGATACGCGCGCTCGATCTGCTCGCGCCGCCAGTGGTTACTCAGCACGCGCTGCGCGACCGTGGTGAGGAACGCGCGCGGTTCGTCGGCGCCGATCGGCTCGTCGCGTGCGAGCAGGCGCATGAAGGTGTCGTGCGCCAGATCGGCCGCGCGGTGCGCGCAACCGAGCTTCCGGCTCAACCAGCCGCGCAGCCACGCGTGGTGGCCGGTATAGAGGGCGTCGATTTCTCGATGGAGGGACAGCTGGTCAGCAGACATGGCCGGGTTCCGGGGTGCGCAGGCGTCAACGATCTTGTAAATGAGAATGATTATTATATACAAGACCGGATCGACGACCGGCGTGCCACGCGTGCAACGACAACGCGACAGGAAGGGAGACGCCGCCGCGATGCCGTCGCCCGATGCGTCGTTAACACATTCATTACACCGTGGCCAAATCGATTCATTAAATAGTTATTTGACGGATCGATAACAATATCCGGGCCGCCTCGACGCCCCGTCAAATCGATCGAGATTATCGCGAGATATGCAAGCCGGAATGACAAAATTGCGAAATGACAATCAATTGATACGCAATTTTCAATAATTCAAATCCCTCGATCGTCGAGACTGGAGCACATCCCTGTCTGCCTCAAGCCACAAAAGAGAATTTCGTTTTTCCGTTTTAATCGCACTCGGTAGTCTCCTGCCATTCCGGATCACGAATACAAGCCAATGCGCAAGGAGATGAAATGAAACGCACGACCCTCTCGCTGATTTCCATCGCGTCGTTCGCGGCGATACCCGTCGCGCACGCGCAGTCGAGCGTCACGCTGTATGGCGTGATCGACACGTCGATCACCTACGTGAACCATGCGCAGGGCAATGACAACGCGTGGATGCTCGGCAACAGCAGCGCGGGCAACCTGGCCGGCAGCCGCTTCGGCGTGAAAGGCACCGAGGATCTCGGCGGCGGGCTGAAGGCGCTGTTCCAGCTCGAGAACGGCTTCGACCCGAGCAACGGCCGGCAGGGCCAGGGCGGCCGCATGTTCGGCCGGCAGGCGTTCGTCGGCCTGACGAGCGACCGCTACGGCACGCTCACGTTCGGCCGCCAGTACGATCCGCTCGTCGATCTCGTGCAGGGCATCACCGCCGACAATTATCTCGGCAGCGTGTTCGCGACGCCCGGCGACGTCGACAACTACGACAACAGCTTCCGCGTCGACAACGCGGTGAAGTACACGTCGGCCGTCTATGCGGGCCTGCAGTTCTCCGCGATGTATTCGTTCGGCGGCATCGCCGGCAGCACCGGCGCCGCGCAATCGTATTCGGCCGCCGTGTCGTACAACAACGGGCCGTTCAGCGTCGCGGGCGGGTACTTCCACGCGACCAACAGCCCTGCGTCGAACGGGCTGCGCAACGGCTGGACCAGCTCGTCGGATGGCACCTTCGACGGCCCGATCAACAACGGCTATGCGAGCGCGCACTCGATCGGCATCGCACGCATCGCGGGCCAGTACGTCGCCGGCCCGTTCACGTTCGGCCTCGGCTACAGCAACGCGCAGTACCGCCGCGATGCGAGCTCGGTATTCAACTCGAACGAGCACTACAACACCGGGCAAGGCTTCGTGAACTACCAGGCGACGAACGCGCTGCTGGTCGGCGTCGGCTACAGCTATACACGCTCGGGCGGCGACACGTCGGCCACCTATCACCAGGTATCGGCCGGCGCGGACTACAACCTGTCGAAGCGCACCGACGTCTACCTGACCGCCGCGTACCAGCACGCAAGCGGCCGGACCGGCGACGGCAACGGCGGCTCGATGGGCGCGCAGGCGTCGATCGGTTCGTACGGCTACGCGGGCACCAGCTCGCAGACGATGGTCAACCTCGGCCTGCGACACCGCTTCTGATGCAAAACGGCCGGCTGTCCGCCGTGCGGCCGGCCGAATCCGCATCGACCGATACGGCGGCACCGGCCGCCGGCGCGTTTCCCGATCGCCTTTTCATCGCCCATTTCACCCCGGATATCGGCTGCCTGCCGATTTTCATCCGGTTTGATTCAGCACCGATTTCCTGGAACAAATGACGCGATGCGTCAGTATTCCGGCGCCGCCATTGCCCCGGCATTCACCGTGAAATCCGGCCATATTTACCGATAATGCTTCGCCGCACGCCGTGATCGGACACGATAAAAAGGCGTGTCGGGCGCATGGGCAAATGCAAAGGAAAGTTTGACGCGAGCCATTTGCCTGCTCGCTATGGCACACTTCGCGTCTCGCGTAATTTCCTTGCACCGGGCGCCCGGATTCCGCCCCATCCTGCCATGCCGCGTCAGACCACCCGTTCGATCAGCCGAGAAACGCTGAAAATCGCCTCGACGATTGCGCTGTCGTGCGCGCTGCACGGTGTCACGCGGGCCGATTGCCTCGACGACGCGGCCGCGTTCCAGCACGTGAGCGTCAGCCTGATGCGCGGCATCGCGCAGGTCGAGTCGGGCATGAACCCGAACGCCGTCAATACCAACACGAACGGCACGGTCGACATCGGGCTGATGCAGATCAACAGCACCTGGCTGCCGACGCTCGCGCGCGAAGGCATCACGCGGGAGAGCCTGTTCGATGCGTGCACGAACGCGTATGTCGGCGCGTGGATCCTGTCGCAGAACATCCGCCAACTCGGCGCCAACTGGAACGCGATCGGCGCGTACAACTCCGCGTCGCCCGACAAGCGCCTCGCGTATGCGCGCAAGGTCTATGATGCAATCCGGACCATGCCGGATTCGCCGGATACTCCCATGCCCATCCTTCCACCGTCCTTTACGCCGCCGCAACAGGCCCAGGCGTACAACCCGTTCGCGAGCCTGAGCGTGTCCGCCCCGCAGCAGGTCACGCGCCCGCGCACGATCTCGTCGGCTCCGCCGCCGGCGCCCCCGCAGGGCGGCCCCGCCGGCCCGGCCGGCACGTACAACTTCGGCTGGACGGTCACCGGGGCGGACCAGGCCAAGCCGACCCAGGTGTTCGACGACGGCGCGCGGGTCTACGTGCAGTTCAGCGACATGAAGCACCTGCCGGCGATCTTCACGGAAACGTCGTCAGGCCGCGTGCTGATGTCGTGGGAGCTGCAGTTCCCGTATGCCGTCCTGACGCGTCCCGCGCAAACGTTAATCTTCCAGCTCGGGCCGTTCGAGGCGCGTGCGCAGCGTGGTGGAGCCGGGACGACGGCGCAGGCAACGGCTGCGGCGGGAACGCCGCGTTCGGGCGCGACGGCGGCAACGGCTGCCACCGCGCCGGCTGCGAAACAGCCGGCTGCGAATGCGTCGACCAGGCGGATCGCATCGTCCGATGCGCTCTGGTACATCGACACGGCGTCGACGTCGGGTTCAGCACCGACCGCGAGTACCGCCAATGCGTCGACGGCATCGACCCCGTCGAATACGCCGGCGACGTGGCCCACCGCAGTGACGTCGAACACGCCGCCCCCCGTTACGACGCCTCAGGTGCCGGCCACGACGAAGCCGGCCGCGCGCGTCAGCACCGACGCGCTCTGGTACATCTCGAAGTAACGCACGGGCCAGCCGCGCGTCGCCGGCCGGCGTGGGTCGGCGGCCGGCCGACTATCGAACGACCGTCGTGCCGGGCGGTGCGGATACGGTCGACACCAGCGAGTGGTACACGTCCGCGACGCGATCCAGGAAGGACTTGTCGGGCGCGGTCGCGATCTTCTGCATCGCCCGCGTATTCATGTAGTTCTTGATCGACACCAGATGGCTCCACACGGCCTCGATATCGCTCTCGGCCATGCTGTCGTGCACGTGCTTCACGAACAGCGGATACATCGCTTCGACTTGCGGCAGGCGCTCGCCAGGATTGTTCCACAGCCAGAACAGCGCCTGCGCCTGCGGGTCGGTATTGAACATCGACGCCGGCAACTCGCCGTCGAGCTGCTTCATCGCCTGCTTCCGATCGAACCCGTATCCCGGGCGCGTGCCGTGCTGCTTCTGGTAGTCGATTTCGCGCACCAGCTTCTCGTAACGGCCGTACGCCAGCGGATTCACCGCGCCGCCGAGCCACCCCGGCTTGCGCTGTGTCGCGGCCGTGCGATTCTCGGCCCGGTCGTACCACATGCGCAGCCACTGGATGTACACGACCATGTGGCCCTTGAGCTCGCCCTGGATGTCCTTCGGCAGGTCGGTCACGACGACCGGGCGCGGCGGCGTCCGGTCGGGCACGCGGCAACCGTCCGTCATGTCGGGCAGCGGCTTCGGATTGAGAAAATCGAGCGGCCCGATCGACGGCCTGAGCGCCGCCGACGGATAGCCGATGCCGGCGCCCAGCGGCGACAGCGGCGGAATCTCGCGCGTCGTCGCCACGAGCTTCTTGACGGTCACCCGGTAGTCGAGCTGGAAGGCCTGGACCTCCTGCGGCGCGACGATCTGCTGATACAGCGCGCCGTCCTCGTTCGCCAGCGCGGTCAGGCTCGGCATTGGAATGCCCGCGCCGTATGCGCGGTGGTACATCATCTCGAGCGGCAGGCGCGCAAGCTTGTCGGAAATGCCGTCCTCGCCTTCGATCGCGCCGCCGCCCACGTCCACCTGCGCGCCGGGAAAGAGGCGCTCCTGCCGCCGGCCGCGCATGTCGGCCGGATCGACGCCGAGCATCGTCAACGGCTTGTACACGCGCAGTTCATGCGCGGCCGCGTAGTGCACGCATTTCTCGATGTCCGGCGACAAGATCAGATCCGACGACACCGCGTTGCTCAACGGAATGTAGCCCGTCAGCAGGTTGTCGTCGAAACGGTTCGTCACGCAGTCGAACAGGCCCATGAACTTGATCTTGACCGCCACGCCGTCGTACTTCCCGCCCTTGCAGGTTTCCTCGAGCAACCGTTTGGCAAAGGCCAGCGCGAGGCCGCCGCCCATGTCGTACCCGAAGATCGCGACATGAATCTTGTTGATCGTGCCCGCCTGCTTCACGCCCGCCACGGCCGCCTTGAAATCCTCGTCCGCCGCCTTCAGGCGCGTATCGACGCCGGTATTGAACAGCGCAGCGCCGAGCTTCGTGTCGCGCGAAAGCTGGAACGACTCGGCCAGCGCGCCGAGCGTTTCCTTGCCGACCTCCTTCAGGACCGTCTTCGGAATCCGGTACGGATACTTGACGACATCGCGCCAGAACCCTCGCCATTCGCGCTTCAGGTAACGCAACGCGCGGTTCTTTTCCGCCCCCGGCCGCGCGACCGCTCGCTCGAGCCGCTTCCGTGCGTCGCCCACGCCTTCCTTCGCCTTGTCGAACACCGTGCCGACCGTGTCGCCGACGCGGCCGCTCAGCGTGGAATTCCCCTTCCTGCCGCTCTGCTTCCACGCGTCCTCGACCGTCTTCATGCCCTTCTCCTTGGCCTTGTCGACGGTCATCTCCTTGAGCTTGTCGCCGGCCTTTTCGCCGGCGGTGTCGAGCGCCTTGTCCTTCAACACCTGCCGAAGCACGCCGGCTTCCGGGTCGAAATCGGCGCCGAGCCCCGGATAGTAGAAGCGCCGCATGTTCTTGTTCTTCTTGTCGTATGCGGCGTTGAACAGCTTCAGGATGTTGGTTCGTGGTCCTTCCTTGTCGCCGAAACCGAATCCGTCGAAATAGAAGCTGACCCACAGCATGTGCTCGCATGCGGGGCACATCTGCTCGGCTTCCGCCCTGACGCGATCCGTCTCCGCGCTTGCGGCATCCTTCTTCAGGTTGATTTCGGCCATGGCGCTCACTTCTCCTGGGTCGGCTTGAGCTCGGGTGCGTTCATGTCGTCGACCCACTGCAGCTCGGCGGTACCGTTCTTGCGGAAATACACGCGCAGATAGCGCGACGTCGGCGATTCCGGCTGCGGAATGGTCACGTCGATCGTCTTGCGCTCCGGCTGGATGCCGCGCTGAATGTCGGCCAGCGGTTGCGCGAATTCCCAGTACAGCTTCACCTTCTGCCCCGGGGTCACCTTGCAGCCACACGCAAAGCCGCCGCCGCCGCCGAATGCCTCGCCGTCCTCGCGCGCCGCCGGATTGCCGAAGCACCCGGACTTGTGCTCGTTGTCGAGCCAGAATTCGTGCAGCTTGCGGCCGTACTCGTTGTATCCGGTGACGCACACGTTATGCGGCTCCGCCGACACGTCGACGCCGTGCTTGCCGCATGCGGCGAGCACACCGAGCCCGACCAGCGCCAAAACGTGCATCCCTGCCCTGAATTTCATCGATACCCTCGCAAACTTGCGTCGTTGTTGCCTTCATCGCGCGACGGCGGATCGAACCGGTTATGTACGTCGTCGCCACGGACGAACCCGTTCATCGCGATCGCGACGAACGCGCCGACGACGGGAATTGCATGGACGAGCGTCCACCACCCGGACTTGCCGATGTCGTGCCAGCGCCGCACCGACACCGCGACCAGCAGCCAGATCATCACGACCGCGAATGCCCATCCGGCAAGGTCGACGATCGTCTGTGCCCGCCGCGCGGCGGGCAGATCGGCGAGCGCGTCGAACACCGAACCGGCGACCAGCAACGGCACCGTCACGCTCCACCATTGCATGCGCCCGGCCCGGCCGCGCAACGAAAACAGCGCGGGCACGTTCATCGCTGCGCCTCCTGTTCCGTCGCGGCATTCGCTGCCTCGCCGTGCTCGAGCAGGCGATCCAGCAATGCGTCGCACAACGCGTCGTGATCGTGCCGATGCGCGGCGATGCACTCGGCTACACTCGCATCGTCGAGCCGCACGTGGCCGACCATCGCGAGCGTCGCGCCGATCCGGTAGGCGAGCCTGTCGTCGTTCAGCCCCTGTGCATCCAGCATGCCGAACAGTGTGAGCATGCGCGCGTATGTGTCGAACGGATCCGCGTCGGCCGGGATCCGGCCGTTGCGCCGCAATTCGGCCAGCACGGCGTCCGGCCGGCTGCCGCGGCGCAATGCGTCGAGCTCGCGGGCGTCCACGCGCGCGTAGAAGATCCGCTCGTGCCGGCGCGGATGCCGCACCGTACCGACGGTTCCATCGCGACACACCCAGGTCCACGACACGCACGGCGACAACAGCGCCTGATAGCGCGCCCCGGACAGTGCGCCTGCCAGCGTCTGGAACACCGCCGCATCGTAGAACCGCAGCAGGCCGTCGCGATCGTCGGGCAACGTCACGCGCGTCCTGATACCAAGTTTCGGCGCGAGTTCGTCGAGCGGATAGACGCTGACCAGCGACAGAAACGCGAACGGCCGCCGCGCGAGCTGCCGTTCGAGCAACGCCGACACGTGCGGCGCACGATAGTCGCACACCAGCGCGCAGACTTCCGGGTTGCTCGCTTCCGGCTGACCGGCGAGCAGGTTGTGAACCTGCCCTTGCGCGATCAGCTCGCGCCACGGCGCCGCGTTGATCGGCAGTTGCGAAGCATCGGCCAGCAGATAGCGATGGGTATCCGGAAACGCCGCGTGCTCCGCGGCGGCCGTCGTTTCCCAGGTCTGAAGCAGCGTTGTCATCGCCGTCACCCGCGCGTGGCGATCGCTTCATGGCGATGCGCGAGATCCCGCATGCATTCGACGCACGCGGGCTTGTTCATCGACGGCAGCTGCACGTTCGCGGAACGCGGCCCGGTCAGCGTGTGCTGGGCCGCATGAAACGTCGCCTTGCCGGGCGCGCCGATCACGATGTCGTTGCCTTCCATCTTCAGGAACGCGTTGGCGGCCGTCAGCAGCAGCCGCTTCGGCGACTGCAGCGCGACACTCGCCTGCGCGCTCGACACCGTCACTGCGCGCTGCGCATTGGCGTCGAGCGTCCCGGCGTTCTGCGCCTGCAGGGTGACGGCGCCCGTCGCCGCGTGCAGCGCGATGCCGACGGCCGGCACCGGGCGGCTGCCACCCGAGGTGCCGTGCGTGTACAGCGCGATGCCTTCCTTCGCGACGATGCTCGACTTGCCGTGGACCGTGACCTGCACGTCGCGTCCTGCGCTCAGCACGCTTTGCGTGCCCGACGTCCACACGTGGCTTCGCGCGGTCATCGCGACGACGCCGGCCGCGCCGTGTGCGACGAGATGCGGATGCTGCCACGCAACCGCACCGCCGCCGCCGGCACCGCCCGCGCCGTTGCCTTCGCGCGTCGCGCCGATCGACACCTGGCTCTGCTGCAGCCCCTCGATCGCCGCGAGCGGCGACGCGGCGCTCGCGCCGGCACTCGCGACACCGGGCTGCGCCGTGCTAACACCCGGCTCCGCCCCCTGCTTGCGCGCGAAATCCGCGAGCCCCTGCAGCATCTCGCGTTGCTGCGCGAGCACCTGGCTCGCCGCGCTCGCGTCCATCTGGTTCACGCCCGGCGCCGTGCTAATCAGCAGGCCGGCACCGGCGCGCAGCGCCCCGGCCGCCTGCGTCGACAGTTCGGCGCCGTAGCCGCGATCGGCCAGACGGCGGTTGTCCTGCACCTGCTTGATGTGGCCGAGCGTCAGGCCGCTGTCGTGATCGGTCGTGTAAAGGCGCGCACTCGACTGGCCGGCCGTATCGTCGAGCATGAATTGCCGCGAGCCGCCCGCGCCGGTCTGGCTCGCGCTCATGTCCTGCGTCTTGAAGCCGGTCAGCACAGCCGCATGGTCGTTGCCGGCAAACCAGGCCGCCGCATTGGCCGTGCTGCCGCTCGGGCCGCCCGCGAACGCATTGTGCTGTGCGTTGGCGTTGCCCTGCCCGTTGTACAGCGCGGCGACCGCAACCGGCCGGTCCGGCTGGCCTTCCAGCCACTCGGTCCAGACTTCCTGACCGACGCGCGGCACGCTCACGCCGCCCCAGTTGTCGCCGCCGACCGGGGTCACCATGCGCGTCCAGGTGCCGGCGCCACGATCGGCCGGCGCATTCGCCGCACGTGGATGCGCTTCGCGACTCGCGGAATTCTGCCCGCGCTGCGCGTGATGCTGGATCCGGATCCGGTGATCGCGTTCGGTGTGGACCGGATCGCCCGCGCCGACCACGACGGTTGTCTGCGCGCCCGGCATCACCGCGACCGGATGCACACGCGCACCGTGCCCGTTCGACGCCAGCGGCCGATAGGCCTGGTCGAACGGCAACGCGGCGAAGCGGTTCCGGTACACCTCGTTGCCGTCCACGAGCGCGCTGCCATCGTGCGCCGTGGCGTCGAATACCGCATGCAGCGCCTGCGCGCCGCCGTATCCGACTGCCTCGCCGGGTGCGGCGTCGGGCACCGACGGAATCTCGCCCAGTCGCTGCGCGATCGCACCGTGCACGTCGGCGCCCACGTTCGCACGCGCGTCGTGCTCGACACGCAGGCACACGAACGTCCGCGATGCATCGAGCGACGGATGCTGCGACATCGCGAAGTGCAGCCCCGGCCGCAGATCGCGACGCGTACCGCTGCCTTCGGCCTGCAGCGCCGCCACGCGCTGCGCGTCGAGTTGCTGCTGTGCGCGCTGTTCGCCGATCCCGGTGGTCTGGAACGCGTACGGGCCGGCGACGTCGCGATCCTCGCCCGGCACGACCGCGCCGTCCGCGCGCACGCCGGACGGACGGGTCGACAGGCTTCGATGATCCCAGCTGGCGCGCGCGACGCTGCCGATGCGCCAGCGGCGCGCGTGCAGGAAGTGCCGGATGCCGCCGCGCGGATCGCCGTCGCTCGTCTGGTGGAAACCAACGACCTCGGGTTCGGCCGGGGCGAAACGCTGGTTCGTATCGGCGAGGACGAGCGTGTGCGTGCCGAGGTTCGTCGACTGCGCGTCGCCCTCGTGTTCGAACCAGTAGAAGATGCCCTCTTCCGCCCACAGACGTTCGAGAAACGCGAAGTCCGATTCGCCGGCCTGTGCGGTCAGGCTGCGGCTCGCATATCGCGCGGGATCGGCGAGCGACCAGCGCCATGCCGGCGCGACCGCGCCACGCGCGTAGTGCGAGAAAACCTGTTCGCTGATCTCGACCACGCTCGCGTTCACGAAGTTGTAGCTGTCGACGCGCTGCTGCAGCAGCGCGAGCCACGGTTCGACGACGAGTCGCACGCGCGCGAGCCCGCCGTTGTAGCCGACGAGTTCCGCGGCCATCACATGGCCGTGGAACGGGCGCCGTGCGTCCTGCCCGTCGGCGGCCTGCCATTCGATCAGGATCGGCGCACCGATCAGCTTGTCGAGCGGCACGTCGGGACGCTCGGTCAGCGCAGTGACCTGGAACCGGAAGCCGCCGCGATCGAGCGACTCCCATCCGTGCAGGCTCTCGGCGACGAGTTTGTCCGCGCCGAGCGGCGTGGTCAGCCACAGAAACCGGTCGTGCTGCGACCAGCCGCGGAAGAACGCCTGGATGAGGTCAGATTGGGTCGGCATGATGGGTGGGTTCGGGGTTCGCGGGAGGTAGTACGTTCAGTTCCTGGAGTCGAAGCTTCGGGTTACGCATTATCGTTCGGTCAAATCGACGTCGGACAGTTTGTCCATCCGTATGAATGCTTTGCCTTTCATTTCCGAGGGCGACTGGATATTGACATTCGCGACGCCGAACATCTGGTAGGTGCCCCCGGGGATCCGTTGCCGCGATGCGCCCGGATCGAACGTCAACGCATCGTGCGGCACGACGAATTCGACTTTCACCGACCGCCCCGGTTTGACCGAAATCACCGACGCATAGGCGCGGGAAGCGGCACTCAGGTACTTCTCGACCAGCGCGACCTGGAAGCGCGCGCCAGCGTCGTTGCCCGCGCTGATCAGAAAGTATTGCCCGTTCAGGAGCGCGCGCCGCGACAACCACTTCTCCGGGCCATCGATGACCACTTCCTGCGTCCCGTCGTTCCCGAACACGACATCGACCACCAGATTCCCCGCTTCGGAACGCGCGGCGAACGTCGGGTGCAGATTGATTTCCGGCGTGCCGTGATCCAACAGATCCTGCGCAAGTTCGTAAAGAAACGACAGCTTTCCGTTGATGTCGTCACTGGATCGATATTGCAGCTGCCCCTGGTAATGCGTTCCATTCCGATCGAACGAATATGCGAGGACCGATCCGACATTCCGGCCCGGAACCGAAGCGATCTCGTTGTTGGCCAGAATCCGCTGCATCTGCTCGATTTCCGGCCAGTAACGATCGTTCAGTTCTCCCGTGTATTTTCCGATTCCCACATACTTCGCCGGCGGCATGAGATCAAGATCCAGCCCATGCGAATAGTAGGCGACACGATTGCCGTCAAACGTGAAACCCAATGGAGGCGCAGGCTTGATCTGCCCCGGGCTGCTCCGGATTTCGAAATGACCATGCTCGTCGCGCGCAGACGCCATGTCCGTCGCGCAGGGAAGCAATGCCGCCAACACCAGGATTCGTATAACGCGCATCACGTCAGGGTCACTTCCCCGTCAGGTTCACGTTTTCCAGCCGATTCGTCGGCGTGAAGATCCGTCCGTCCATTTCCTGCGGACGCAGGATGTCGACGTTCATCTTGCCGGCGAAGACGTAGGTGCCGGGCTCGACACGGCGCATCGGCGAATTGGCGTCATAGGTCAGATCTGCGTAAGGCACGAGGAATTCCATCTTCTCGGGCTGACCGGGCTTGACGACGATTTCGCGCCGATTACGACGCGATGTGTCGTTCAGATATTTGCTGACCAGCCTGACGTCGAAACCCACGAGTTTGTTGCCGCCGCTGATCTCCATGTATTGCACATCGGGCCTCGCCAGATCTGGCGACCAACGATCAGGACCGTCGATCGCCACATCCTGCTTGCCATCGTTTGCGAACGTCACGTCGACGACAAGATGGTCGGCGGTGGATCGCACCGAAAATTCCGGACGAAAATTGATCTCGTGCGTACCACGCGCCAGCAAATCGTGGGCAAGGTCATAAAGCACCGAAAGGTTCTCGTTGAATTGATCGTCGAACTGATAGTTGTACGTGCCCTCGTAATGGTGGCCGTCCTTGTCGAACGAATAGACGAGCACGGACCCCTTGTTGATTGCACGGATCTGGGGGATCGCCCTACTGCTTAACGTCGCCTTCACCATATCGACATGCTGGCGATAGGTTCCCGTGAGATCCGCCGTATATTTCCCGATTCCGACGTAACTCGATGGCGGCATCGGGTCGATGTCCCGTCCACGCGAAAAATATGACACCGTTTGGCCATCGGCCGTGAAGACCATCGATGGCGACGGATTGAGCTGTCCCTGTCCGCTACGAATCTCGAAATAATCCGGACGAACTTGTGCGAGCGTCATTTCCGCCACCCCGAAAGAAATCGTTGACATCACCAGGAACAAGATCGAGCGCTTCATTTCAGCACCTCCCATTCAATCCCGGTTTTCTTGTTGAACCAGTTGCGGAAGCTGTACATGTAGTGCTTCGCAATTTCCGGCTTCTTCGTGTACACCCCTCGGCCCATCACGTTCGTGGGGGTCTCGCGCTGCCAGTTGTCGACAAGCTGGGCCATCTTCACGTCGACTAGATGTTGCGAGTTGATGTATTTGCCATACACCGCCCCGCCATCCAGGAAATACTCATCGGGCCAGCCGAACAGATGGCCGGCCTCGTGCACGATCGTATGTTCCGTTTTGATCGGAACGTACCGATTCTCCCGGCCGTTCCACTCGACGCTCACTTCCCCCCAGTTGCCCGAATCCGCCCGGGTCGCCATCGGAAACAGATTGATCTCCGCATGGCATCGTCCGATTTGAACCAGCTCGACTTCCAGTTTCAGCTTGACCTTGCACGTACATGCACTGCCAAGCGGGCATTCTTTCGGCTGCATCGAATAGTTCCCGCTATTCAGCCCGTCCTCGATGCGCTTCTTGAAGCCCGATATGGAACCCAGCCCACCCGGCCGGTCCACGACCCTTATCACCCGGTCTTTACGGATTCCATCGCTATTGAACGGTACCGAGAACGGTTTGCCCGTCGATGGATCCATGTAGACGGCCCCGTTATTGATCCAGTACTGGTCCTTCAGGTTGACCTTGATATAGACGGTCGCCGTCACGGTCGCCGTCGCGGGTGCGTATCCTATGTCGTACGAATCCTCCGTGCCGGAAAAATTCAGCCAGATGCGCTTCTTGTCCCTGAGCACCGCCTTGCCGTCCGCTCCCGTTTGGAAATAGCTGGCGCATCCAGAATCAACGGTATGAGACTCGGTGGGAATCGCGGGGACGTGAAGATTGCACGGCCCGCTTTGCGCTGCCGGGCCTTTCTTCGGCATGCCTTCCAGTTCGCTGGACACCGGCGGCGGAGTCGAATAACCGAGCGACGGGCCGGGTGCCGCATTCGGTCCCGACGAAGCGGGTACCGGTGCAGGCATGGATCGACTCGACTCACCTGCCCGTGCCTGCGGGACAAGCGGCAAAGCTCCTGCTTCCGGAACCGGCATGTGGGCCGTCAAACCCGTCGCGCTCGACGCGGCCCCGCTCCATGCCGCTCCCCCCGCCGCCACCGCCCCTCTCCCCGCCGGGCTCGCCGCCAGCGCCTGTACGAGGAAGTCGCACGGATCGCCCTGCGGCAACACCGGCAGCGCCGGAAGCTTCACGCTCGCCGCGCGCGGCCCTGGGAACGGATGCCCGCCCGACTTCACCGCGAACTGCCCCGGTGTCTCGACGATGATGTCGCCGCCCTTCAGCGTGATCCGGTTCGGCCCCTGCTGCAGCACGATCGCATCCTGCGCGAGCACGTCGACGCGCTCGTCGGTCGACGTCACGCGCACGGTCTGGTCCGCGAGAATCTCCATCGTCGACGCATGCGCCTCGACGCTCACCGGCCCTTCGCCCGCGATCGCCTTGAGCCCGCCTGCCACGCTGTACAGGCTTACTGCATCGCCCGTCGCCGCGGCCACGGTCGCACCGGCGCCCACGTGCGCATCGCCTTGTGACGTCACATGAACATGCTGCGCCGCATACGACACCGCGCTGTCCGGCGTCGTCACCACGATGTTCTCCGGCGACTCCATCAGCACCGCGGGTGTCGCGAATCGCTCGACGGGATCGCCGCCGTCGCGCTGCGTGCCGCTCGGCTTGGTCGCGCTCTGGCCGCCCACGGTCCCCGTATACTTGCCGTCCTGCGCAGGATCGATCGCCTTCAGGAAATCCGTCAGCGCCGCGTTCGCGCTCAGGCCGACTGCCAGCGCGCCGGTGGCCGCCCGGTCGAGTTCCTGCGCGGTTTTTTCGGCGTCCTTCAACTGCGCCACGCGTTCGGCGACGTCCATCTGCGTCGACGCACCGAACTGACGCGCGGTACTCGATACCAGCACGCCCGCGCCGGCCCGCACAACGCCCCAGCCCTGCGTCGCCAGTTCGAAACCTTCGCCGCGATAGGCGCCGCGCATCGTGCCCTGCTGGTCGATCAGATAACCCTGCGCGAGGCGCGTGCCGGCGGTCGAATTGTTCAGCTCGTGGCGCAATTGCCCGGCCGCATCGTCCATCACCCAGCGGCTGCCCGGTTGCCCGTCGAGCGTTTGCGTCTGCAGGCCCGTCAGCGATCCTGAATGATTCGCGTCGCTGCCTTCGCCGGCCGAGAACGGCGGTCGCACCCGGCCGCCGTACACCTGGCCGAGGACGACAGGCGCATCGATGTTGCCGGACTCGAAGCCGACCACCACCTCCGCCCCCACACGCGGCGCGAACGCATGACCGAAATTCGGCCCGGCGGCCTGTTCGGCAACGCGGACCAGGATGCCCGACCGATGGTCGCCCGGCGCATGGCCGGCCGGATTGGCACGGCTCGCCGTATCGGTCAGCCCGCCCGGCAGCGGTGCGACCCCGCGCATCCACGGAAACTGGATGCGGACCTGATGATCGCGCGTGCTGCTGACGCGGCCGCCCGACTCGCCGACCACGATCGCGGTCTGCACGCCGTGCACCGTCGGCCGGTCGCGATGCGGCGGCACGATCGGCGTGCCTTCCGGCACCGCGACGAAGCGGTTGCGATACAGGCCCTTCTCGAGCTCGCCGCGTCCGAACAGCTGCCCGATCTGCGCGCCGAGATTGTTGACGGCCTCATGCTCGATCGACAGCGGCACGAACCGCACGGCGCCGCTCAGATAATCGTTCAGCGTATGCACCCTGCCGACCTCGAGCGTGCGCGACGATCCGCCGCCACGGTAAACCCGTTTGGCGAGCTGCAGCGCGTCGAGACGCTGCTCGGCGTAACGCTGCGCGTCGCCGCTCGTGTCGAAGCGGCCGGCACGCTGGCCGTCGTAGACCTCCCGCACCGGCAGCAGCGGCGCGTCGGCGTCGGCCGGCTGCTGCGCCTGGCCGGCCAGCGCAACGAGCTCGCTGGCTTTCCAGCTCGTCGCCACCATGCGATCCGGCACGAGCTGACGCCGATCGGAGAATTGCGTCATCACGCCGTCGGGATCGCCGACGTCCTGCGCATTGAATGCGATCGCGCTGCCGTCGGGCAGCCGCGCGTGACGGTCGAACACGACGACCGTATGATCGCCCGACGGTGCGTTCCCCGCGTCCTGCCCGTGCTCGATGCGAAACGACAACCCGGCTTCCGACAACTGCCGCAACACGAAATCGAGATCGGTTTCCCGATACTGGCCGCGCAGGCGGAACGCACGCAGCGGCTCGACTCGCTCGTAGCGCCGATGCGCTTCCGGGTAATCGCCGAACACCTGCTCGCAGATGCCCTCGACGTCAAGATCGACGAAATACAGGCAATTGCGGCGCAGCTGCAGCAGCGCGAGCCACGATTCCATCGTGAGCCGGTAGCGCGTGAACTCGCCGTCGCTCTCCGCATACGCGGCATGCGTGACGTAGCCGTTCCAGCAGCGCTCGCCCGCTGCCGTCGCAAGGCGCAGCCGCACGGCGCTGCCGATCAGCGGCGCCAGATCGAGAAACGGCTCGCTCGACAGCACGTCGATCTCGAACCGGAACGATTCGCTGATCCCTTCACGACCGTGAAAGCGCTCGACCACGAATGCCCCCGGCATCGCGGTATCGATCTGGATATGGCGGGTCGCTTGCCCGTACCCCGTTAATGCGGCAACAAGATCCATGTCGTTTCTCGGCAATCGCGCGCGAATGCGTTTCGCGTCGGCTGGTTCGTATCGAATCGGTTCTGCGGTGCAACGGCGAGCGGCCGCCGCGCGCGGGAGACAGTACGCCGCATCATTGCGGGAACATCCCGTTCATGTTGACCTTGTACTGCAGCATCTTGCGCTGCGCCTCCATTTCTTCCTGCACGCTCGGTACGTGGGGCGCATCCCAGCGCACGCCGTTCACGTAGACGGTGCGCCAGCGCAGGTAACCCCAGACGAACGAAAACTCGCGTCCCGAATCCTGCAACGCGAGACCGCCCGTGACATCGGGATCGGTCAGCACGGCACTGTCGGTCGGCGCATTCGCGTCCTTGGCCGCGCGTGCCTTCTGCGCGGCCTGCTGCGCGGCGTCGTAGCGCTTCAGGATATCGGCCTCCCGTGCGCTCAGCGGCGAACGCGGTTCGGGCTCCTGCACCGCGCTGACCCCGGGCCCGAGCCCGAGCGCACTCGCGCCCATCACCTGCATGATCTGCGACGGCCCCGGCAGGCCAAGTTGCCGACGCTTCTGCCACGCCGCGTGCTCGCGCTCGAATTCCGCCTGACGGGTTTTCAGCGCCTTGATCTGGTTGTAGTTCCAGACGTCGTCGTCGTCGCCGAGCGGCTTGAACCACGCGCGCGAGTCGTGCATGAAGTTGTCGTACAGCGCGCTGATCGGCGCCTCCGGCGGCCCCATGTTCCAGTCGCCTCGCACCTCGAGCCACTGTTGCCACTTCTCGTCGAGCTGCAACTGGAAAAAATCCTCGGCGCGCTTCGCACTCGCGCGTACCACCGGACCGACGAGCGGAAGCGCGGACTGCAGGCCCTGGACGATCGGCAGCACGGCCGGGGAAATGACGGCTGCCGCCTTCGGGTTCTGCGTGAGCTTCTTGCTGACCGCGTTCCCCGCGTAACGTCTCACGGTCGGGCCACCCTGCTTCTCGCACTCGAGCAGGTCGCGCCATTCGAGCCGCAGTTCCTCGTTCGCGCTGTCGAGATCGACGGCATCCTGCGGGTACGCGGCCTTGGCGGCCAGGAACGATGGTTGCGTACGCAAGTTGTCGAGGCGCATCCTGCGCCAGCGCAGGTACAGCCCGTAGTGCGCGCGCATCAGGCCCGGCGTGCCGTGTTCCTTGGCGTAGTAGTAGTCCGCGCTCGTTTTCACGTAGGCGGAAAACGCGCGCTTGAGCGCGGGCGAAATCGCGAACGCCGCGGCCGCTTCGGCGGCGACGCCGGGCCCGTTGATGTCGAGCGGAACACCGGCCTTGCGCGCTTCGCGATACATGTCGAGCAGCGGTATCTGCGACAGCTTGTCCGCATCGCCCGTGCCACGCCCTTGCTCGCCCGGTCCATAACCGCCGCCGACGTCCGAATGGACGCCCGGATAGACGATCTCCTCGCGCCCGTCGATCGACGCATCGATCAGGTCGAGCGGGAACGATCCGCGCGGCTCGTGTGCGGCGACCATGTGGACGCAGCGGCGGATGGAGTGCGGCAGCCCCATCAGTTCCTTGCGTCCCCAGCCGCCGTGCCCGTCGAACAACGTCGCGGCCGTGCTTTGCGCGATGCCGACCGACGCGACCGTATCGAACAGGCCGAGAAAGTCGTACGACACCGGCACGCCGCACAGGCTGAAATCGGCGTCGAGCGCATCGTTCAGCCAATTCGAAAACGTGCGCGCTTCGGCCGCGCCGCGCGAAAAGCCGAACACATACAGGCGGATGCGCTGCAGTTTCGGCTTGCCCTTGACCAGCAGATCGCCGACGCGCTCCTTCAGCTGCGCGCAACGGGCCCGCAACGCGGCGCGCCGCTTGTCGTCCCACGCGCGCATGGTCGCGGTCCAGTTCGCCGTATCGACTTCGCCCTTGAGCTGTGCCCAGATCGTGTCGCGATCCCAGGTGAGTTCGATCCCGTTCTGCTCGGCTGCCATCAGCTTGAGCGCGCCGGCGCTCGAACTGCCGCGCGCGTTGATGTCGCCGAGACTGCCCGGCTTCGGCGGCGTGCCGCCGAGATCGATGCCCTTGAAATTCAGGTCGACGCTGACGGCCTTCGCGAGCGCCTTGTCGCTCTTGCCGAGCGCCGCGGACAGCGAATTGCCGAACGCGTGCGCATGCACGACGTTGTGGATCTGCAGCAGCGCCCAGTTGATGCGCCCCTCGCCGGCCCACCCCGTCGCGGCGCCCGCCGCGGCCTGCAGCCCGACACCCTGATCGCCGACCTCGTCGACAAAGGGCGTGCCGACGCCCGCCACGTAGATGGCGCTGTGATACTTGTCGCGGGGAAACACGTCGAACAGGCGTGCGACGTTGCTGTGCTTGCCGCCGGCGCGATCGCGATGGGCGTTGTTGCGCGTGCCGTCGAAGAAGATGCCGACATGCAGCGTCTTGCAGCAACTCATCCCGTCGTCGTCGTGCAGGCGGCGCATGATCGCGTCCTGCTCCTCCGGGGTGACGACCGCAACGTCGGGCCGGTCAGCGCTCGCGAAGCGGAAACTCATGGCGTGATCCTCTTGTCGGGATTCGGGCACTGCGGATCGCCGTTGCGCAACGTGAAGTGTCCCGGACACGCTTCGGCGGGCGCCTGAAGATTTTCGGGAAAACCGCGATAGCCGGGCATCCACTGCGACGCATAGACCTTGATTCGATCGTGCGGAAAGAACAGGACCCACAGGAAGCCATCCGAGAACGCGTCGTAGCGCTCGACCGGCACGACGCGGCTCGCGAGCGCCTTCGGATCCTTCCTGTACAGGTTGTCGTCCCGCCACTGCAGGTTGACGGTCAACCCCGGATGCCATTGCTTCGGTAACGCGACGCAGCAGATGATCGCGCCGCCGCCGCTGCCGATGCGTGCCGGAACCGCCCCGCCCCAGGTACCGTCGACGTAGAACGCGCCGATCGGAACGTCGGTGTAGTTGAGGGCATTCAGCTTCAAGCCCATCGTGTCGGGCTCGGCCGGCGCGCTCGACACACCCGCCACACCCGACGCCGCAAACGACGCATCGGTGGCACGCGAGCATCCTGCCGTCCCCAGCAGGATGGCCATGAACATCAGCAGCCGAGCGGCAAACGTCGTGGAACCGGCATTCAGACTCATTTCTCGATCCTCTTGTCCGACGCCGTCCGGCGCGGATCGCTATCAACAGTGTGCTCCGTCGCATGCGGCGCCGACACGTCCGTGTCGCCGTTCGCATGCACGCGAACCCGCATTGTTCTACGCGGACGACGCGGCAGGCGCCCGCTCCGTCGCCAGATACCCGGCCGCCACGAGCGCATCGAGCGCGACCCGCGACGCTGCCGCGGGCGGCCCGTCGTGCCGCGCCCACGCCGCGCTCACGCACGCATGGGCTTGCGACGGCGTTGCCAGCAGCCGGCCGAAACTCTCCGGACGCTGGCGGACATGAAAAAGCAGCGTGTCGATCTTCGCGGCCTGCCGCAGTCGTTCGACCTGGTCCCCGTCGAGCACGTAGGGCTCGCCGCTGCGCCCGGCACCCGCTTCGCCGGCGGCCGCTTCGCGCGCGGTGTCGACATCGAGCGCCACGAGCGCCCCGGTGCGATCGAACACATGCCACGCGTCGATGCCGTCCGTGAAGCGGCGACGCTGCGCGAGCGTGAGCGCCTCGAGCCAGGCCGGCAGGCAACGCGTATCGGCGAAACGCACCAGGAACGCTTCGCCGTCGGCCGCCGCGCTCGCCTCCATCTGCCCGCGCAGATGCGCGGCAAGCGCGCCCGTATCGCGCGCACCGCGCAACAGGCTCACCATCGGACGTCCGGACGTCTCGCGCAGCACGGTCCCGAGCATCGCCGCGCGCGCTGCCGCGTCGGCAGGCAACGGCGCGAGGCACGGCGAAATCGCCGCCAGGTCGTCGCCGTCGTACACGCCTTCGTACAGCACGACGACGGCATCGTTGCGGTCGACCGCGGGCATCCGGTCACGCAGCGCCGGCGCGAAACCCATGTCGAGCAGCAGATGCCAGCGGCCGCCGGCCGGCGCGTGCTCGAACAGCGCGTTCAGCCGATCCGGCGTGTCGTCGGGATAGCGGTCGATCCAGTCGGTCGGTTCGATCGTCATGCTCAGATTGCCTTGCCCGCCAGCGCGCTACCCGACTGCATCGCGTGCAGCAGGCATTCGACGCACACCTTCTCGGGAAACTGCGGCAACGGTGTACTCATTTGATCAGGGCCCACGAAAGCATGCTGCGCGGCATACACGACGAATTTGCCCGGGCAGCCGAACGTGACGTCGCCGCCTTCGATCGTCACATGCGCGCCGCCGCTCACCGCGAGATGCACCGTCTTCTTCGCGGCGATCTCGACATCCGCGCTCGCGGACGCGACCTTCAGGTCGTCGCGCGCACGCAGGCCCAGCACGTCGCGCTGCGCCTGCAGCGTCAGCCCGTCCTTGCCGGAGATCAGGCTCATGCCGACGCCGTCCGCATGGCTCGCGCCGCCCAGCCAGCCGATGCCCTGCCCGCTGTGAATGCGCAGCTGCTGCGCGGCGGCGAGATTGAAGTCGGCACCGCTGCCGAGCGACAGCGTTTCGCCGGCCGCCCATTGGAGCGCCTGCCCGGCGATCGACCCGTGTCCGCCCCGTGCCTCGATCCCGAGCACCGCGTCGCCCGTATGCGGCAGTGCGTTGCCCGTCGATCGCTGCGCGGCATCGGCCGATGCCTGTGCGTAGCCGTTCGCGCCGACCGTCGTTGCGAAGCTCTGCGCGAGCGCGTCAAGCGGCGCGGCCTTGTCGTTCAGCGACGACTGGCCCGCCTGCTCCACGCCGCGCTGCGCGGCGAACGGCAGCGTCCCGTGCGTATCGGCAGTCTTGTCGAACCGGCCGACCAGCGCGGCGTGCCGCGCGAGCAGCGCCTGCAGCGCGGATGCATCGCCCGCCGGCTGTGCGGCGCCGGCAAGCGCATAGCTCGACACCAGCAAGCCGCGCGTCGCACGCATCGCACCGTAGGCGTCCGAGCGCAATTCGACGCCCTGGCCGCGAAAACTGCCGAGATAGTTGTCGGACTGATGACGCAGATGGCCGAGGTTCAGTTGCGTCGCCGCGTGCGTGGTCGCCATCTGCAGGCGCCCCATGCCGTCGGAATCGTCCGCGACCAGTTGGTTGTGACCTTGCCCGTCGAACCCCTGGCTCTTGAAGCCCGACAGCGCGCCGGCGTGATTGTGACGATCCGCGCCGCCGCCGGCGCCGTGCCACGCGGGGCTCAGCCCGCTCGCGAGATTGCCCTGCGCGCTCGGCGCATGGTCGCCCGCCTGCGTGTAGATCGATGCGTCGAGCGGTTTCCCGGCCGCGCCGCCCGGCGAAGGCGACTCACCGCCTTCGCCGCGGCCGTTGAACAGGCCGCCGAGCACGATCGGCCGGTGGATCAGCCCGTGGTGAAACTGCACGAGGACTTCATGGCCGATGCGCGGCACCTGCTGAAGACCGTGTCCGTCGCTCGCGAGCCGTTGAATCGCGCGCGTCGGATAGGTGCCCGTATCGTCTTCCGCCTGCCAGTGGAACCGGACGCGCAAGCGCCCTTGCGCGTCGGCATGCACCGGCCCCGTCGAACCGGGCTGCGGGCTGCCGGTCGGACCGACGACGATCGCCGTCTGCGCGCCCAGCGCCGTCGCAACCGGATTGAGCCGCTGCCCGGTCCCGTCCGCCAGCGTGGGCCGCCAGACTTGCGAGCGCGGCACCGCATCGAACCGGTTCGCGTAACCGCCGGCCTGCGCTTGCCGGAGCACGCGCGGATCGAGCTGCGTCGCCGGCAGCGGCCCGAGTTGCCGCTCGATGGCTTCCATGACGGTCGGCGGGAGATTGTTGATCCCGACGTGCTCGACGTGCGTCAGCAGAAAATCCTCGGGCGCCGCGGCACCGCGCACGGCTTGCCAGCCGGAATCGACGAGCTTCAGCGCACGCCCGGCGCGCGCCGTGCGCAGCGTGCCGTAGCCGGTCCAGAAACATGCGCGCGACACGATCGCGTCGGCCTGGCGCCGCGCCGTGTCTTCCGCGTCGCGCAGGGTGTCGAACGCTTCCGGCCCGACGTCGTCGTAGAGCTCGCGCGTGCCGTTCGGCCGGCCGAGATCCGTGCTCGCGGTGGTCGCGCGGTTCGCGCGGTAGTCGCTGCTGATCAGCGTGACGCGATCGGCCGTCAGCGACAGCGACTGCCCGATCCCGAGGATCACGTCGTCGGCGTCGGTCGCTGTCCCGCTCGAGCGGCGCGGCACCCCGCCGCGTCGCGCCGACGTCTCGTCCTCGGCCAGTTGCGCGCTGTCGTCGAAGACCAGCATCGCATGCCCGGCGGGCGCGTCCTCGTCCTCGACGAAGCAGAACCCGAGGCCGGCCTCGGCCAGCAGATGCTGCACGAATTCGTAGTGTGTATGAGTGCGGTACTGCACGCGGTACGCGACCGGAGCCAGCGCGTCGAGACGCCGGCCCGCATCCGGCGTGAGGCGCCACCGCGCGATCCCGGCGTACGGCGCGAACACCGTGTCGAGCACGTCGGCGAGCGTCTGATTCACGAAGGTTCGCTCGTCACGCGCATGCGTGAGCGCCGCGAGCCACGGCACGATCTGGAGATGGTAGCGAGCGAGACCTGCGTCGTAACCGATGCACTCGGCCTCGGCGACGAGTCCGCTACGCAGCGTCGTCGTGCCGTTCGCGAGCGTGGTGCGAATCGCGACACGCTGCCCGAGCATCGCGTCGAGATCCAGTGCGGGATCCGTCGACAGCGCATCGACGTTCCATTGAAAGAGATCGGAGAGCGATTCGCGACCGGTCCAGCGCTCGATTTGAAATGCAGCAAGCGCGCCGGATCCGTCCAGCGAATACAGGCGATTGAATGCGCCGAATAGAGACGCAAATTCCTTGATGACGCTCATGCGATTCCCGCTCTCTCAGGATTTGACGTTTTTAGGTGCATAGGCTGCGACGAACACGAGACGATGCATGATTGCCTGCATCGCGATCGCCACGCCCAACCGGCAGGAAACACACGGAATTCCCCTGCAGCACTGTCTGGTACGGGCACCTGCCCCGCCATCAGGCGGAACGCACGCCAGTCGGCCGAATGGATGCGCCCCTTTTTCTGAAGCTTACTATTTTAAATTACACAGTCAGACTCCGCTACAGGCAAACACCTGATAAAAAAACGCGAGACCTTGACGTACGGGCTTCACACACGATAATGGCTGCTTTCAGTTCGACAGCTACCTGACTATTCAACCGAATCAGGAAATTATTGCCGAAAGGTAATAAATACCTGATTCAGTCGAAATAGATTCGAAAAGCGTCGTCGATGACATCCGGGATCGGGAAATCCGGATGCAGCGACGACGATCCCGCAAGGAGGCCCATCCGTATGACCCAACCCTTCATCGTCCTTGGCGACAAGCACAGCCATGGCGGCACCGTGACCAGTGCATCCACGCTGTCGTCGGTCGACGGTCGCGGCATCGCTCGCCGCAACGACACGGTGACGTGTCCGGTGCACGGCCCGAATCACATCGTCGACGGCGACGACACGATGATCGTGCAAGGCGAAGGCGTCGCACGCGACGGCTACAAGACGGCCTGCGGCGCCGTGCTGGTCGCGAGCAAAACGGCAGGCAGTGACGGCAACTGACACACGACGTCGGCAAGTCACGGGGGAATCGACGGAAATGATCACGGGGTTGCGCAAAACGGCATTCGTCGCCGCGCTATTCGTCGCGGTGTGGGTCGCCGTGTTCGTCTGGTGGAAGACGACCCGACATGCACCGACCACCAGGGATCTCCTGCTATACGGACTCGTGCTGCCGGCGGCGCTCGCCGTTTGCGTGGCATGGTTGCGTCGGGGGCTCTGCCAGGGCTCGGCACCCGCGGCGGCCGCACCGGCGACGTCGTCCGCGTCGAAGGACGCGACGGCCACGCAGGATGCCGAGTCGCACACGTGGTCTGCCCTGCTGCTCGACAGCAGCGTCCGGCTGCCGACGGGTGCGACGACCGCGGAAATCGATGCGGCGGCCCGGGAAGGGCATCCCGTCGCGCTTCACCCCAAACTGCAACGCCCGGACGGAACAGGCGTATTCGCCAGCACGGTCGATTCGGTGTCGCCCGACCGGTTCGATGCGAGCCTCCTTGCGCCCGGCACGCAGGAAACTCTGCGGGACGAGCACTGGCGCGGGCTGCTGCTGGCCGCCGATGCGCTCGACGAATTGCGCGAGCGGCATGCCGTGCTGTCCGGCGCGGACGCATCGCCGCTCAGGCTCCACCTGCTGATGCCGGACCGCTGGCTACCGGTCGCCGCAACGCTTGCCGCATGGCTCGATGCGCACACGGCACGGGAAGCCGTCGCGCCGGGCATCGTTCGCGCGCAACTGCGCACGGTCGCCGATCCCGTACAAGCGTGGGCGGTCATCGACGAACTGATCCAGGCGTTGCACCTGCAACCGTCCGCCGATCTGCACGTCGTGCTCGCATTCGACTCCACCGCAAGCCAGGATGCCGTCGACGCGCTGGACCGCACGGGCCGGCTCTACGGCCGCGATCGGCCGGACGGCGTAACGCCTGGCGAAGGCGCATGCGCGCTGCTGCTCGGTCATCCCGACGCCCCGCATGCGATGCCCGCGCCGTCGCTCCATCGCATCGCGTCCGCGCGCCGCGCGGGCTCCGCCGATCACGGCAAGGCCGAATCGACGACGCTCGGGCAGCTGCTCACCGCGGCGAGTACACGCTTGTCGATGCTGCATCCCGACCTGACGGCACCCGGATTCGTCACCGACGCCGATCAGCGCGGCAGTCGTCGCACCGAAGTCGTGACGGTCGGCGAACAGACCTGGGGCGACGAGGCCGCCGAGCGCAGCCGCCACCTCGGGCTCGCCAACGGCGCAAGCGGCGCGGCACTCGCGCTGGCGGCGCTGGCGGTCGCCGCCGATCGCGCGACGGAGGAGCGGCAAGCGGTATTCGCGGCATCGGTCAGCGATCCGCTCGCACGCGGCGTGATGCTCGTCACCCCCGCGACGACGGCCGACACAGCCGCTCCCGCGCGGCAATCCGGGACGGCCACCGCATAACCGGACGCAGCGGCCGAATCCATCACCCGCGCCGCACCCAGATCACCTTGCCGTCACGAATGCCGAGGTCGCGTCGCTCCTGGCGATAGTCCATCGTGCCCGGCAGCGATTTGCCGTCGCGCTCGAGCACGCGCCACAGGCAGCCGTCGAGCAGCGCGGCCGCATCGGCCTCGGTTTTTCCGACCAGCGCGTCGTCCGGCGCGGCGTCCGCCTTGCACGCGCTCGCGGCGCCCGACGGTGCGGGGTTCATCACCGCGCCGCCGGCGGTGGCGTTGGGGTGCTTCGTGTTCATGTCCGCACATCCTGCAAAGGTTGCGCTCGCAACGAGTGCAACGAGTATCGCGATCGTGTTCTTCATCGGTTTCTCCCTGTCGCGCCCCGGTGTGCCGTATGCGGCCTTCGTGCACGGCCCGGCGTCGCATGAATGATCGGTGCCGCGCGCCGCCGACCGTTCCTCGACGAAGGCCGGCCGGCGCATGTCGGCGGTGATGCGATACGGTCCGGCCGTGGCGGCGAACCGGGTCGCAAGTCCGGCACGGCGCCGGACCCGCCTGCATGTTACCGCACGCGATTCGCCGCGACGGTTGCAACACCGACGCCCGCACGTACGGCATGCGCGCGCCGGCAACTCACTCAGAACTTGTAGGTCACGCCCGCGATGCCGTAATAGTTGCT
The DNA here is from genome assembly GCF_001411495.1 of Burkholderia cepacia ATCC 25416. Lineage (NCBI taxonomy): Bacteria > Pseudomonadati > Pseudomonadota > Betaproteobacteria > Burkholderiales > Burkholderiaceae > Burkholderia > Burkholderia cepacia. Next base: position 2,307,441 of record NZ_CP012981.1, on the reverse strand, counting down.
GCGCGACTGGACGATCGGACTGTCACCGTAGCGACCAAGCAAGCGCGTCACGCCCCCCGTCGCGAGCACCGACCAGTGCTGAGACAGCGTCCAGTTCCACGCGACCGCCATCGACGCGCTGTCGATCCCGCCGCTCGTCGAATACGGCCGGAACCGGCTCGTCATCGACTGTGCATCGGTCACGCCGTAGAACGTCTGCGTGTAGCGCCCCGAGCCCGCGTGCACGGTTCCCGTCACGATGATCTCGTGCTGCGAGGTCTTGAACACGGGCACCGCGAGATCCACGTGCCCCGACACGCCGCGCGACGTGTGCGTCACCGGGGTGTCGATCGTGACGCTCAGCTCCGCCGCGTTGAAGAGCGTCACGCCCGCGCGCACGCCCACCAGCACCGAGCCCGGAATCCGGCCCATGCCCTTCAGGTAGTCGGAGCCCGGCATGTCGAAGCGGTTCTCGTCCGCGCGGCCCGCGTCGTAGCTCACGGCCGCCGACAGGAACACACCGTGCGGCAGGTCGAGCCGGTAGCCGGCGCCCTCGGTGCTGTCGATGAAGAAGCCGTTACCGAACTTCGCGGAAAGCCCCGGCGCAACGACGCCGCGGTACTGGTTGCTGCCCGGGTAGCGCGGTGCGAAACCACCGCCAAGCGACAGCGAATACTGGTTTTCCGCGTGGGCGGCGGCGGCGAGGGTCAGGCCGGCGAGCGGCATGCAATAGCGGTAGCGGCGAAGTATTGGGCGCACAATATTGAGATAGAAGTGACGGAGCCCGCAGTCTAGGTGCCGCCCTGCGCCGAGACTGTCCTGAATCTTCGGAGAATCTGTGCTCAATTGTGTTTGATTGTTCGAGATTGTCGTACCGCTCCCCCGGCGTTCGGTGCGCCGGATAGAATCTGCGGGCCGCGCCGCACCCCGGCTTGCCACGGCGTGAGATGGCGCGCGCATCCTGAGGAGACCATGAACGAAGATCCGCTCAAATACCGCGTGCTGCTGATCGAGGACGACGACCGCCTCGCGCAGCTCGTTCGCGAATACCTCGACAGCTATGAATTCGCGGTGACGGTCGTCCGGCGCGGCGACCTCGCCGTCGCGGCGGTGCGCGAGCACCAGCCGGCCCTCGTGATACTCGACCTGATGCTGCCGAACCTCGACGGGATGGAAGTCTGCCGGCGCATCCGCGCGTTCACCAACGTCCCCGTGCTGATCCTGACCGCGCGCCTGGACGTCTACGACCAGGTCGCGGGCCTCGAGACGGGCGCCGACGACTACGTGACGAAGCCGATCGAGCCGCGCGTGCTGGTCGCGCGCGCCCGCGCGCTGCTGCGCCGTGCGCAGCCGGCCGCCGCCGACACGCCCGTGGCCGCACCCGAAGCGCTCGTGTTCGGCGAGCTGGCGATCTCGCCGCCGAACCGCACCGTGACCTGGCGCGGCGAGCCGGTCGACCTCAAGACTGCCGAGTTCAACCTGCTGCTGATTCTCGCGCGCGCGGCCGGCACCGTGCTGAGCCGCGACGACATCCTGAAGCAGCTGCGCGGGATCGAGTTCGACGGACTCGACCGCTCGGTCGATTCCGGCATCTCGAAGCTGCGCCGCCGCTTCGAGGATGCGTCGTCGGAGCCGCACAAGATCAAGACGATCTGGGGCCGCGGCTACCTGTTCAGCCCTTCCGCGTGGGACGAATAAATGCTGCGCCCGTTGATCAGGCTGTACCTCGTCGTGATCCTGTTCGTCGCCGCGTCGATCATCTTCGTCCAGCTGTCGTTCGACCGGATCTTCTACGATCGCACCGCGCAGGCGGAGCGGGAGTCGTTGACGACCTACGCGTTCGTGCTCAACGATTACCTCGAACGCCACCCGGGCGAGCAGCGCAAGTTCGCGCTGCGCGAGCTCGCGAAACACGGCAACGAAAGGTTCGACTTCATGCCGATGGCCACCGCCCGCGCGCAATTGAGCGGCGAGCCGCTGCGCGATCTCGACGCCGGCCGAATCTCGATCAGCTACGACCACAAGGATTACTACATGCCGCTTGCAGATGGTTCGGTACTGCATGCGCGGCCGATCGAAGCATTCAGCCTCGACATCAAGATCTATGCATACATGCTGCTCGCGCTCAGCGCACTGCTCGCGGTGGTGCTGTGGGTTCACTATCACTGGCGCGACCTGCGCAAGCTGCAGGACGCCGCACGCGCATTCGGCGCCGGCACGCTGTCGACGCGCGTGAAGCTGTCGGGCAAGTCGAACATCGACGAACTGTCGCAACAGTTCAACGACATGGCCGAGCGCATCGAGGCATCGATCAAGCAGCAGCGCGAAATGATGCACGGCATCTCGCACGAACTGAAGACGCCGCTCGCGCGGCTCGAGTTCGGGCTCGCGCTGCTCGCCGAGCCCGGTGAAACGGGCCGGATGCGCGAACGCCGCGACGCGCTGCGCCGCGACGTGCGCGAACTCGACGAGCTCGTCACCGAGCTGCTGACGATCGGCCGGCTCGAACAGGGCGCGAGCCAGCTCGCGCCGATGGAAGTCGTCGTCGACGCGTTGATCGACAGCGTCGCCGGCAACGTCTCGAACGATGTCGCCGATCGCGGCATCTCGCTCGACGTATCGACGCTCGGTGCTCCCGCGACCCACGTGTGCGACCCGAAGCTGGTTGCCCGCGCGTTGCTGAACCTGATCCGCAACGGCGCGCGCTATGCATCGCGCACCGTGCTGCTCGCCGCCGCCAGCGACGCGTCCGGCGCGCTCGTGCTGAGCGTCGACGACGACGGCCCCGGCATTCCGGCCGCCGAACGCGCCCGCGTGTTCGAACCGTTCCAGCGGCTCGACTCCAGCCGCGACCGGCAAACCGGCGGCTTCGGGCTCGGGCTCGCGATCGTGAGGCGCGTCGCGCAGGTGCACGGCGGCGACGTGCGGCTCGAGGATTCACCGCTCGGCGGCGCACGCTTCGTGATCACGCTGCCCGTGCGAACGCTGCCGGACAACCTGTTCGACGTGCCGGATACCCTCGCGCGGGGCGACGCATTCGGCCGCGGCACAAGGATGGCCATCCCGCGGCAATGACGCGCGCCGCAAGCGCCCTCGCCTGAGCGCCCGCCGCCGGTGCACACGCGTTGCTCAGCGGCGGCGCAACAGCGCGACGAAGAACAGGCTGCCGAACATCGCGGTCACGATCCCGATCGGCAGATCCTCCGGCGCCGCGAGCGTGCGGGCGGCCACATCGGCCCACACGAGCAGGATCGCGCCGGTCAGCGCGGCAACCGGCAGCAGCCTGCCGTGCTCGGCACCGACGACGCGGCGGCACAGATGCGGCGTCACGAGCCCGACGAAGCCGATCGCCCCGCTCACCGCCACCATCGCACCGGTCGCGAACGACGCGACGACGAACACCTCGCGCCGCATCCGCGCGCTCGGCACCCCGAGCGCGGCCGCGGCCACGTCGCCCGACATCAGCGCATTCAGTTCGCGCCGGCGCGCGTACAGCGCGCCGCCGGCAAGCACCGCGCATGCGGCCGGCACCGGCAGCAGATCCCAGCGCGCGAGCCCGACGCCGCCGAGCATCCAGAACAGCACCGACGACGCGGCGCGCTGATCGCCGAGATACAGCAGCAGGTTGCCGAACGCGGCCATCATGAACGACACCGATACGCCCGCGAGCAGCAGCCGGTCCGATTCGAGCCGGCCGCGCCGGTAAGCGAGCGCGATGACGCAGGCCGTCGCCGCAAGCGCGCCCGCGAAGGCGGCAGCCGACAGCGTGAACGGGCCGAGTGCCGCGCCGGCCAGCACGGTGACCGCGACGGCGCCGAGCATCGCGCCCGCGCTCACGCCGAGCAGGTGCGGATCGGCCAGGCGGTTCGCGGTCGCCGCCTGCAACGCGACGCCCACCGCTGCCAGCGTCGCGCCGACGATCGCGGCGAGCAACGCGCGCGGCATCCGGATCAGCCAGACGATGCTGTCGTCGCCCGCCCCCGCCGCGAACGCGCCGGCCTCGCCGAACGCCGGCACGATGTGCGCGGCGACGATCCGCACCGCCGCCGGCATCGCGATCGGCGCCGGACCGAACGCGGCCGATACGACGATCGACACGACCAGCAGCAGCGCCAGCGCCGGAAGCACCGTGCGCATGCCGGGCCGCGACGCACGCACGTGCCCGCTCATCGCGCCGGCCCGGCGAACGCGGCCGGATACAGCGCGCGGGCCAGCGTCTCGACGGCCGCGACGTTCTCGGGGCCCGGGGTCGCCGCATCGTAGGGAATCACGACGAAGCGCCGATCGCGAATGGCGGTCACGCGCGCGAGCGACGGCTGGCTCAGCAGGAACTGCTGCTTCTGCGCGGCCGTCACGGCCGAATAGTCGACGATCACGATCACCTGCGGATCGCGCGCGACCACGCTTTCCCAGCTCACCTGCGTCCAGCTGCGCGGCAGGTCGGCCATCACGTTGCGCGCCCCGGCCGCCGTCAGCAGCGCGGTCGGCATCGCGAGCGCGCCGGCCGTCATCGGCTTGTCGGTGCCGCTGTCGTAGACGAACACGCGCAGCGACTCCGGACGCCCGATCGCGCGCGACACCGCCGCGAGACGCGCGCGCATCGCAGCCACGACCTGCGCGGCGCGCGCGTCGACACCGAAGATCCGGCCGAGATTGTTCAGGTCGCGGAACACGTCGTCGAACGACGCGGCCGTCTGCTTCATCACATGCGAGCACGATTCGGTCAGCTCGTACGTCCGGATGCCGAACGGCGCGAGGGTCGCCGGCGTCACCGCGCCGCCGACATGCATCCCGTAGTTCCAGCCCGCGAGATAGAAGTCGGCACGCGCGGCCGCCAGCACCTCGAGCGACGGATACTGGCTCGCCAGTTCGGGCACGCCGCGCAGCGCGTCGCGCACGCGCGCGGTGCCCGTCTTCCAGCCGCCGATGCCGGTGTAGCCGACGAGCCGGTCCTTCAGGCCGAGCACGAGCATCATCTCGGTCAGGTTCACGTCGTTGCTCACCGCGCGCGTCGGCGCGCGGTCGAACGTCACGTCGCGATCGCAACTGCGCACGGTGACGGGATAGGCGCCCGCATGCGCGGCCGCGCAGCCGAGCAGGATCGCGGCAACCAGCCGGCGGAATGCGGACGACGACGCAGACTGCAACGCGGAGGGCAGGACAGGAAACGGCATGGCGGTCATTCCGGATGAAGCGGCGTGATGCGCGGCCGGCTCGTGACCGGATGGCGATCGACGAGCGCGACGACGCCGAACACGTCGCGCAGCAGCGCTTCGGTCAGCACGTCGGCCGGCGCGCCCGATGCGACGACCCTGCCGTGCGCGAGCACGTGGAGCCGGTCACAATACGCGGCCGCGAGATTGAGATCGTGAATCGTGGCGAGCGTCGCGATGCCGAGGCGCCGCACGCGCGCGAGCAGTTCGAGCTGATGGCGCAGGTCGAGATGATTGGTCGGTTCGTCGAGCAGCAGCAGTTCGGGCTGCTGCGCGAGCGCACGAGCCAGCAGCGCGCGTTGCTTCTCGCCGCCCGACAGCGACGCGAAGCGCTGTGCGCGGCGCTCGACGAGGCCGACGTCGTGCAGTGCGGATTCGACGATCCGGCGATCGTCCGCCGTCTCCGCGTCGAACGGCCGCTTGTGCGGCGTGCGCCCCATGCCGACCAGTTCGTCGACCGTCAGCCCGAAATCGTCGGGCGTCTCCTGCTGCAGCACCGCGATGCGCTGTGCGACCGCGCGCGGCCGCATGCGCCACACGTCCTGCGCGTCGAGCGCGACACGGCCCGCATCGGGCCGCGCGTAACGGAACACGCAGCGCAGCAGGCTCGTCTTGCCGCTGCCGTTCGGGCCGACCAGCCCGACGAACTCGCCGTCGGCCACGCTCAGCGTCACCGAATCGAGCACGGCGATCGCGCCGCCGGGAGACCAGCTCACGCGTTCGATGTCGAGCATGTGCGCCACGGGAGGCTCGCCGCGCCGCACTAGAAGCGCATCGTCGCGACGAGCTCCGCCGAGCGCGACGGGCCGAGCAGCCATTGCTCGCCAGCGTTCGACGTCGTCACCGCGTACGTGCGGTTCGCGAGATTGCGCAGGTACAGCGCGAGCTCGGTGCGCGACGTCGGCTGCCAGCGCAGCGACGCATCGAACACCGTGTACGACGGCACCTGTATGCGGTTCGCGTCGTCGCCGTACGTCGCGCCGACGTAACGCATGCCCGCATTCGCCTGCCAGCGCTCGGCAAACGCCCAGCCGAGCCACAGGTTCGCCGTCTGCTGCGGGACGTTGGCCGGCGCATTGCCGGCGCGCGACACCGTCGCGCTGCCGACCTTCTCGTTGAACTCGTCATAGCGAGCGCGCAGCAGCGCGACGTTCGCGTCGACCGTCCAGCCGTGCGGCAGCCGCGCGCCGCCCGTCAGCTCGATGCCGCGCGACGATTGCCGGCCGACCTGCCGGCGCAGCGCGGGATTGAACGGATCAGTGCTGAGCAGGTTGCGCTTCGTGATGTCGTATACCGCGAAGGTCCAGTAGGCGCGGCCGTCGACCAGCGTCTGCTTGACGCCGGCCTCCCACTGTTCGCCGGTGGCGAGCCGGTAGTTCGCCTGCGACACGGACAGCGTCAACAGCGAGCCGAGGCCCTCCGCGCCTGTCGTGTACTGCGCATAGGCGCTGAGCGTCGGCGCGACTTCGAACACGAAGCCCGTGCGCCAGCCGACGTTCGCGAAGCGCTTGTCGAAGCCGGCGCCGCTCGCCGCCTGCTCGCGACTGAACGCGATGTGGTCGTAGCGCAGGCCGCTCACCCACGCGAGCCACGGCAGCACGTCGAGCCGGTTCTCGGCGAACACCGCCGCCTGCCGTGCCCGCGTGCTGAACTGCGGCACCGTCGGGTCGGGGCTCGTGAACACGCCGGGATCGAAACCGTGCGCGGGCACCGTCGATTCGCCACCATACGGCGAATTGTTGGTACCACTGAACGTGACCTGGCTGAATTCCGTGCCGACGACGAAGCGGTTCGCGCGGCCGAACAGCGTACCGTCGAAGCGTGCGCTCAGCCGATCGCCGATCTGCCGCTGGTGATGGCCAATGTCCAGATAGTCGCCGCGCGTGACGAGACCCGTCGCGGTGTCGAGCGCATACGATTCGGCATTGCGCCAGTGGCGGTTCGACGTCAGGTAGTAGAGCTGGTTGTCGATCGTCACGCCGGCCGTCGGCCGGTAGCGGGCCGACAGGCGCGTCCACTGGTCGTAGTAGGCAATCGTCGCATCGCCGACGTTGTAGTTGAGCTTGCGCAGCGACGGATCGAGCACGCCGTTCGGTGCCGGCACGCCATGGTAGGTCGCCGGCATCTGCCGACCGTAGTCGAAGTCGAGCGTCAGCGTGAGCTTCGGGCTCACATCGAACTTCAACGCGCCGCCGACGGCCGTCGTATGCGTATCGGCCCGCTCGGCGAGGCCGTTCGCGCGTGCATCGCTCGCGTAGAAGCGATACGACAGCCTCGGGCCGAGCGCGCCCGTCGTATCGAACGCAAAGCGCTTCGCGCCGTCGGGGCCGACGCCGGCCTGCAGCGTCGTCTCGCGCGTGCGCTGCGGCCGCTTCGGCACCACGTTGACGACGCCGCCGATCGCCCCCTCGCCATACAGCACCGACGCCGGGCCGCGCAGCACCTCGATGCGCTCGACCGACCACGTGTCGAACGGGAAGGTGATCGTGCCGGCCGCCGGCATCAGCCGCACGCCGTCGAGCAGCGTCATCACCGATTCCTGCCCGCTGAAGCCGCGCACGCTCAATGCGGTGCCGCCGGTGCCGGGCGCCATCGCGCTCGCGAACCCCGCGGTGCGCGTCACCGCGTCGAGCACCGTGCGATCGCCGCGTGCCTCGATCGTGCCGGCCGTGACCGACTCGACGCTTGCCGGCGTATCGAGACTTGCCAGCCCGAGCCGCGAGCCCGTTTCGAGCGGTTGCGTCAGCGGGTCGGCCGGTGCGGATCGCGCGCTGACGTTGATCGCCGGCAGCGCATGGCGGTCGTCGGGTGCAGGTGCGGCCGCTTCCGCGGCAAGCGCGGCGGACGTCGCCATCGCGCACCCCACCCAGGTTGCGCAACCATACGCGGCACGCGAGCGCCATCCCCCGTCGTGCCGGCGCGAGCCGGCGTGCAGCCGCGCGTCGCGCGCCCGCATGTGTTTCGTCTTCGTCACTTCGTATCGGTCTTCGTGTGGTGTCGTCGCACGTGGCTTGCCCAACAGCGTCGGACGGCCGTCGATCCAAACGTCGGATGATACGTTATATCAATTTATCCCGTCAGGGTTTTGTCAGGATTCGTGGACCAGCACGCCCGGCCTATGGCTGAACCCGTGACGGGTCGCCTCTACAGCATCACTGGATAAATCGGCCGGTACGCCGGCTCACGTGTCGCCGACACGACCGCGTCGGCCGCCGCGAAGCCAGTCCGCCCGATGCATGTCGCTTTCGACGCCGCGATGCAAACGCAATCGCAAAAGCGCACCGGCTCTCGTCGACCTGCCGCTCGCGAATATGCGACAACCGTCGCGTTGCATGACGTCCCGGTCGCACAGGGGAAACGGCTGTCGGCCGATGCGCTGTTCGCATTCGATCGTGGCGTCCTGGCCGATATCCTGGCCGGCGGTCGCGCCGACATCCGCTCGATCGCGGCCACGCTGAGCGCCACGCGCCTCCGTCGGGATTGCGACTTCGGCACACGCAGACGACCGCTACGACCCGCCGCCGTGCCCATGACGCGCGCCGCGACCGGCCGGCGCAACGTCGCCGCCTAGATCGGAAAACTGAACTGCACCCACAGCTTGTCGCCCTGCGGCCGGTTGCGCACCGCGAACTCGTGCTGGTATTTCACGACCACGCCCGACGCCGGCCCCCACATGTAACGCAGCTGCGGGCCGATCGCGACCGACTGCCCGCGAAAACCGTCCGACGCGACCTTGATGCCGTCCCGCGTATCGTCGGTGAACTGCTTCAGGAACGTGCCCTGCACGCCGACCTGCACGCGCCGGTCGATCGAATAGCCGACCAGGTAATCGAGCACGGCCACCGCACCCGAGTGGTACCGCGTCGCATGGTTCGGCGAATTCAGCTCCAGCAGCGTGGTCGTCGAGATCTCCCAGTCGCGGCCCGGAAACCAGGTCGTGCTGACGTATGGCAGGAACGCATACGTGTTCAATCCCGTGTTCGCGATCCGGTTCGCCGCATACGCGCCGCTCGGCACCGCGAACGACGGCGAGAAGAACGCGAAGAAGGTCTTCGATGCGTTCGCGTAGTTGATCATGAACGGCTCGAGGATCACGTCACCGAGCGACGTGCGGTTTCCCGTACCGCCCGGCGTCGACAGATGCAGGTGCACGATCGGTACGATCGCGCTGCTCGACAGCGAGAACGGCCCGAACGTCGCGCCCCAGGTATGGACCACGCGCGGCGTTTCCGCGACGACGCTCAGGTGAAACCCCGGCACCGCGCTGCCGCCGTCCGGCCCGGCAAACCGGTTCGATACCGAGTACAGCGCGTAGTTGAAGTACTGCGTGTTGCCGGGCGGCGGAAGCAGCCCGTTCAGCACGGTGTTGACGCCGAACGGATAGCTGATCTGCCCGTTCTCCGTGGCCGACGCCGGAACCTGCATGGCGCCGGCGATCAGGAATGCCAAGGGTACCCGTCGCAAGGTGAATTTCATGTCGTCTCCAGACCGGATTGTTATCGTGTCATCGCGGGCCGGGCATCGCAGGCCCGGGGAGACGCAATGTAAAGCGCACGACAGCGGCGAAAAAGACGACCTTCAGGAGAACAGTTCTTCGTTACACGGAGAAATGCGCGGCGGCGCGGCGACGGCCCGCGATCAGCGGCCGACCTCCTTCCATTTGCGCGCGAGCCCGAGGCGTTCGAAACGCTCGATCAGGAACTCGGTGAAGACGCGGATCTTCGCCGGCTGGTGACGGCGGCTCTGGTACGCGATGTTGACGGTGAGCGCCGGCAGTTGCCAATCGGTGAGCACCGGCACCAGCTTTCCCGCGACGATATCCTCGTGGATGATGTAGAGCGGCTGGATCAGGATGCCGAGCCCGGCAAGCGCCGCCGCGCGGATCACCTGCCCTTCGTTCGCATCGAGCACGCTCCTGATCGTGACCGACTGCTTCTTCGCGCCGCGGCGGAAATGCAGCACGTACGGATCGTTCGCGAGGTTGTAGACCAGCAACCGGTGGTCGCACAGCGCATCGGGCGTCGCCGGCGCGCCGTGCTTCGCCAGATACCCGGGCGACGCGGCCAGCACGCGCCGTGTCTCGGCGAGCTTGCGCACGGTGATGCCCGAATCCGCTTCATGCTCGCGCGTGCGGATCGCCACGTCGATGCCCGCCTCGATGAAATCCGGGTAGCGGTTCGCCGCGATGATCTGCACGTTCAGGTTCGGGTAGCGCCGGTGAAACTCCGGTAACGCCGGCGCGATATAGATCGACGCGAACGATACGGAAGCGGTCACGCGCAGCGTGCCGGCCGGATTGACGCTCGTTTCGTTGACCGCCGCATCGGCCTCCGACAGCTCCGTCAGGATCGCGACGCAGCGCCGATGGTATTCGTGCCCCGCGTCGGTCAGCCACAGGCGGCGCGTGGTCCGCTCGACGAGCCGCGCCCCCAGCCGTTCTTCCAGCGCATTCAGGCAGCGGCTCGCCGCCGCGCTCGACATGCCGAGCCGCTCGGCGGCCTTCGACAGGCTCCCCAGCTCGGCGACCTGCACGAAAAATTCGATCTGCGTCCACTTGTCCATGCGTTGGATTCTTCCACTTGGCGGAGAACAAAACTCCTCCAAACCATCTTTTTTACGATCCGGGGAGGAATTAATGTTACGTCAACGCGCCATCCAACGACATCAGGAGACAACCCCATGCGCAATCTCAACGAAGACACCATCACGCAGGCCGTGATCGCATCGCTCTCCGGCTGTCGCGACGAGCGGCTGCGCACGGTCATGACCAGTCTCGTCCAGCACCTGCATTCGTTTGCGCGGGAGACCCGACTCACCGAGGCCGAATGGCAGGCCGCGATCGGCTTCCTGACCGCGGTCGGGCACATCACCGACGACAAGCGCCAGGAATTCATCCTGCTTTCCGACGTGCTCGGGCTGTCGACCCTCGTCACCGCGCAGAACCATGCGAAACCGGCCGGCTGCACGGAGGCGACCGTATTCGGCCCGTTCTATGTCGACGGCAGCCCCGAGTTCGCGATGTTCGACGACATCGCGAACGGCGCATGCGGCGAGCCCTGTTTCGTATCCGGCCACGTGCGCGGCATCGACGGCATGCCGGTCGCGCACGCGTCGCTGGAAGTCTGGCAAGCCGACGAGGACGGGCACTACGACGTCCAGCTTCCGGCCGACGACGGTTCGGTCACGCACCGCGCGCGCGGCCGGCTGCGCACCGGCGCCGACGGCCGTTACGCGTTCCGCTCGATCCTCGCCGAACCGTATCCGATTCCGCACGACGGCCCCGTCGGCGCCATGCTCGACGCGCTCGGCCGTCATCCGTGGCGCCCCGCGCACCTGCATTTCATGATCGCGGCGCGCGGTTACGAAACGCTGATCACGCACGTGTTTCGCGACGGCGACCGTTATCTCGACTCCGACGCGGTATTCGGCGTACGGTCGACGCTCGTCGCCGACTGGGTGCGGCACGCGCCCGGCATCGCGCCGGACGGTTCGCGCATGGACACGCCGTTCTACACGCTCGATTACGACTTCGTGCTCAATCCCGCCGGGCGCGGCGCATGATCCGGCACGTCGTGATGTGGAACGTCGCAGGCGAAACCGACGGCGAACGCGCGGCGGCACGCGCCAGCGTGAAGCGTGCATTCGAAAGCCTGCGCGGCCGGATTCCGGGCATGACGCACCTCGAGGTCGGCGCGGATTTCAGCGCGGCCGATTACGCGTGCGACCTGATTCTCGTCGCCGAATTCGAGTCGCGAGAAGCGCTCGACGGATACGCGACGCATCCTGAACACGCACGCGTACGCGACTCACTGGCCGGCCTGCGCATCGCGCGCCACCAGGTCGACTATGCAATGGAGTGACGACGACATGAATTTCATTTACCAGGCACGCCCCGCACGCGTGATCTTCGGCGCAGGCAGCCTCGACCATCTCGAACGCGAAGTGCTGGAACTGGGCGCGCAGCGTGCGCTCGTGCTCTGCACGCCGGAGCAGCGCGACCTCGCACAACCCATCGTCGAGCGGCTCGGCGCGCGCGCGGCCGGGTTGTACGATCGCGCGACGATGCACGTGCCGATCGAAATCGCCCGCGATGCGCAGGCGTTCGCCCGGTCGTGCGGTGCGGACTGCGCGATCGCGATCGGCGGCGGCTCGACGATCGGCCTCGGCAAGGCGATCGCGCTCGAAAGCAGCCTGCCTATCCTCGCCATCCCGACGACGTATGCGGGCAGCGAGATGACCCCGATCTACGGCCTGACGGAAGGCGGCATCAAGCGCACGGGCTCCGACGCGCGCGTCCTGCCGAAAACGGTGATCTACGATCCCGCGCTCACCGTCACGCTGCCCGTCGAGCTGTCCGTGACGAGCGGCCTCAATGCGATCGCGCACGCAGCGGAAGGCCTCTACGCGAACAACGCGAACCCGGTGATGAGCCTCGTCGCCGAAGAAGGGATTCGCGCGCTGGCGCGCGGCCTGCCCGGCGCGCGCCGCAACACCGCCGATCTCGGCGCACGCAGCGACGCGCTTTACGGCGCATGGCTGTGCGGGATGGTGCTCGGCAATGTCGGCATGGCGCTGCATCACAAGCTCTGTCATACGCTCGGCGGCAGCTTCAACCTGCCGCACGCGCCGACCCATACGGTCGTGCTGCCGCATGCGCTCGCGTACAACGCGGCGCATGCGCCGGACGCGATGCAGCGCATCGCCCGCGCGATCGGCACGAACGACGCGGCGCGCGGCCTCTACGCACTGGCGCTCGACAACGGCGCGCCCGTCTCGTTGAAGGCGATCGGCATGCAGGAAGCCGACCTCGATCGCGCGGCCGATCTCGCGGCCGCCAATCCGTACTGGAACCCTCGCCCGATCGAACGCGACGGCCTGCGCGCGCTGCTGCAGGACGCGTTCGACGGCAACCTGCCCGGCTCGACCGCGCGCTGAATCGAACACACGACAAACCAACAAATACCACCATCATGGAGACACCCCACATGAATACCGAATCGAGCGCGCACGGCGACAGCACCGCCGAACACTGCGACGTCGCGATCGTCGGCTACGGCCCGACCGGCCTCGTCGCAGCATCGATGCTGGGCCGCGCCGGCCATCGCGTGATCGTCCTCGAACGCTGGCCGACGCCCTACGGCCTGCCGCGCCTCACGCACATCGACGGCGAAACCGCGCGCATCGTGCAGGCCAGTGCAGACGTCGATCACGCGCTGCGCAACGCGAAGGCCGTCGACACCTACCACTACTGCGACGCGAACGGCGACCTGCTGCTCGAACTGAACTGGACCGGCCGCGCATGCGGCTATCCCGCGCACATCTCGATCTATCAGCCCGACATCGAGGACGCGATCGATGCGCGCGCCAGCGCCTTCAGGAACGTGACGATCCTGCGCGGCTGGGAAGTCGACGCACTGCGGCAGGACGACGACGGCGTGACGCTGACCGCGCATCCGTCCCGCTACGGCCAGGACGCGCAATGGACCGACAGGCCGCGCGTCATTCGCGCGCGCTACGTGATCGGCGCCGACGGCGCGAACAGCCTCGTGCGCCGCACGCTCGGCATCGAACGCTCCGATTTCGGCTGCAACGAACGCTGGCTCAATCTCGATTCGGAAAACAAGCGCGATCTCGGCGACGGCTGCGCGCGCACGACGATCTACTGCGATCCGGCGCGCGCGTACATGCACATGCCGATCGGCACGAAGCGCACGCGTTTCGAGCTGCGCGTGCTGCCGAACGAATCGACGGCCGAATGGGAAACGGAAGAAGCCGGCTGGAAGTGGCTCAACGACCACTACGGCTACGGCCCGGACGACCTGACGCTGCTGCGGCACGTCGTCTACACGTTCGAGACGCGCATGGCCGAACGCTGGCGCGCCGGCCGCGTGCTGCTCGCGGGAGATGCGGCGCACACGATGATGCCGTACATGGGACAAGGCGCGTGCTCCGGCATGCGCGACGGCATCAACCTCGCGTGGAAGCTCGACCTGGTGCTGACCGGGCGCGCGTCCGCCGACCTGCTCGACACCTATGAAGCCGAGCGCCGCCCGCACGTGACGGCGATCACGCAGATGTCGCTGTTTCTCGGGCAGGTCGTCAACGAGGACGATCCGCGCAAGGTCGCCGAGCGCGACGCGGCGTTCCGCTCCGGCAACATGCCGCCGATGCCGCCGTTCCCGAAGCTCGGCCACGGCATCGTGCACGCGCAAGCCGACGGCACGCTGCTGCCGACGACGGGTGCACCGGCCCCGCAAGGCCGCGCACGGCGCGGCGCGGCCGAGGGCCGTTTCGACGACGTGGTCGGCCAGGGTTTCCAGCTCGTCACGCGCGAGCACCCTGCCCGCCATCTCGACGACGCGCAGCGCGCATTCCTCGCGCAGCTCGGCTGTCACGTGGCCGTGCTGGCCGACGACGTGTGCGCGCCGGATGCCGTGGTCGATCTCGACGGCGAGCAGCACGCGTTCATGCACGCGCACGGCATCGCCGCGTATATCAAGCGGCCCGATTTCATCGTGTTCGGTTCGGTGACGGACCTGCGCGATCTCGGCGCGCTCGTCGACGCGCTGCGCGCCGCACTGCACTGGTCTGCCGTTTCGAGCGAGCCTGCCGCGGCTTCGGCAGCCGTCACCCACGCATCGTGAAGGAGGCCGACGCATGACGACCGAACTGTCACCGTTCGCGCTGTCGCTGCAGCGCGCGATGCCCGTCACGCGCCTGCTCGATTGCGGGATGGACTACGCGGACGCAACCGCGCTGCACGCCCGCACGTCCAACGTCGAACCGTGGGACGTCGCGGCCGAAGCGCTGGCCGACGCGCAGCTCGCGCGCGCCGCGCAGGCGGCGGATGCCGGCCACCTGGTCACGGCCGCCGACGCGCAGGCGATGGCCATCGCGAACCTGCTGTTCGCGCAGATGGCGTTCAACCACGACGTGCCGCGCAAGCGCGCGCTCTACGCACGGCTCGTCGACGCGTCGCACGACCTCGCGCGCTGGTCCGACAAGCGCATCGAACGCGTCGAAGTGCCGTTCGGCGATGCGCGCCTGATCGGCTGGCTGGTGCGGCCGCCGGCGGAGCGCGTACGCGGCACCGTGATCGTGTTCGGCGGCCAGAGCGGCTGGGGCTTCGCGTACTGGCCGATCGCGCGCGCACTCGCGGCACGCGGCCTCGCCACGCTGCTCGCCGAGGGGCCGGGCCAGGGCGAGACGCGGCTCGAACAGCGGATCTTCGTCGACGTCGACATGAGCGCCGCCTATCGGCGCTTCGTCGATCACGTCGCCGATCGTGTGTCCGGGCCGATCGGTATCTGGGGGAACAGCATCGGCGGGTTGTGGGCGGCGTCGACTGCCGCGAGTGACCGACGGATCGCGGCCTGTTGCGTGAACGGCGCGCTCGCGGCGCCGACGCTGCTGCCGTTCCGCACGTTCGTCGAGCAGGCCGCGGCGATGCTCGGCAACGACGATCCCGATGCCGTGGCGGCGAACTTCGCGCGGATGCGTTTCTCGTCCGAACGCGACCGTATCGCGTGTCCGCTGCTGGTGCTGCACGGCGGTGAAGATCCGCTGATCCGGATCGACGATCAACAGCCGTTTCTCGATGCCGCGACGTCCGGCGATGCGACGCTCAAGGTCTGGCCGGACGGCGAGCACACGATCTACAACCACGCGTCCGAGCGCACCGCGCTCGTCTGCGACTGGTTCGCCGAGCGGCTGGCGCGAGCGGCAGCTGTGTGAACACGCACGCGGTGCCAGCCGTGCCGACGATCGACACCGCGCGTGGCATCCGGCATGACGACGTCGCACCGCCGCCTGCCGCGACGCCGTCGATTTCCACGTGCGTGAAGCCGTACTTCGCCATCCGCTCACGACGGCCGGCCGAACCGGGACACGCGCGCAGTTGCGCGGTCATCGTCCGCTTCAACCGCCAACCTTGAACGCCGGCAACTGCTGCCCGAGCCGCGCACCCATTTCCGTACCGAGCGCCTGCAGCGCATTGAACGGCCGGACCATCACTTCGAATTCCACGATCCGCCCTTCGTCGTCGAAGCGGATCATGTCGATCCCCTTCAGCGCCTTGTCGCCGACGCTCGCGCTGAATTCCAGCACCACGCTCAGGCCGTCGTCGGTGACGAACTGGCGGTAATAGACGAAATTCTCGAGGATCGTGATCACCGTGCGCAGCGCCATCAACAGCGCGGGCGCCGGCCCGTACGGCTTGAACGCCATCGGCGAACGGAACACCGCATCCGGGTGAACGATCGATTCGAGCGCACTGAAATCCTTGTTGTCGATCATCGCGTGCCACACGTCGAGCGATTTCGCGACGGCGGGATGAACTTGCAGCGGTGAGTGTGTCATCAGAAGTCTCCTGACTCATCGGACGGAAAAGAAACGAATCGGCGTCAAAGCGTCGCGGCCAGCGTCGTGCCCTGGTGAATCGCACGCTTCGCATCGAGTTCGGCGGCCTCGTACGCGCCGCCGATCAGATGCACGCGGCATCCGGCGGCCTGCAGTTGTTCCGCCAGTTCGCGCGACGGCTCCTGCCCCGCGCAGATCACCACGTTGTCCACCGGCAGCGTCTGTTCGACGCCGTCGATCGTCACGTGCAATCCTTCATCGTCGATGCGACGGTACGTCACCGCCGACGACATGCCGACGCCGCGCGCCTTCAGCGCCGTGCGGTGGATCCACCCGGTGGTCTTGCCGAGCCCGTCGCCGATCTTCGATGCCTTGCGCTGCAGCAGATGCACCTGCCGCGCGGCCGGCTCGGGTTGCGCACGGCCCAGCCCGCCGGCACCCGCATACGATCGATCGACGCCCCATTCGTTGAAGAACCGGTCCGCGTCCACCTGTTCGCCGCCATCGCGATGAACCAGATATTCCGCGACGTCGAAACCGATGCCGCCGGCGCCGACGATCGCGACGCTGCGGCCCACGGCCTTGTCGTCGCGCAGCACGTCGAGATAACCGAGCGTCTTCGGATGCCCGATGCCGTCGATCGGCGGCGTGCGCGGCACGATGCCCGTCGCGATCACCACCTCGTCGAATTCACCCTGCAGCAGCATCTCGGCGCTCGCGCGCGTATTGACATGCAGCGTGATGCCGCGCAACTCGATCTGCCTGCGGAAGTAACGCAGCGTTTCGTTGAACTCCTCCTTGCCGGGCACCTTCTTCGCGATGTTGAACTGGCCGCCGATCTCGGCCCCCGCTTCGTACAGCGTCACCGCGTGACCGCGCTCGGCCGCCGTGACCGCGAAACCGAGGCCCGCCGGACCGGCGCCGACCACCGCGATGCGCTTGCGCTGCCGTGCGGGGCGGATCACCAGCTCGGTTTCGTGGCAGGCGCGCGGATTCACGAGGCAGGACGTGATCCTGCCGCTGAACGTATGGTCGAGGCACGCCTGATTGCAGCCGATGCACGTGTTGATTTCGTCCGCGCGCCCTTCCCGCGCCTTGCGCACGAATTCGGCGTCGGCGAGGAATGGCCGCGCCATCGACACCATGTCGCAATAGCCGTCGGCGAGCAGCTGTTCGGCGACTTCCGGCGTGTTGATCCGGTTGGTCGCCACGAGCGGGATGCCGACCTTGCCCATCAATTGCCGCGTGACCCATGCGTACGCGGCGCGCGGCACCTTGGTCGCGATGGTCGGAATGCGCGCCTCGTGCCAGCCGATGCCGGTATTGAGGATCGTCGCACCGGCCGCCTCGATCGCCTGCGCGAGCCGGATCACCTCGTCGAGCGTCGAGCCGCCTTCGACGAGATCGAGCATCGACAGCCGGTAGATGACGATGAAGTTCTTGCCCACCCGCTCGCGCACGCGCCGCACGATCTCGACCGCGAAACGGATGCGATTCTCGTAGGCGCCGCCCCACGCGTCGTCGCGGTGGTTCGTGCGCGCGGCAATGAACTCGTTGATCAGGTAGCCCTCGGACCCCATGATCTCGACACCGTCGTAGCCCGCATGCTGCGCAAGCGCCGCGCATCGTACGAAATCGGCGATCGTCTCGTCGACTTCGTCGCCACTCAACGCATGCGGCGTGAACCGGTTGATCGGCGCTTTCAGCGCACTGGGTGCGGCGAGCGCCGGGTGATATGCGTAGCGCCCGAAATGGAGGATCTGCAGCGCGATCCTGCCGCCCTCCGCATGCACCGCGCGCGTCACGACGCGATGGCGTTCGGCTTCCGCTTCGGTCGTCAGCATTGCGCCGCCCGGCGCCGGGCGGCCGCGTTCGTTCGGCGCGAAGCCACCCGTGACGATCAGGCCGGCCTCGCCTCGCGCGCGCTCCGCATAGAACGCCGCCATTCGCTCGAATCCGTGCGGTGCCTCCTCGAGACCGACGTGCATCGACCCCATCAGGACGCGGTTCCTGAGCGACGTGAAGCCCAGTTCGAGCGGGGTCGTCAAATGCGGATAGCGGGATGCCATCGAGTGCCTCCATTTTTATGCAACAAGTTGCACAGATGGTAGTTCACCGCGTTCGTTTGCGCAACAAGTTGCATAAACGTGGCCCGTGGCTTGTACTGTGGCCCCGATATGGCAAGATGCGGTTCATTCCGGTGCCTCCTCCGATCCGACATGTCCCTGCCTCACGCACTCCTCACCGCGCTCGCCGAACGTCCCGGTTCGGGGTCCGAGCTCGCCGACCGCTTCGATCGCTCAATCGGCTATTTCTGGCAGGCCACGCACCAGCAGATCTACCGCGAACTGGGGCGCCTCGAGGAAACGGGCTGGATCGAATCGCTGCCCGCCGAATCGGGGCGCGGCCGCAAGCGCGCGTACCGGATCCTGCCGGCCGGCAAAAAGGAACTGCGGCGCTGGATCGCCGAACCGGAAGATCCGACGCCGCTGCGCGAAGCGTTGATGGTGCGCCTGCGCGCGGAAGCGGTGCTCGGGCCGGCCGGCCTCGAGGACGAAATCAGGCGGCGCATCGCGCTTCACCAGGAAAAGCTCGACCTGTATCTGCAGATCGAGGCGCGCGATTTTTCGACGCCCGATGATTCACGCACGAAGCGCCTGCAGCATCTGGTGCTGCAGGCCGGCATTGCGAACGAGCGGTTCTGGGTCGAGTTTTCGCAGCATGCGCTCGACACGCTGCGCCTGCCGAAGGACTGAACCGGGTTCGCGCGGCGGCCGCCGGCACGACTGCACCGGTGTCGCACCGGCGCACGCGGTCGTCGGGGGCGCACGGCGAGCGTGGCGCGCATCGCGCCGCGACGCGCCATACCGTGGTCACGCGTCCGGCAGAATCACCACCTTGCCCTTCACCTGCCGGTTTGCCATCCGCGCGATCGCGTCGGTCGCACCGGCCAGCGACACGCGTTCGGTGATCGCAGGCCGCACCTTGCCGGCCGAGAACCATTCGGCCAGCAAGCGCATGTTCGCGACATGCTGCGCCGGGTCGCGGCGCACCGCGTCGCCCCAGAACACGCCGAGGATGTCGCGCTCCTTGAGCAGCGCGAGGTTCAGCGCGATCTTCGGAATCTCGCCGGCCGCGAACCCGACGACGAGGAACCGGCCGCGCCACGCGGTCGCGCGCAGCGCCGCCTCGCTGTATGCGCCGCCCACCGGATCGTAGACGACGTCGGCGCCGCGCCCGCCCGTCAGTTCGTCCACACGGCGGCGCAGGTCTTCGGTCGCATAGTCGATCGTTTCGTCCGCGCCGGCTTCACGGCACAGTGCGAGCTTGTCCGCGCTCGACGCCGCCGCGATCACGCGCGCGCCGAGCGCCTTCGCGATCTCGATCGCGGCGAGCCCGACCCCGCCCGCCGCGCCCAGCACGAGCAGCGTCTCGCCCGCCTGCAGCCGCGCTCGCTGCTGCAATGCATGCAGCGACGTGCCGTATGCGAGCACGAGCGCCGCGCCCTGCTCGAACGTCATCCCCGGCGGCAACAGCGCGATCTGGTGCGCATCGGCCACACACTGCTGCGCGAACCCGCCGTGCCCCGTGAACGCGACCACCGAATCGCCGGGCCGCCACGCGGTAACGCCCTCGCCGACCGCGTCGATCACGCCGGCAAACTCGGCACCCGGCGAAAACGGCAGCGCCGGCTTCACCTGATACAACCCCTGGACGATCAGCGCGTCGGGAAAATTGAGCGACGCGGCCTTCACCTTGACCCGGACCTGGCCGGCCGCCGGTTCGGGAATCTCGACGTCTTCGATGCGCAAGCTGTCGATCGGGCCAAATGCGGTACACAACAGGGCTTTCATGCGCTTCTCTCTCCTTGCGCGGCGCGGCCGCGCATCGATGCGGTTTGCGGGATGTTCCCGCGCGCCCGGCTCACGACGCGTGTACGATGGCCATCCGAACCGGCCTTCGCGACATCGTCAGCATTCCGGAATGTCGGTGCGGCTACGTTCAGAACCACGCGTCGCGCATGTCGAGCGTCGTCGTGTCGACGCTCGACAGCAGATCGAGCTGTGCGTCCACTTTCGGCAATTCCCAGCGGAAGAAGTAGCGGGCGGCCGCACGCTTGCCGTCGTGGAAATCGCCGGTTTGCCCGTGCGCGGCGAGCGTCACGTCGAGCCACAGCCACGCGACGACGAGATGGCCGAACGCTTCCAGATAGACACTCGCGTTCGCGAGCCGCGCCTGCTGATCGCCGATCGAGCCGAGCTGTCGAGTGACGTCGATCAGCCGCGACCAGCGCTGCGCCAGCGCATCGGCCTGCTCTCGCAGGCCCGCGTCGAGCGCCCGCGCGCGTTCGACGCTCGCGCTGATTCTCCCGTCGAGCGCGCGCAGCAGTGCGCCATCGTCCTGCGCGACCTTGCGGCCCAGCAGGTCGAGCGCCTGGATTCCGTGCGTGCCTTCGTGTATCGGGTTGAGCCGATTGTCGCGATAGAGCCGCTCGACCGCGTAATCGCGCGTGTAGCCGTAGCCGCCGTGCACCTGGATCGCGAGGTCGTTCGCCGCGAGACACCACTGCGACGGCCAGCTTTTCGCGATCGGCGTCAGGATGTCGAGCAGCCGCTCGGCCTGGGCGCGCACGGTCGCGTCGTCGTGCGCGCGCGCTTCGTCGACCAGCTTCGCGCAGTACAGGATCAGCGCGAGGCCGCCTTCGACATAGGCTTTCTGCGCGAGCAGCATGCGCCGCACGTCAGGATGCTCGACGATCGGCGCCTGCGGCGCGGCGGCATCCTTGCCCGCCGGCCCCAGCGGACGCCCTTGAGGCCGGTTCCGCGCGTAGTCGAGCGCGTGCAGATAACCCGTGTAGCCGAGCGCCACCGCGCCCGCGCCGACACCGATGCGCGCCTCGTTCATCATGTGGAACATGTACGCGAGGCCGTGGTTCGGCCGGCCGACCAGATAACCGATCGCACCCGCCCGCCCTTCCGGCCGGTAGCGCGTGCCTTCGCCGAAGTTCAGCAGGCAGTTGGTGGTGCCGCGGTAGCCCATCTTGTGGTTCAGCCCGGCGAGCACCACGTCGTTGTGCTCGCCCTGCGCGGCGCCGTCGGTACCGGGCAGGTACTTGGGCACGATGAACAGCGAGATGCCGCGCGTGCCGGGCAGCAGCCGGCCGTGTTCGTCGGGGATCTTCGCGAGCACGAGGTGGACGATGTTCTCCGTCAACTCGTGTTCGCCGCCCGAGATCCACATCTTGTTGCCGGTCAGCCGGTAGCGCGGGCCGAGCGGCGAGTCGCACTCGAAATCCGCGCGCGTTGCGATGTCGGACAGCGACGAACCGGCTTGCGGCTCGGACAGGCACATGGTGCCGAAGTAGCGCCCTTCCAGCTCCGGGCGCGCGAACGCGTCGATCTGCGCGGGGGTGCCATGCGCGACGAGCAGGTTCGCGTTGGCGACGGTCAGGAACGGATAGGCGGCGGTCGCGATGTTCGCGGCCTGGAAGAACAGGAACGACGCGGCTTCGACCAGCTTCGGCAAGCGCATGCCGCCGAGCGCTTCGTCGTGGCCCGCGGCGATCAGCCCGGCGTCCGCGAAGGCGCGCACGGCCGGTTCGACGTCGGGGATCAGCGTCACGCGCTCGCCGTCGAAATGCGGTTCCTCGCGATCGCCTCGTGTCGCATGCGGCGCGAACAGGTCTTCGGCAATCCGCTCGCTGGTATCGAGCACCGCGTCGAAGGTCTCGCGACTGTGCTCCGCGTAGCGCGGCAGCGCGACGAGCGCCTCCGCATCGAGCCAGTCGTACAACAGGAACGCGAGATCGCGTCGCGACATCAACAAGCTCATCGTGCTGCCTCCCGGGGGAGCCGGCTTCGTCAGCCGAATGAAGGGTTCCGTGATTGCGAATGCTGGCAGGAATTTAGCACGGTCGTTCGCAAACAACAACGACGGATGCGCTAGTCCGCGTACCCCGGATTGCGCCGATCGAGCCGGCGCAGCAGCCCGGGCCAGACGAGCGCGCCGGCCCCCATGCCGCGCGTCACCGCGGCGATCTGCTGCTTGATGCCGTCGAGAATCGGCTGTGCGATCGGCAACAGCGCGGTGCCGCCGGCCTGCGCGCGCACCTGGATCATGCAGGCCGCTTCGAAGAAATACATCGCGACGAACGCGTCTGCCGGCGTCGCTCCGACGGTCAGCAGGCCGTGGTTGCGCAGCATCAGGTTCGTGTTGGCGCCGAGGTCGCGCACGAGGCGCGCCTTTTCGCCTTCGTTGAGCGCAATGCCCTCGTAGTCGTGATAGCCGAGCGACGCCAGCACGCCGAGCGACTGCTGCGACAGCGGCAGCAACCCGCCCGCCTGCGCCGACACGGCGACGCCGTTGATCGAATGCGTATGCATCACGCACAGCGCGTCGTCGCGGGCCGCGTGCACCGCGCTGTGGATGGTGAAGCCGGCCGGGTTGATCTCGTACGGCGATTCGGACACCTTGCGTCCTTCGAGATCCACCTTCACCAGCGACGATGCCGTGATCTCGTCGAACATCATGCCGTACGGGTTGATCAGGAAATGATGCTCCGGGCCGGGGATGCGCGCGGAAATATGGGTGAACACGAGATCGTCCCAGCCGAACAGCGCGGTGAGGCGGTAAGCCGCCGCCAGGTTGACTCGCGCGTCCCATTCGGTGGGGGAAACCGCCTGCTTCACGCTGACATCGGACGAGGCCATGTCGACACTCCTTGTTCAAGGATGGATGCGTACCGGGCCGCACGATACGGCCCGGCCTGGGGACTGCATCACCCCGCGCGGGGCTTCGCGAGCTGATCGGCAACCGGCAGGCTGCGGATGCGCGTGCCGGTCGCCGCGAAGATCGCATTGGTCAGCGCGGGCGCGACGGGCGGCAGGCCCGGCTCGCCCACGCCGCCGAGCGGTGTCGCGAAATCGTCGGGCGCGACGAGATGCACGCGGATTTCACGCGGCGCCTCGTTCATTCTCAGCACCTGGAAACCGTTGAAGTTGCTCTGCTCCGGATGGCCGTCCTTGAACGTGATCTCGCCGTGCAGCGCGATGCCGAGCCCCATCACCACCGCTCCCTCGAGCTGCGAGCGTACGCGCTCCGGATTGACCTGCGGCCCGCAGTCGATCGCGATGTCGACCCGCGGCACCGTGATCTTGCCGTCGGCATCGACCTGCACCTCGCACACCGCCGCCGTATACGACACGAAGCTGCGATGCGCGGCGATCCCGAGCCCGTGCCCCTTCGGCAGCTTGCGCCCCCAGCCCGCCTCGCGCGCGACCGTCTCGACCACGCGGCGCAGCCGCCCGGTGTCGACCGGATACAGCGCCGGATCCTCGCCGTAGTTCACGTTCTTCACCGTGATGTGCGGCTCGAAACGCCGCGCGGGCCCGATCAGTTCGAGCAGGAAATCCTTCGGGTCGCGGCCGGCCGCGTGCGCCAGCTCCGACACGAAACTCTGGATTCCGAACGCATGCGGGATGTTGTAGACCGAGCGGAACCAGCCGATCCGCGTGTGCGCCTGCGCGGCCGGGTTCTCGATCCGCACGTTCGGGATCGCGAACGGCAGGTCCGCGATCCCCTGCGCGAGCTCGCCCGGCTGCTCGTGCACGATGCCGGCCCTGAAGGTCGACTGGATCGACGGCGCAACCGTGCGATGCTGCCACGCGACCACTTTCCCCGACGCATCGATCCCGCCGTCGAACGCTTCGAGCGACACGGCATGGAAGTAGTCGTGCGCGAGGTCGTCCTCACGCGTGAACGTCAGCTTGACGGGCGCACCGACCGCCTTCGACAGCAGCGCCGCCTCCACCACGTAGTCGGGCTTCGACTTGCGGCCGAAACCGCCGCCGAGCAGCGTCACGTTGACCGTCACACGCTCGCCCGGCAACCCGAGCGCCTTCGCGACCTCGTCGCGCGTGGTCTGCGGCGCCTGCGTGCAGGTCCACACTTCGCATCGGCCGTCCGCCACGCGCGCGACGGCCGCGGGCGGCTCCATCGTTGCGTGCGCGAGATGCGGGATGTAGTAGGTCGCACGCACGCGTTTCGCCGCGCCGGCCAGCGCCGCCGCCGCGTCGCCGTCGTTGCGGATCACGTCGCCCGGTTGCGCGGCAGCCGCTTCGAGCGTCTTCCGATACGCGGCCGAGTCGTAGTTCGCATTGGGCCCGTGCTTCCAGTCGATCTTCAGTTGCGCGCGTGCCTGGATCGCCGTCCACGTGTCGCGCGCGACGACGGCCACGCCGCCGAGCGGCTGGAAGCCGGACGGCAGCGGCGTCGGCGCGAGCGGCACGACCTTGACGACGCCCGGCAGCTTCTCCGCCGCCGACGCGTCGAACGACGCCACCGTGTCCCCGTAGGTCGGCGGGCGCGCGACGACCGCGTACAGCATGCCGTCGAGCCGCGTGTCGATCCCGTAGTGCGCACGGCCCGCAACGATGTCGCGTCCGTCGATCAACGCCGTTTGGCCCTTGCCGATATAGCGGAATTCGGCTGGCGCTTTCAGCGGCACCGTTGCCGGATCGGGCGCCGGCAACGCGGCCGCTTTCGCCGCCAGTTCGCCGAAGCCGAGCTTGCGTCCGCTCTTCGTGTCGACGACCTCATGCACGGTTGCCTTGACCTGCCGCGCGTCGACGCCCCACGCCGCGGCGGCAGCCTGTTCGAGCATCGTGCGCGCCGCCGCGCCCGCGCGACGCAACGCGGCGAAGCTCTGGCGCAAGCTGCGCGAGCCGTCTGTATTCTGGTTGCCGTAGCGCGGCTCGTCGCCGACGGCCTGTTCGACCTTCACGCGCGCCCAGTCCGCGCCCAGTTCGTCCGCCACCACGAGCGCGACACTCGTGCGCACGCCCTGCCCCATCTCGGAGCGGATGCAGGTCACGGTGACCGTGCCATCGGGTGCGATCGCGACGAACAGGTGCGGATCGTCTCGCAACCCGTGCGGCATTCCCGCGCCGCCATAACGCGGATCTGCACTGACGGGCGGCTGGCTCGGCACGGCCGCGCGCACGAGCGACGGCACGCCGAACGCGAGCAGCAACCCGCCGGACGCGAAGCCGAGCAGCAGCGCGCGACGGCTTTCGTTATGGACGGAGAGTTCGGGCGCGCTCATGCGGCACCTCCGCGGCGCACGGCCAGACGGATCGCCGCGCGTATGCGCGTGTAGGTGCCGCAGCGGCAGATGTTGCCGGACATCGCATCGTCGATGTCGGCGTCGGTCGGATGGGGATTCGTCTTCAGCAACGACGCGGCCTGCATGATCTGCCCGGACTGGCAGTAGCCGCACTGCGCGACGTTCAGTTCCTGCCACGCCTGCTGCAGCGGATGGGTCAGATCGGTCGACAAGCCCTCGATCGTCGTCACGCGCTTGCCGGAAGCGGCCGCGACCGGGGTGATGCACGACCGGATCGCGACGCCGTCGACGTGCACGGTGCACGCGCCGCACAGTGCCATCCCGCAGCCGAACTTGGTGCCGGTGTGGCCGAGAACATCGCGCAGATACCAGAGCAACGGCATGTCGGGATTGCCGTCGAAGTGCTGCTCGCTACCGTTGACGGTCAGCGTGATCATCGTTCACCTCCTGGTTGCGATACCCGCTTCGGGCGGGCATCGAGTGGGGATTCGAACGGCGCGGCGCACATTCCGAACAACCAGGCAGGGCGCCGTGTCGTGGGCCGCGTTGCCTGCAGGCACGGCCCGGCAGATGCTGCAAACGATGCTGCGGCCCGGTTGCCTGCGCAACATGGCAACGAATTCCCGGCCGCTCGCTCGTCCGCATGGATCGCCGATCCGCATTATCGAACCATTTCGGATTTGCCGTCGGATCGGGGGGATTCGGGCGTTTCAGGTAATCGGAGCGGGAAATTTGCCCGGAGATGGCGTGCCGCGACCGGTCACGCTTGCCGGAAAGGTGGGCTGGCGATTCAGGTTTCGATGCACGGCCGCAGGTGGTTCGCTCTCGTTCTTGCACGGCGACTGGCCACGTTCGCCGGGCGCTGCGGTGCCGCGGTAGCAAAGCCGGACGACCAGACCCGCCCTGTGCAATCAGCGGGCCGAGAAACCGGAAATGATCGATCGCGCAAACGCAAACGTCCGGCCGGCCTCCTGGCCGGACCGGATCATCCCGCGATTGCAACGAGCGGTTCGGACGCTAGCGCGCCGCGATGCTCACCGCGACCTCAACGCCTGCAACCCCAGCGTGAGCGCGTTGAACGGCATTTCCGCCGCCCCCATCGAAAAGCTCGTCGCCTTCGTGGGTACGCCCGAATTCCGCATCAGCGCATGAACGATCCGCTCGCTCGCATGACCGTCGCCGTACGGATTGCTCGCGCGCGCCATCTCCCCGTAAGCGCTCTCGCTGTCGAACAGCCGCGACGCTTCCCACACGATCCGCTCCTGATCGGTACCGACGAGCCGCGCGGTACCGGCCTGGATCGCCTCGGGCCGCTCCGTCGTCTCGCGCGTGACGAGCACCGGCTTGCCCAACGCGGGCCCTTCTTCCTGAATGCCGCCCGAATCGGTGATGATGAAATGCGCACGCGACATCAGGAATACGAACGACAGGTATTCCTGCGGCTCGATCAGGTAGATGTTCGGCAGGTTTCCGAGCCGGGCGCGCGCCGGCTCCCGCACGTTCGGATTCATGTGCAGCGGATAGACGAACTGGGCGTCGGGATAGCGCTTCGCGAGCGCGCACAGCGCATCGCAGAAATTCTGGAACGGCTCGCCGAAACTTTCGCGGCGATGGCCCGTGATCAGCACCATGCGCCGCGACGGCTCGAGAAACGGAAACTGTCCCGCGACCTTCTCCGTCAGCGCCGTCGTGCAGTCCAGCATGCGCTTGACCTCGTGCAGCGCATCGATCACGGTATTGCCGGTCAGTACGACCGCCGCGCCCGGCACGCCCTCGCTGAGCAGGTTGTCGCGTGCCTGCCCGGTCGGCGCGAAATGCCACGACGATACCGCGTCGGTCACGCGGCGGTTCAACTCCTCCGGCCACGGCGACCAGATGTCGCCGCTGCGCAAGCCGGCCTCCACATGCCCGACCGGCAAATAGCGGTAGAAAGCCGCCAGACTGACCGCGAGCGTGGTCGTCGTATCGCCGTGCACCAGCACGACGTCCGGGCGCAACTCGTCGAAGACGACGCCGATTGCCTGCAGAATGCCGGTCGTCACGTCGGTCAGCGTCTGGCTTTGCCGCATCACGTTGAGATCGTAGTCGGGCTTGATGTCGAACAGCGTCAGCACCTGATCGAGCATTTCGCGGTGCTGCGCGGTCACGCATACCCTAGCGTCGACACCCGCGTGTGCTTTTAATGCACGCACCAGCGGTGCCATCTTGATGGCCTCCGGGCGAGTCCCGAACACAAGCAAAATCTTTTTCATCGTTATCCTCGTAGACCCATATCGCGCTGAATGACCCTGCTCGCGGCGCGAAGCATGTAATCAGACGGCACCTTCCGTACTCGCACGCGATCGACACGCTGCAGTGTCGCGGAGCGAGCGCGCCGCCCTGTCCACGTGGTCTGCGCCACGCGAATCGTCGTACTACCGGCGTCTCGTTGCACTTGATCAGTCACGTCATGAGTCGTTCCTCGCTTGGCCAGGCGTCACGTCCGTTCGTCACGTCCCCCTCCACTACAGCAATATTCAAACCAGTCGTACTGCGGCCGTGTCCGGTTCACATCGCATGCACCGTGCACACGCGATGCACGACGAAATGTTTCACAACTGCTACGCGTGTCGCATCGCCGGTCAAGCGCGATACAGGCAAAAATCCAGGTAGTTTCATGGCCCCTTCAGCGGCGTCGTCCGACGAATCGCGGACGCGTGTCGCGCATTCGTTTCGCATCGGATCTCGCGGATCTGTCGAAGCGCGTTGCGTTTACTCGATCCGCCACTTTTGTCTGTGCAGCGGGCGGCGCAATCGGCCGCTCGGCCGCGATCCCGCACGAGGGATTTACCTGACGTGCAACCTCCTTCACGTCGCACGAATCGATGCATGCGAAATGTTGCGAATGTGTAACGCTGATCCGAAACGGGGCGGATACATCGACGCGCGGCCAATGCAGCGCATGCGCCTGCATGAATCGCATCGGCACCCCGGCCGATGCGCACACAACGAACGACACCGCGCGCATCACCGCGCAAAGTCACGCTGCCGGCGCGGCACACGTTCGACAGACAATTCGATGGACCCATCGAACGTGCGGGCTGCAATCCCGGTCGCGCGCGGGCAATCGGCCTGCACGCGGGCTGATTCTTCGATGAATCAAAATCCGCCGCCGCTGTCCGCGCCACGCCCCCGGCCTCCGCCCCTGCTCCTTGCTGCGCGCGGCATCGCGGCCGATGGCTCACGCCTTGCTTAATGACAGTCAGGTGTACCTCGAAGCACGCGCCGGACAGCGGACGAACGGGGACGCCCAAGCAACGAAGCCGGGAGGAAACGCGACGCGTCCGCCGGGAGCGAAAAACAAGCGCTCCTGCGCACCGCGCGTGCCGACGTGTCCTGTTGCAATACGCGATCCGCGGGCCAGGTTCAGGCTCCGATGCAGGGAACTGCCTCGTGGACGCATATCCCGGTACGAGCCTCGGGTTCACCCGCATCACCGTGAACCCGAGCCGCAACGTCGACACGCTCGCCAGACGCGACGCGGCCAACGCCGCGCCCGGCGACGATTGCACAGGACCCCGCGCAGGAGCCCAGGACATGAAACGGCCCGCGCTTTCCCCGACCGCACGCTCGCGCGTCGCGGCCACCATCGCGCTGTGCCGCCTCTGGCACGTCGCCTGCTGTCTCGCCGCGTGCGGCTTCGCACTGCACGCGAGCGCCACCGAACTCCGGCTCGAAGGGCTGTACCAGCGCACCGACGGTGCGATCACCGTGCGCCTGAACGGCGTCGGCATCGATCCGTATTTCGCGGCAAAAGCGCTGCTCGCCGCGTCCGACGCGCAACTCGACGCCCGTCAGGCCGCACTCGCGTGGATCGCATGGTTGCTGCCGCGCCAGCGCCCGGATGGCGGCTTCGATCGCTACTGCGTGAAGGACGGCCGCTACCGCTCATGTGCCGAAGCGGAAACCGACGACGCGATGACGGCGACCTGGATCGAATTGCTCGCCCGCTTCGCGCCGCCCGGCAGCTTGCCCGCCGCGTGGGAACTCAGCCTGAACCGCGCCGCCACGCATCTGGAGACGCTGCTCGACAAGCCCTCCGGCGTGTATCAGATCTCGTCTTCACTGCACGTCGCGCTGCTGATGGACAACGTCGAGGTACACAGCGCGTTCCAGGCACTCGCGGCGTACTACGTCCGGCGCGCCGACTACACGCATGCGGGCCCGTGGAGCCTGCGCGCCGACCAGCTTGCCTCCGCGATCCTGAAGGTGTTCTGGCGCGGCACGGCATCCGGTTTTCGCGCCAGCACGCAGCAGGTCAGCGATGCGAGTTTTTACCCGGCGAAGATCGCGCAAATACTCCCGCTCCTGTCCGGTATTCAGGTTCCCGAACAATCCGGCGAGGCGATCTATGCACGGTGGATCCGGAAGTACGGCAGGAGCTGGCCGCAACTTGCCAACACCGACTACCCGTGGAGCCTGATCGCGCTGGTCGCGGTCAAGATGAACGATTGGAGCACGGTTGCCTGCTGGCAAGCGCGATCGGGGCCATACCGGCACGGCGCGCACTGGAACGTATTGGAAGAGTCGCTTTATCTGGCATTCGAAAGCCGGATGGCCGATCCCGTCATCCCCGCTCGATGCGGGCTCACGACGGCGGCGGCAACGGCAACCGCATCGCGCTGACGCAACGGCGCGTGCGGTCCATGATCACTAAACGGGAAGGAGGCGTGTCATGTGTGGCATCGTCGGCGCAGTCGCGCAACGGGACATCGTCCCGATTCTGATTGAAGGTTTGCGTCGCCTCGAATATCGCGGCTACGATTCATGCGGCGTGGCAACGGTCGTCGACGGCCAGGCGCGCCGCGAGCGCAGCGTGTCGCGCGTCGCCGATCTCGACGCGCACGTGCGCACCGCCGGCCTGACCGGCAGCACCGGCATCGCGCACACGCGCTGGGCGACGCACGGTGCGCCGGCCACCTGCAACGCGCATCCGATCTTCTCGCGCGACGAAATCGCGCTCGTGCACAACGGCATCATCGAGAACCATGAAACGTTGCGCAAGCAACTTTCCGACGCGCACTACGAATTCGACGGCCAGACCGACACCGAGGTCGTCGCACACCTGATCCACAGCAAGTATCGCGGCGACCTGCTCGCCGCCGTGCGCGCGGCAACGTCGCAACTTCACGGTGCCTACGCGATCGCGGTGTTCAGCAAGCACGAGCCGCAGCGGCTGATCGGCGCACGGGTCGGCTCGCCGCTCGTCGTCGGCGTGACGGATGGCGAATGCTTTCTTGCGTCCGACGCGCTCGCGCTCGCCGGCATCACCGACCGCTTCATCTTTCTCGAGGAAGGCGACATCGTCGAGTTGACGCCGGGCGGCGTGCGCGTACTCGATCGCGGTGGCGCGCCGGTCGAGCGCGCGGTACAGACCATTTCGTCCGCGCAGGCCGCGGTCGAACTCGGGCCGTACCGGCATTTCATGCAGAAAGAGATATTCGAGCAACCGCAGGCCGTAGCCGCGACCATCCCGGATGCCGGGCTGTTCGATCCGGCCGTATTCGGCCCCGACGCCGCGCGCGCGTTCGAGCAGATCGACAACGTGCTGATTCTCGCGTGCGGCACGAGCCACTATTCCGGCCTGACCGCGCGCCGCTGGCTCGAAACGATCGCGCGCGTGCCCGCCCAGGTCGAGATCGCGAGTGAATACCGTTACAGCGACGCGCTCGCAACGCCGAATACGCTGGTGGTGAGCGTGTCGCAATCCGGCGAGACCGCCGACACGCTCGCCGCGCTGAAGTATGCGCAGGCGCTCGGCCATATCGATACGCTGGCGATCTGCAACGTGCCGACCAGCGCGATGATGCGGCAGGCAGGCCTGCGCTTCCTGACGCGGGCCGGCCCGGAAATCGGCGTCGCGTCGACCAAGGCGTTCACGACGCAACTCGTCGCGCTGTTCATTCTCGCCGTCACGCTCGGGCGGCTGCGCGGCTACGTCGACGATGCACAGCTCGCGCGCTACACGATGCAATTGCGGCGGCTGCCCGGCGCGCTCGAGGACGTACTTGGGCTCGAGCCGCAGATCGAGCGCTGGGCGGCGGAATTCTCGCAGCACGAGAATGCGCTGTTCCTCGGACGCGGGCTGCACTACCCGATCGCGCTCGAAGGTGCGTTGAAGCTGAAGGAGATTTCGTACATCCATGCGGAGGCGTATCCCGCGGGTGAGCTCAAGCACGGGCCGCTCGCGCTCGTGACGCACACGATGCCCGTTGCGACGATCGCGCCGAACGATGCGCTGCTCGAGAAGCTGAAGTCGAACATGCAGGAAGTGCGGGCACGCGGCGGGCAGCTTTACGTGTTCGCCGACGCCGATACGCGGATCGACAACAGCGAAGGCGTGTCGGTGCTGCGGATGCCGGATTATTACGGGTTGTTGTCGCCGATCCTACACGTCGTGCCGCTGCAGTTGCTCGCGTATCACGCGGCGTGTCTGCGTGGGGCGGATATCGACAAGCCGAGGAATCTGGCGAAATCGGTTACGGTGGAGTGAGGGGGGGGTACCGCTGGCGGACTGGTGAAGGTCTTCAAGTGCTGAGACTGGCCCGCCCTACACGACTCGAACGTGTGACCTACGGCTTAGAAGGTGTGAACACGCTTTGCGCTGCTCCTTATCTGGCAAGAGCTTCTGGGATTTTAAAGGTCTCTAGTCACACTCTGGTCACACCCGGTTTTCTCCTGGAAGACCGTATGGCGACCGTACGCAAAAGAAAAAATGGAAGGATGTGCCAAGTCCGCAAGACGGGCCGTCCATCAAAGGCGAAGATGTTCGAAACGAAGGCGGATGCCCTTGCATGGGGCCGCATGATCGAATCGGAAATCGACATGAGCGTGTGCGTCAACCGCGAAGAAGCCGAGTGCACAAGAGTCGCGGATCTACTCGACCGCTGTCTGCGTGACGTGTCACCGACCAAGCTAAGCGGTTCGGCTGACATCGGTCGGGCGAAGGCATTGAACAAACGCGTTGGCGCTTACAAGTTGTCGGTTCTCGCGCCGATGCACCTTGCCGCCTACCGCGATGCGCGACTGCAAACGGTTTCAGCCCAGACCGACATTCACGAACTGAACCTGCTGAACCGTGTCCTGACACGTGCGACCCGAGAATGGGGAATCGTCTTGCCAACGGGCATTCCAAAGATCATCAAGCCGCGTGGACTTGCTCCTGTATCTCCGGACACGCGCCAGAACGAACTCATCAATGTTACGAATCAGGTGTTCGACAGATGTCCGTAATGACGCCATCTGCGAACACCCCGCCCTCCCACATCTGGATTTCTTTCCCGACTGACAGAAGTGGGGCAACCAGGGCGAAGGACAGAAACTTTACCGGTACATCGTGTTCTTGACCAAGTTCGAGAGCTCGACCGTCCACTAACCAGCGGCAATCGAAGTATTGGCCGTCGATAACCAGCGGGCAACCGAAGTGCATGCCCGAATTTATGAACACCGGCCCATTTCGTCCTCCTTCGGCCGTGGTTCTGAGACGGAGATGTAGCACCACATCAGGTTGCATCAGATTCCCTTCCGGGCCAAGGTTCGCCTGAACTCACGTGGAGAGCAATACTTCAACGCGCTATGTGGATGCTTCTCGTTGTAATGCTCGAACGCAATAGCGAGATTGTGCGCTGCGCTTGTGGTGTCTGGCTTCGGCATAAACGCCACGTAGTCACGCTTCATCGTCTTCACGAAGCTTTCTGCCATGCCGTTACTTTGTGGGCTGCAGACGGGTGTGGTCAATGCCTTCAGGCCAATGCCAGACGCGAAGACCTTGGTCTTTTCCGCCGTATAGCCCGAGCCGTTGTCCGTCAGACCTCGATCTGAAGCTAGGCTGACAGTCCATTCGTGGCAGTGGTGTACAGGCATTCGGCTCCCGTCGCCGCCATCGCCACGTTGGCAGCGCTACCGCGATCCATCGATGGCCAGGCCATGCCGGTCAAAGGGCAAACGTTGTGTGTAGCGATACGGATTCCTATCAACGTCACGGGGTGCGCACGCCTCTTCGATTCAATAGGTTGGTTCACGTTGAGCGATCTTCCTGTCCGTCACCATTCAGTTTCGCGCACCATACGCCGTCTTCTGGGCACTGCTGACCGGTATGTGCGACGGTCCTCAACGGAAGTCGCGCTGCGATGTTCGCTGGCTAGTCATCTTGAGAAGTCTTATCTGCTGGATTCGCCAAAGGCAACCCTGTTGCCGGGTCGAAGTGCTTCGCCTTCGCCATCTGGTCGACGACTTCATCCGATGGCTTCTGCGGCCGAACAGAAGCTTCCTGCTCTTTCTGCCATTGGAACGTACCGTCCCAAGGCGGGAGCTTCGCCGGGGGAAGTGGCACGATCTTGTCGATATCCGGAATCTTGGGATTGAGACCGTCGTTTGCATCGATGAACTCGCCGATCATACTGTACCGACGAGCGCGCTCAGGATCACCGGTTACCCCAATGTAGTTGAGCCTGCCGTTCGCTGGCGGCCCCTTGAAACCGTCCTCCAATGAAAGAGCCCCTTGCCTGTCGCCAGCCGCTGCGGCTTGCTGGAACGCATGAAGTGCGCTTGGATACCGCCGCTTTATCGTCTCAATAATTCCGAGGTCATTAGCGGCCTTGCCATGCCCTTGATCCGCTGCACACTGGAACAGTGCATACGCGATGTCCGGTGCCATATTATCCGGGGCAAGGATGTCACCAACATAGTACTGAGCTTCAGCATTTCCCAAATCTGCTGCTTTGCGGATGTATCGCCGAGCCACCTCGTCGTCTCTTTGAACCCCATACCCATTCAGAAGATAGTGCCCGATATCGTAGTAACCGCTCGGCACACCGGCCTTGATAAGCTGCTCAGCCAGATCAACGCTTTCCTTCTCAGGATCAGGCGAAGACGCCATTCCCGACGAAATTAGGATTTGCAGGTTGTGATTTGCCTTATAGTGGCCAAACGCTGCCGCGATGCGGTAATACCGGGCAACCTCGTTGAAATCCTTCGGCCCGCCTCTCTTCTCAATGAATCGGGCGTACTGGAAAAGCTTATCCGCCTCCGGAGCGAGAGACGGCAGATGACCAGCTTCATGCGTGCATGTGAAGGCGAGATTAAGGCGCACCGAACTAACATCGGACAACGGATTCATAGCGCTTTCATTCTTCGAACAGGCGGTCAGCAGACAAACAACAGAGATGGCAACTAATACGCGCATGATCAATCAAGCCTGCATCGTGTTGTCGTATTGGAGGAAAAACTGACGAGCGCAGTCAACAAGCAACACCACATCCGCCACACTTCGGAGAACACGTGCCGTCTGATCGTCGAGAGCGCTTTACAAAACGCGGTGACGGCGCTCCAGCGGAATGCCGAGGCGCTTCATGCGCGTGTGGCACCGACAACCAAGATTCGGCGCAATGCATTTCAGAACCTTGCGGAGGGCTCGACTCTTTGGGTTGCCGCCATAGGGCACGGTTACGACAAGCACCTCACAGCCGTCGAGATGGAACAGTTGACGACGTGCTCTCCGTGATTTCATACGGTCGGATGCGATAGAACTTCGCCACGACGGGCGCGTCAGGATCTGAGCTATCGGTGGATTGGGCCAACGCTTCGATCGAGAACGTCAACATCACCACGCACGACAGGACGATCAGAGGCAGCTTCACGGTGAGCTTTTCCCTTGCTGAGGAGTCGGTGCCGGCAACACGCGGGCGAATACAGTGTCTCGATCGATCATACGAGACTCGATATCAAGTGACAGCCACACGTGGCGCGATGGCCGTGACGCGCGATTGGAAGGCCGTCATCCATCATCGATGCGTCTCCCTCTTCGATGACGTTGGGTGATACGTCAGGATGCTGAGGGCACGACACATAGTCGCCTTTTCGTGCGACGTAGCGGCCGTCAAAAGACATTGTTGAAGAGGCCGTAATGACCTTGCCTTCGTGGTCAGTGTCATCGTGAAGGCGGATTAAATCTATCATGATATATCGTCTTGACGAAAAAACGACCCTAATTTTCCGTTTTGCAAGAGGAGAATGAGTTTGGGATGGCGACTATCTTGATATTGTCGTCGAGAATGAATTTCCGCTCCCGGCACTCGGCAGGCTTTCCGCTTGATGCGTCGATATAGTATTTTGCGACAAGCATCTTGCTGTCTGCCTTGCTTAGCAATTCGGTGATATATGATCTGCCATCCTGGGTTTTGTTAGGCGCCTTGCCGCTTGACGAAAACATATCCAGGGAGTTTAAATCCTTTCCCGTTGAAAGGTCTGATAAAGTGTAATAACGACACTCCATGCCACAACTATGGACCCCGATGTGATATTTTCCCGCGAAATTTATTACAGGAGGCCCCACTAGCTTGCCATCATCATCTCGCCAGCCGGAATCGGTTTTTTTGTAATACTTTGGTATATGCAGGGAGCCTCGATAAAGAGCGGAAGGATGGTTTGCGAAATCGATATCCTGCCCCCAGCACAAGGCATGGCTCATTGCCGCAACCACAATGGCAAATTTCAGTAAAATATCGTTCTTCATTGTTCGTTTTTTATTTAATCAAATCATCAAGCCCGCCAACAGGAACTGCAAGATCACTATTTCCCGCTAGCTCGTCCGCCACATATTTTTCAAAATTCTCCTTCACTGATCTCATGTTGACGCCACCTTGACCATACTGATCGCCTGGCAGACTGGCCCACTCATTATTGGCATGATGCGTGAAAATTGCTCGTTCCAAGTCAGCATTTTTTACATCATCTAGACAATTTCGTTTGTATTTCATGATCGCAACAATATACCTATCTTGAGAAATTGGCGAGAAATCTTTTACCTTTGCCAATCTCCTGTAGGTTTGCCCCTCTTCCGGAAACCAGTTATATCCCATGATCTGATATGCGCCTGCAGCCGACGAGGTTATGCTCTTTCCGTTATGTTCTCGCGTGACATATATCTTCGGATGGTCACTAAAATCTCGATGATAATCTTTGATGAAAGACTCTCCGCCATATAGCCTCTCATATCCTTCTGGCCCCTCGGTGCCTTCTCCGACGCGAAGCATTCGTAAAAACGCACGCACCCTGGCTTCTTCTAGAGTAATACCAATCCCGCTCAGACCGCAGAAGTTACCGATAATCCCAATCGGATGAAAATGCCACGGATTTGGATCATCAGGAAATCCATCCACTTTTTTCGCAGCAACCGCCTCCCACCATTGAAGCTTCCCGATACGTTCGATTTCGGCCTTCCACAACCACAGTAGCTTCTTCATTAATGGCGATAACTCCTCCCATTTTCCCAAGCCGCCGCCCCATTCACTTTCACAACGCACAATGAGGTGGGAAAGCGCTTCCGCCGACCAATCTACTTCTTGCGCATGTTTCAATTCTTGCGCAGTCACCTTGCCATCGTGGTTTGCATCGAGGGCCTTCTCAAGCTTTGCGATAAGTGGGCTTGCATTGACCGTTGCTGCGCTTGTTTCGAATTCCGTCTTGCTCTCATCGGCAAGAAATTGCTCTCCGACGTGGATGTAACGTTTGAACATGTCCACGGGCTTGATACTGCTGTTGTCAACACGTTCGAAGCCGGGCCAGTCCCACGGCCCGCACATTTGCACGAGCGGGTGGTCCTGTTCACATACCCATCCTTCGCGAGTGCTGCCGTCCTTCGCCCCTATCTTCACGTAATACCAACGGCGATCCTTGTCGTCTTTCGCGAAGTTGGTTGCACCACTCTTGTCCAACTCGCTCACGCGGAACACATCGCGAAAGTCCGCACCAGGCCCTTTGGCATTTGAGAAGCTCAGCGGGAAATCCTTCCAGCCAGGCACGATTGTCGTGGTCGTCGTGTTGGCAAAATTACTTTCGACCCAAACGGGGGCGCCGGCATCGTTGTAAACGGGTTTCGTATGGCGTCCGCCATGAACGGGGGCGGCTGTTTTAGGCTGCACCTTGATCCATTTGCCCTTCGCATCGCGGGAGAGAGGGACAAGCTTTACGCCGGGCTGCAGTTTTTGGTCTGCATCGGGGAGGTCTGCGATAAGTCGAGCGCCTGGTGAGATCTCCAGAAACGCTTTGGATTTGGGCAGCTGTTTGGCGCGTTCGCGGCTTTTATCGATGAATGCCTCAAGTTCAGGGCCCGCGAATACCTCCAAGTGCAGCAGCTGCCGCGTTGGCTTCGCCGGCAACAGCTTCGCGTCTGGGTAACGTAGATAGTGACCGAGCTGGCCGATCACATCGCCGGCGTTCACCCACTTGGGTTCTTTGAGCACGACGATCGTATCCAGCGGCTTCGGATCGACGATCAGGTCCAGCTCCTTCTCAAATACGTATCCGAAGGGGGCATGCGGGGAAACGGATTCGCCGACGACGGCTGCCACCGGCTTCCCCGACTTGATTGCGCTGATTTTGACCCAGCCAGGACTTGCTTTTGCCTTCTCATCCGTAGCTGAAACGGTTAATTCAGTTCCCCTCGGCAAGATGCCGATGATCTTGCCGTTGGGCAGATCTCGGATGCGCAGGCCAACGATTGGGGCAGGCTGAGACGTCGGGGTGGGAGCATCCTTGGGATCTGGTTTGAGTTGCGGCGACGTTTTGAAATTGCTCTTGATGAAATCGCCCAACACATCCTCGCTGATCGTGTCTTTCAGCGAAGGCTTGGGGATTTTCGGAAGTGGAACGCCTTGCGGATCCTTAGCTTTGTCACCGACACGATAGTACCGATCGCCCTCCCAATACGGCATCGCGTCCATGTTCAGCTTCGACGGATCGACTTGGGCGACCTTCGCTTGTTCTTTAGCCGATAGATAGCTGTCATGATCCATCGTGTGCATGTACAGGCTGAAGAAGGTCAATACTTCGCCTGGTGCAGGTTTATTTGTGGTCGTTGGAGCAGTCGCTACTGGCGATGGCGTCGGCGGCGGAGCAGAATTTGATGACGATGCTGGTTGGGCAGCTGAATTCTTGCTCGTGGCCGCATCTGTCTTCGACGGTTGCGACGGAGCTGGGGGCGGCGGTAGTTGCAGGCGGTGGCGAACCAGCACGAAACCGGTCGAATACAGCGCGTGACGGCCGTCCTGATAATCTTGTTCGGGATACTTGCTGTCGAGCCGGTATGCGACGACTTCGCCATCGGCGATTGCGCGGAAGCCTTCGTCTTGCTTCAGTTGGACGGCTGTGTTCTGGTCAAAGTGGACACCTCCGTGCCACATGCCGTTTGCGCCGAGTGGATAGAACCCGTCCTCCGCCGTCGCTAACGCCTTCATGTACGTCATTGGTTTGTCCGCCCCGTCGGTATCGACCGGGGTAAACGGATAGGCCCACTTCAAGGGCTTGTAACTCGGTGCAGCGGTAGTCTGCATTGCCGCCGGTGCGTTTGGCGCAGCTTTCGGTTTTGCGGGACCGGGACCTTTCGCGGAATGATGGTTCGTGCTCATGTTTCTCGGAATCTCTCGTTTTTGCTTTCGTGTTGCGACGGCGTGTTACGTTTCCGTGTCAGCCGGAGAAGAGCGAACCGCGTCCGCCGTCAGTCGATACTGGCGTCGCCTTCAGCGGATCAAGCTTCATTCCGCTGCCACCACTCGGTTTATCCCAGCTCCCGCATTTTTCCAGAATCTGTCCGGTCGTCACGTTCTCTATCAGACCGCCCTTGATGCTGATATACGAGCCGCCCGCGCCGATCCACACTTCCTTCGCGGCCGTCAGAATCAGCCGTCCGTCCGCGCTTTCGATTTTCACGTCCTGCAGCCCCACCAGCGAGGCCGAGCCGCTTTGCGCCTGAATGTCTACCGATCCCTTTGCCGCGAAAATCCTGATACCGAGGTTTTGCGCGAACAGGCTGATCTTGTCGAGCACACTGACCAGCAACGCTTTACCGGCGGCCAAGTTGACGTTCTTGCCTGCAACGACGTTCGCGTGCTGGTTCGCAGTGACATGCACCGACTGCTGCGTCGACGCGGCGATGCCTTCAGGACTCGACAGCAGCATCACCGGCTTCGCAAAACCGTTCGCATTGCCCGTGCCGCCGCCCGCTGTACGGCCGCCGCTAGCAGAACCAGCAACCGTGCGCTGTGTTGCGTCTGTGAACGACTTCAGCGCGGCCTGACCATCCTGGAGGCTTTCGGCGCGGTTCGTTTCACTGGCTTTCGACACGGTCTCGAGCACGGCTTCCGCGCCGGCAAGCGGATCGGTGGCGGCCGTTACGTTTAGCGGTTGGGCGGTGGCTGGCTGCGTCGATACATAGAGCCCCTGCTCGGCGCGTACCGCGCCGTACGCGCCAGACTTCAGGTCGAATCCGTTGCCGAGGAACGAGCCGCGCGTGTTATCGGATTGTTCGATTAGGTAACCCAAATGCAGGTGAGAACTGTAGCTCGACGAATAAAGGTGAACTCGGTTCTGCCCGCTCGAGTCGTCCATGACGAGCTGGTTGAAGCCGTCGCCGCCGTATTCACGAGAACGGAAGCCGGACAGCAGGCCGTGCGTGTGCCACACCGGCATCGTTGCGCCACCGTGCAGTCGCGAGATGATTACCGGCCGGTCGCAGTCGCCATTCACGAATCCGAGGAGCACCTGATCGTCTTTGCGCAACGGAAAGTAACCGCCGCGCTTTGAACCTGCGTCCGGCATCGCTGCGCGAATCCAAGACGTGGACTTCGTATTGCGATCCTTTCGACTGTTTGATGTGCGGACCCGCACACGATTGCCGTCGTCCGTGTGGATTTCCTCGTCGCTGTCCGTCACGACGATCGCCGTCTGCAAGTGCATCTCGGGCTTCTCGTGGTCGAACGGGCTGCGGTATGGCGTCTTGCGGCGTTGCGCTTCGATCTCGACGTGAAAAAATCCGATACCGCCATCGCGGTGGCTCACGGTCGTACCGGCCCCGTTCGCTTGGACATGCTCGATCTCGCTGCGCAGGCTGCGCGGGAATCGCGTGAGCGCGTCGATACCGGGCAAGTTGTTTTGGATCAACCAGTCGCTCGCGATGATCGACAGTTCGCGCTCCTCCTCCGGCAATGCATCGAAGAGGGGATGTCCCGACACCTTGAACCAGTAGCCGGGCAATGCATAGCGCGGACTGCCGATCGCGAAATAGCGCTTTGCTCGCGAAGCCCATTCCTCGGTGCGGATGCGGGCCTGTTGTTGTCCAGCATCAGATTCGGCCCACGTCTGCGAGCCGGTATAGAGATACTCTTCGCCTTGACCGGGTAATTCATCGAGGTCAGCCGCTGGCGTGCTCGCCTGTTTGTCGAGGTCAGGCCGCTTGTAGTCAACGGAGCCGAGCGTCAGCGTCGCACTTTGGGCCTCCTGCTGTTCGCTCAACTGGGTAAGCCCATCGAAATCTTCGTCGGTACCTGCGTGGCTAAATTTCATCTCCGAATTCGGCAGCGACGGCCCAAAATAGAGGTCGTCCATCATGACGACCTTGTGCGACTTGCCATCCTTCGCGAAATCGAAGCGCGGGAACACACCGACTTCCTCGAGGCTCCGGTGCACGAAATTCCAGTCGGTTTCCCACTGCACACGGTGCGAATACGAGCGCATCGCCGTGCGCAGCTCCTGTCCATAGTTGCCAGAAGCCTGCGGATGCTTGTCGAATACGTCGGTAAGAATTTGCCAGCCGCCGGTTTCCTGCCAGTCGCGCCGATCGCTGCTGAGCTTGAGGAAGCTCAACCATGAGGCGAAATGGAGCTGAAAATACGACAACGCTCCATCGTTTCCTAGGCGGCGAGCCTGTTGCACGTAGCCGTGAATTGGCAGATAGCCGCCGTCTATCTGGCGAATCCAGAGCGTAACGGGCTGCAGCATCAGAACGCTTAGCTTGATCTTGTCGCCGACGACCGACGAGGCATCAACAGTCACCTCGAAATTGCGCCCAAGCCGCGCTTTGATCTTGACGTACAGTGGCGTGAGCCAGTTGTCGCCGAGTGGAGTGTCAAGTTTGACGATTCGATCGAACTGCGCGTAACCGCCGCGCAGCACGTTATCCAGCATGTCCGATGCCATGCAACAACCCCGTTTAGGGAAACACGTCGATTGCTCTCAGACAATTCGACGATAATATTAATGTAAAATTCAGGAAAGCAAATGGAAATAAAACACCGATTTGATTTCGTTATTAAAGCATAGCAAACGTT
Organism: Burkholderia cepacia ATCC 25416; assembly: GCF_001411495.1. Classification (NCBI taxonomy): domain Bacteria; kingdom Pseudomonadati; phylum Pseudomonadota; class Betaproteobacteria; order Burkholderiales; family Burkholderiaceae; genus Burkholderia; species Burkholderia cepacia. The sequence goes on along the minus strand of NZ_CP012981.1, from coordinate 2,265,625 downwards.
AGTGGAAAACGCGCTCGTACGTTGCCTTATAAAGACATTACTTTCAGCAAGCTAACTTAGATTAACTTCGTGCGCCGACACATCCTTACAAAGCCAGACAGTCACACGCCAACGCGCTCGACATATCTGTCCATCGCAATATAACGTCGAGCATGCCAATCTCGACAGTCGCAGCCATGACTACAGCGGTATCGCCAGTCGCGGCGGAAGGCTCGAAGGCGGGAACTGGCGAGACCGTTAGTCGCATTCGCTATATATGCACGACGTCATGTGCGAATCGACAAGTGGCACACCACCGTCTCATATCGCTTGCAACCAGCCCGGTGCGCATCGGCCTAGTTGAATCGATGGGGAACCGTTCCAGCATCCAGCCTCGCTTCATACGGCAAGCAAATTGCTTGGACGTTGGCAACTCGATGCACGTCCTGACTGCCGTCACTTGCACTCGCCGCGCCCGCCCAACACCGATCAATTTGGATCCGCATTGACTGAGAACGCCTACAGGACACCTACACGGAATTATCGAAGGCTGAAGAAGGCAGGCCGTGAAAAACAACCCAACCCATTGATTCCATTGGCCCGCCCTACACGACTCGAACGTGTGACCTACGGCTTAGAAGGCCGAAAGACTAGGCATTTACGGGCGTCGATGAATGTTGCAAAAAATCCTCAAAATCCTTACCCAACAAGGCTCTCACAAGAATTTTGCCTTACCTGTCCGTTGACATGTGTTGATCAAAATTGCCAAAATCGGGTTCCGGATTGGTTCCGGAACCTACCCTAAGTGAGGGCGGCGACAATGGCAAAGGTCAATTTCACGGCGGGCAAGATAGCGGCGCACACCTGCCCCGAGGGCAAATCCGAAGCCTTCCTGTGGGACAGCGGCGCGCCCGGTCTTGGTCTTCGCGCAAACGCGGGCGGCACAAAACGGTATGTGCTCCAAGCGAAATTGCGCGGCTCACTTGTGCGCATCTCGATTGGCGACCCATCCGTTTGGAGCATCGAGAAGGCACGCGTTGAAGCACGCCGCCTGAAAACGCTTCTCGACAGTGGCGTAGACCCGCGCGAACAGGCAGCAGAACACGCCGCCGCCTACGAAGCGCGGAAAGCCGAAGCCAAGCGACAAGATGCGACCGTGCACGAAGCTTGGGCGGCTTATCTTGACGCAAACCGGTCGCGATGGAGCGAGCGCCATCTATTCGACCATGAGAATCTGGCACACGCCGGCGGCGAGCCGAGAAAGCGCGGGAAAGGGGTAACCGTCGCGGGACCACTCGCCGCGCTCATGCCGTTGAAGCTGTCGACCTTAACCGCCGACGTGGTCGCCGCGTGGCTCGCATCCGAATCGCTAACGCGCCCGACAAATGCCGAGCAGAGTTATCGGAAGCTGCGCGCCTTCATCCGCTGGTGTAACGACCGACCGGAATACGGCGGCATCATTGCGCCAAACGCATACAACGCGCGCGCCGTCAGAAGCGCCGTACCGCGTACCAAGGCGAAAGATGATTGCCTGCAACGGGAACAGCTATCGGCTTGGTTCGACGCCGTCGGCAAGCTCGGCAATCCGGTCATTGCGGCATATCTGCAAGCGTTGCTCATCACGGGCGCGCGCCGCGAGGAAATGGCGGCACTCCGATGGACCGACGTCGATTTTCAATGGCGCTCGCTGTCCATCGCCGACAAGGTCGAAGGTTCCCGCTTCATCCCGCTCACACCGTACCTCGCCAGCGTCCTGCGGGAGCTCAAGCGCTTGAACGACACGCCGCCGAACATCCGTCAAATACGGGACTTGACCGCCAAAGGCGAATCGTGGTCGCCCTCCCCTTGGGTTTTCGCGAGCAAGAAATCGGCGGACGGAAAAATTGCCGAGCCGCGTATCGCGCATAACCAAGCGCTCGCGATAGCCGGCCTTCCTCATCTGAGCCTGCACGGCCTCCGGCGCTCGTTCGGGACGCTTGCCGAATGGGTCGAGTGTCCGGTCGGTGTGATCGCACAAATTCAGGGCCATAAGCCGTCGGCAATCGCTGAAAAGCACTATCGCCGCCGCTCGCTCGATCTGCTGCGCATGTGGCACGACAAGATTGAAGCGTGGCTGCTTGCCCAAGCTGGCATCGAATTTTCATCGGCTCAAACCGCGACGCCGTTGCAGATTGCAGCCGGCCGCGATCAATAACTATCGCCCGATAAAATCGATATAAAAATATCATCAATCCGATGCGATCACACCCGCGCGTGTGATTTTTTGCGGTGCGATAGCACGTGCCGCAACGTGTTCCATACTGAAACACATTGTTTCAGCGTGTTTCACGTCCGCGCAAGGGCCATTTTCAGACAGCAACAATCGTCCGTGCGAACGTCTACATTTTTACACTGAAATACATTACTCAAGACGTAACCGATTGATTTTAAATGACCCTGTCACGCGAAATAATCGGCACAGATAACCGGTGATACACGATATCCGGCGCGCTTTGAAATTCCCGATTGTCGAGCAACAATGAATCACACGACTCAACGCAGGCAACAGGGAGAAAAGGGAAATGAAAAACGAGCACGCCGCTACTGACATCAGAATGACGCTGCAAGCATTCGGCGTAACGGACACGGTCACGACGGCGGTCGCCGCTGCCGCACTGAACCGTAAAGAACAAACCCTCCGCAAATGGGCATGTGAAGAAAACGGCCCGATTCGCCCCATTAGGATCAATCGCCGCTTGGCGTGGAAGGTTTCTGATATCCAAGCCCTGCTTAATCAAAACCATCAGTGAACGACGAATGGCGATTTGATTCATCGACATAGACGATTTCAACTCCTTAATCGGACACCCTTGGAATCACGTCGAATTCAATTACCGACACAGCCATTCCCTTGATACATCCTGCCGATACCTTTCGTGACCGGGGAAAATCGTGGATATCGATCGCCCTACCGCTGTTAAATCAGAAGAATCACAAGCACTCAAATCGCGAGTCGAAATGCTGATCGACCGCGAGCTTACTCGATGCCGTGTTTTACATGGCCCAAGCAACTGGCGCGAACACGGCGACTGGATTCGCGAAAACGTAGTCGCCGCCGCGATCCAATGGATGATGCGCAAAGCCCGGGAGGGAAAGCTGTGAACGAACACATCTCGGATGACGTATATGCGGACGCCGTCGAAATCGATGCAAACGCGAAAGCACGTAACGTCCAGCGAGCAACACCCGAAGTAGAAGAAGTGCACGAACGGATCATTGATCAAGGAAGCGGCGCGAGCCTATGGCCCGATCCGCAGCCGCTCATCGTCAATATTGAGCCGATGGAATATCCGGTCGAAGCGTTGCCATCTTGCATCCGCGCCGCTGTCGATGAGGTTTATGGCTTCGTTAAGGCCCCGTTACCGCTGGTTGCGTCGTGCGCCATCGCGGCATTGAGCCTTGCGATACAAGCGCACGTCGATGTGAAGAGAGCTGATCGACTAATCGGGCCTGTCGGCTTGTTCGTAGTCGTCGTGGCCGACAGCGGCGAACGAAAATCAACCTGTGACAGCTTTTTCATGCGAGCTATTCGGGAATACGAAGCCGAGCAGGCACAGGCCGCGCAACGTTCCCTGAGCGACTATCGCGCCGACATTCAGGCGTGGGAGTCGAAGATCGGCGGCGTCAAGGAGCACATCCGGCAAGCCACAAAGGGCGGAAAGCAGACGATTGCCCTTGAAGAAGAGCTACGTAAGCTTGAGATCGCAAAGCCAGAGGCGCCGCGCGTGCCGCGCCTCCTGTATGCGGACGCGACGCCCGAAGCACTCGCATTCTCACTGGGCAAGCAATGGCCGTCTGGCGGCGTTGTATCTTCCGAAGCGGGGGTTGTTTTCGGCTCGCACGGGATGGGCGCGGATTCGATCATGCGTAACCTCTCGATGCTGAATCAGCTTTGGGACGGTAACACCTTGACCATCGATAGGCGCACGTCCGACTCGTTCACGGTGCGCGGCGCGCGTCTTACAGTCGCATTTCAGGTTCAGGACGCGACGATTCGCGCATTCTTTCAGAAGACGGGGGCGCTCGCGCGCGGTACCGGCTTCATGGCCCGATTTCTTGTAGCGTGGCCGCAATCAACGCAGGGGTATCGTCCTTTCACGGAGGCGCCGGAAAACTGGCCACACATGGCGGCGTTCAATCAGCGCGTGAAGGAAATCTTGAACCAGAGCGCGCCGGTGAACGAGCATGGCGAACTCGAGCCCGCGCTGCTGTCGCTCGACCCAGCCGCGAAAGAGGCATGGGTGCGGTTTCACGATGCCGTCGAGGCGCAGCTATCGAGTGGCGGCGAGCTTTACGACGTGCGCGACGTGGCGAGCAAGTCAGCAGACAACGCAGCACGATTGGCCGCGCTCTTTCACGTATTTAGCGGCGCGACCGGGTCGATTGGTTCGGATGCCTTCGAGAGCGCATCGAGCATCGTTGCGTGGCACCTGTCCGAGTCGAAACGCTTCTTCTCCGAGCTTGCGGTACCTGATGGCGATATTGATGCGGCGCGATTGGACGCTTGGCTGATTGAGCATTGCAATATGCAGCGTACGCGCGCCGTCGATAAAAGCCGAGCGATGCAATTTGGACCGCTGCGCAACGCTGCGTCGTTGAACGCCGCATTGCAAGCGCTGGCGACGCTAGACCGGCTGCGCGTCGTCAAGGAAGGAAAGAAGACCGTTATTCACCTGAACCCGACGCTTATCAACGGGGGCGCGTAATGAGCCTTGCCGACCTGATCTACAAAAAACGTCGCGGCGGAATCGCTAATGCTAATCGTGCTAATCCTGCTAATGGAGAGGACCGAAGCGGCGACGACGTTAGCAACGTTAGCGACATTAGCGTTAGCAAGGTCCGTCAGGGGGCCGACGGCGCACTCAACCGTCCCGAGATTCCCCGCGACTGCGTTGGTGCGCTGCGCGATCCGGACGGCGGACTGTATCTGCCTTGGGGGCCATGCTTTAGCGTGGACGATGTGTGCCGGATGCGCACGGAACTGATCGGCATGATCGAGGAACTATCGGCGCTTGAGGGTTGGGCGCGCTCGCATCGCGAAAACGTACTTACGCGCGTCATACGCGGGCCACTGGCTGATCTGTTGCCGAATATCGCGTACTTCCGCGAACGACTCGAAGCGGCCCATGCGGAAGCCGCCGCACGCGCCGTTCTTGATCGTCGCACCTGACGAGGGTTCGCGAATTTCGAGACGAGCCGATGGCCAACGGCGAGTAAAGCGGACGCCCGACTACGGACGGTTCCCGACAAGCAGCAGCGTTCAACAGCGGCGACACGTCGGACATGCATGACGATTTATGGACGCGGGGCAATCCCGCATTGTGAAGGTGTTCTAACTGAGTAAATAGGAATGCGAAATCATGAAGGTGTCTGCACCGAAACGACTTCTGGAGCGGCTGCATTTTGACGCCGTACATGGCAGTTACAGCATTCTAGTTTGGCCCGGTCCGGACGGCCGGACGCCGCCCCAAGTCATAAAGCCCGGCCCGGTGAAGTACCGCGTCGAAATTTGTCCCGAAGGTTACATCGTCGTAATCCCGCGCTAACGCGCCTTTTGGAGAATGTCATGAAAAAACCCCTGCCCGAGCGTATGGAAATCCTCGAAGCGCTCGTCGCCGACACCGGCCTCGCCGACGAACTCACGGCGAAACAACGAGCGAAGCTCGATGCGCGCCGCGCCGAACTGGCGCACGAACTGAAGTCGTTGCCGGACCGGAAACGCGAACGGTCGGCATTGACCAATGAGGCCGAACGCGCGGCTGTTGCCTTCGCTGCGGCGAAAGCTGCATGCTACGAAGCTGAAAAGTTGATGCTTGAAACGCGCGGTCGCCTCGCGGTTTGGACGATGGCCGATAGCGGCGCGCGCGAACGCATCCTGACCGAACTGGAACGCACCGCGCCGCCCGAAGTCGGCGAGGCGCTCGACGAATTGTCGAGCGCGGATGATTTGTTGCGCGCCGCAGTTCGGACCGACGTATTCACGGAGAAAAACTGGCTGGGCGCTCGCGTCGGCAACGTCACGACGAACATGCCCCAAATCAAGGCAGCGCGCGCGAAAATCGCCGAGGCACAACGCAACGTTCGCGCACTTGTTCATGACGGTTCCATTTCAAGCGAGGAACTGGTATCGCGGGCGCGGATGCTCGTAGATGCGGCGCTGGAACCGCTGTTCAGCTTCGTGCCGCGTCAGAAGTGGGAAACGCGCCGTTCGCGCCCCCACGCCGACCTGTTGGTCGAGGTAGCGCCTTATCAAAGCTAAGCGTGCGTTCGGCGGCGTGCATAAGCGGCGTGTGCCGTTGCTGCATGTCGCCTGCCGCCTGCCGTTCAACAAGCGCAGTCAAGCAAATTGCTATGCAGCAACTTGAGCGGGGCCGACAGCATCCGCAGCAGCTACTTCCGCCTTGATAGCGGCGATTTTGTCGCGAAGCGGAGCATGAACGAGCGCTGCCGATGGGGTATCTGTCAAGCGCATCGGGTTGTGTCCCGCCTGTTGAATGGCTGTTAAGACATGTGACAGAAGTCGCTTACCTTTGACATGCTCGAATTTCACGCCATCGACCAGCATATCCGTTGCAGATGGAACGCCGTTCATTTTCTTCAACGCGGTGTCCTTAAGGCTAGTTCTTTTCTGTGCAAATTCAGCGGCAAATACTGCGCTATTTGCAGTCATCACTGCAGCCAAGATTGCTTCAGCGTCGCCTTGAGAGATTGCATAGACAGCCGCAATGTGTTCGGCTTTTAAGAAGGTGTGTTCAATGTCCGTCAACGGAGTAATAAAAGCCGTCGCTCGATCCGGAAGTTTTTTTGATTCTTGCTCCAACCACCAAGTTTTTTCCGCATCGGTCATACAATCGCCATCACGATGCACTAAGACGTGGGTATTATCTCCTTGCCTTGTGAAGTAGTCAGCGACAGGAACGGCCGCCGCCAAGTTATTAACGCCATGTAGCGGCTGGAGAAAGTACTCGTCTTCGTTTAATCCGTTTGCACTCAGAAAAACTTTCAGCCTTGCGACTTTCGTATCCTCCGTTAGGACGACGATTCGTCTCTGGCCTGCGTGGAGAAGCTCAAAACTGTCTAGTGCGCCAAGGTCAAGGAGCACGGAGAGGTTACTCCTCTCTGCACCTTCCTGCTTTCCGCCTCCTTTCAGCCAAACTATCTGAGTCGCTTCATCCCGTGCAAGGGCGTCGAACATGTGACGACTGTGTGTTGCTAAAATTACCTTTGTTCTACCGACCTCAGCGATTTTCTGAAGGGTCAATGCAAGGAGCTTCTGATTCGAAGGATGCAAGTGAGCGTCGGGTTCGTCTAATAGTAAGAGCGCCGGGTCGTACGCCGTCACATAGGCCACTAACTGGATCGCTTGCAGCACCCCGGTGCCAACCATTTCGAGCGGCACCGTTCTGCCATCATGGTGAACCGAGATATCGATGTACAGATGGGCTTCCGGATCAAAAGCAGTAGAAATCGTGAGGCCGGGAAAGACGGACGCGATTACCTCATGAAAGCGGGTCAGCTTATCATTATCCTCGCAAATTCGGTAAAGAACATTTCGAAGATAAACATTCGAGTCGCCTTGGGCTATCCCGTTTGCAACGATCGATGGCGTCCTCAACTCTTCACGCAACGGCACTCCGGCCAGCCCGGGGACAAAGACAGAAAAAGGTTGGCTACGGTTTGCGGCACGAAAGAAGAAGGTGCTTTCATCTTCAAATGTGATGGCAATGTTCGCATTCTTCCCGCGACGCAACTTCAACTTAAATTGTTGATGCCCATCTGCACCGGCATCGGTATAGGTGAACGTAAATTCCGGACCGGACTTCGACGTAATCGGGCCACCATGATTCAGTTTAATGAGATCGCCCGTTGGCTTGTAGATGAATTGATCAAAGCCGAGGGTATTCATCGGCTTTCCTCCGTCGGCCGACAGGCGCGCCGATTGCAGAACCGTAATGCCAAAATGGATAGCCTGAAGGAGGGAGGATTTTCCGGAATTGTTCCCTCCGACCAATACAGTCATGGACGGAGTGAGAAGCTCTATTTTCTCCAGGCGCTTAAATCCAAGAACTTCTACGGCTTGTAATTCCATTTTCGCGCCCCTTTTTGCCACGTTTGTAGTCCGGTAGAGGATTGTACCGTTGGAAGCGTGGCAACCGCTCTGATGTGACGCAATAGCACAGAGCTATAGCTGGCTTACGTCCTATGACCGTGATGGTCGGCTGCTCGGCCCGGAGCCGTCATTCGAATAGCCGCATGACGACGGAGTGCGCGCCGGTGTTTTGCCTTGACCCGACGCGGGCGGACCGTGCTGAAGGGCTTTGCGGGGCACCCACAAGGCCGTATAAGGATAGGGAGGGGGTAGCCAATCTCTAGCGCGACTGCACCGGTGATCGTGGCGCAACGCGAATTTTTGCAACGCCAGCGCCAAAACCATTTTTCGGGAGCGAATCATGCCGCAGAAATCGAACGCCGCGAAGGCGCTTTCGGGTACGTTGCGTGCCGACCGGCTTAAGGGCATCGCGGCCGATCAATTGACCGTCGCGCCGCCACCGCCTGACGGCATGTCATCGCGTGCGGCTGCGGAATGGGTCCGCGTCGCGCCGCTCGTCGTGAGCTTAGGTCTATTGAGCGCGTCCGACCTACGCGCGCTCGAACTGCTTGCCGAAACTTTGGCAACGGAGGCGCAGTTGCGCGAGACGCTGGACCGTGAAGGGTTGACGATTGCGACCGGGACGGGCGGAAGCAAGGCACATCCGGCGCTGCGCGCGTTGAGCGATGCGCGCGCCCAAGCGGCCCGGCTACTGGATGCGTTCGGCCTGAGTCCGCGCGGACGGCAAGCTATCGACGCGCCGCCGCCATTGCCCGCTGAAAATCCCTATGCCGCGTTCGTGAAGTCGGTTCGACCGCAACGTTGAGCGAACTAGGTTCCGGATTGGTTCCGGCCATCCGCAGAAGCAAAAAGCCCGGCCATAAAAATCGGGCTAACGCATTGATTCCATTGGCCCGCCCTACACGATTCGAACGTGTGACCTACGGCTTAGAAGGCCGTTGCTCTATCCAGCTGAGCTAAGGGCGGTCGGGGAGAAAAGACACGGCCTGCACGAGCCGCATCTGACGCAAGACTTCGAGCACCGGCAAAACCGGCAAACCACAAACCGGACTCGAAGCCCCGAAACAAAACGGGCCCGGCATGAAGCCGAGCCCGAAATTATACCCGATCATCGCGTCACATCATGCGAGACCGGCCAACGCAGCCTCAGACCGGCTGCGGATGCATCATGAACCAGCCGAGGCAGAACACGCCGGCGATCACGCAATACACGCCGAACGAAGCCAGCCGGCCACGCCCTTCGAAATAGCGCATCAGGAACCGCACGCTCAGGTACGCGGCGATCGCCGTCAGCACGCCGCCGAGCAGCGCATCGGCGAGCTGGTCGCGCGCATGGAACAGCTTCGGCAGTTCGAGCACGCCCGCCGCAAAGATGATCGGCGTACCGAGCAGGAACGAGAATTCCGCGGCCTTCTCCGCCGTCAGGCCCGCCGCATTGCCGGCGATCATCGTCAGCCCGCTGCGCGAGAAGCCCGGAATCAGCGCGCCGATCTGCGCGAGACCCACGAAAAACGCCTGCTTGAACGTCATCTTTTCGGGTGCCTGATGCGCGCGGCTACGCTGGATGCGATCGCCGAGCCACAGCAGCACGCCGTTCACGATCAGCGCGATCGCGACGATCCGCAGGTCGTGGAACACGCGTTCGATGCGCTTCTCGAGAAGCAGCCCGACGATGCCGGTCGGGATCGTACCGATGATGAGCGCCCACATCAGGTGACCGTCGTCGTTCTTGCGGCCGCCGAGCTGCGCGAAGAAGCCGCCGATCAGCGCGATCCAGCGCGCGCGGAAGTACCACAGCAGCGCCAGCGCGGTGCCGAGGTGCAGCGCAACGAGGAACGGCAGCAGTTGCGGTGCGTGCTTGTCGATGTGCATGCCGAACAGCGCCGGCACGAGCAGCGTATGGCCAAGGCTGCTGACGGGAAAGAGTTCGGTGACGCCCTGCAGGACGCTCAGGAATACCAGAAACCAGAGACTCACGCGTCGGTCCTTTTAATGAAGATTGAGCGGGAAGAGAAGCGGACGACGCGATGCGCGTCCGAAAAAACGCGCCCCGATTATGCCGAGCCCGGATTACTGCGCCAAGGCATTTGGCGGGATATTGCGGCAATGCACACAAACGCTTGCAACTTGTAAGCGCCCGGAAAGCAAAAAGCCCGCCATTTGCATGGCGGGCCTTTCGATTTCGGCAGGAATTGCCGTCAGCGGCCGAGCTGATAGAAAAATAATACCGTGCTGCCCGTGAACATGCCGAACAGTGCGAGTCCCATTGCCATTGCCAGATCCATGGCCCCCTCCACGAAGTGTCATGACCCGGCAACCTCACCGGTTTAGAGGCATTATCCCGACCGTTGACGGTCTTAAAAACTCGCGATTTCCCGAGAAGGGTTTTCCCCAAGCCGCCGCGGCCCGATAATGGAGCGCGCCGTTCCCGTTCACCCGCTCAACCCGATTCGCCATGCCGACCTTCCAGCAACACGACATTCACGAACTTCACGCCGGCCCGTCGCTCGTCCGGGTCGCTCCGCAATTCGGCGGCCGCCTGCTGTCATGGGATGTCGACGGCGAACCGGTCATCTTCTGGCCGGAAACGGCCGACTGGAGCAACCTCGCGCGCGTGCGCGGCGGCAACCCGCTGCTGTTCCCGTTCCTCGGCCGTCACCGCGTCGACGGCGAGCTCGGCCGCTGGCGCGACGCCGCCGGCGTGGTGCGCGACCTGCCGATGCACGGCTTCGCGCGCGACCTGCCGTTCGCCGCGCAACCGTCGGCCGACGGCGCCGCGTTGTCGATGACGCTCGACGCGACCGACGCACTGCGCGCGAGCTACCCGTTCGATTTCCGGTTCGAAACGACCTACCGGCTGGCCGACTCGCGCACGCTCGAAGTCGCGCTGACGACGACCAATCGCGGCGACACGCCGCTGCCCTACTACGCCGGTCACCATTTCTATTTCGCGCTGCCGCACGGCGAACGCGCGGAAACCACGCTCGAACTGCCGCCCACGCATCGCTGCGCGCAGCAGCCGGACGGTTCGATCAGCCCGCCCGAGCCGGGCGAAGCGCGCTATCGCCTCGACAACCAAGATATTCTCGACCGCTTCCACTGCCTCGACGGCGTGCCGGCCACGCCGGTGCGCATCGTGATGCCGGGCCGGCGCCGCACGATCGAGATCGCGCTCGACGTGCCGGGCTCGATCCCGTGGTACGCGGTCACGACCTGGACCGAAAAGCCGGATTCCGACTTCTATTGCGTCGAACCGTGGCTCGGCCTGCCGGATGCGATCCACAACGGCCTCGGGCTGCGCATGCTCGCGCCGGGCGCGACCGAAACGGCCACGCTGCGGATTCGCGTCCTCCCGCTCGCCGGCTGAAACGTGGGCCGAGACGCCGGCCACGCGGGCTGAGACGCTGGCCGAACCGGCGTCCGACGGCCCCCGGCAACGGCACAAACTGCGGTGCGCGGGTCGAACCCGTTAAAATCGGACGTTTTGTATTGCCTGCCGCGTCACGAGCGGCAGGGTCTTGCGAGGTTCAATGTTCGGAACAACAACGAAGCGACTCTTCGCAGCCGCCTGCGCTGCCCTGCTCGTCGCGTGCGGCTCCGCGCCCGTCGGCCCCGGGTTCTATCGCGTCGAACGCGGCGATACGCTCTACAAGATCGCGCGCGACAACCGCACGTCGGTATCGAACATCGTGCGCTGGAACCAGATGACGAACCCCGATGCGATCGAAGTCGGCCAGGTGCTGCGCGTCGCGCCGCCGCCCGGCACGACCACCGCATCGACGCCGTCGACCACCGGCACCGGCAGTGCCGGCCGGGCCCGCCCCGCGCCTTCCGCACCGGTTGAATCGGCCGTCAAGCCGGCCACGAGCATCGCGCTGATCTGGCCGGCGGCCGGCAACGTGGTCCGCACGTTCGACGGCTCGAAATCGAAGGGGATCGACATCGCGAACTCGCCGGGTACACCGGTGGTCGCGGCCGCGCCGGGTGTGGTGGTCTACGCGGGTAACGGGCTGCGCGGCTACGGCAACCTGATCATCCTCAAGCACAACGCCGACTACCTGACCGCCTACGCGCACAACCGTGCGCTGCTGGTGAAGGAAGGCCAGTCGGTCACGCAGGGGCAATCGATCGCCGAGATGGGCAACAGCGACAGCGATCGCGTCGCGCTGCATTTCGAATTGCGCTACGGCGGCCGGTCGATCGACCCGTCACGCTACCTGCCGGCGCGCTGAGCGCCCGACGGACGACACGCGACGCCGGCACGCATCGCGTGCCGTCGCGGTGAAAATCGGGAAAGGTGATGTCAGCGCTTGCGCAGACGTCCGGTGAAACGGCCGGACAACGGATCGACGCGACAAGCGAACGCTACCAGCACGCCGATTCCGATCAGGCTGAACCCCGCAGCTATCAGAAGCAAATCCATGGTCACACACTGATTTTTAAGTGATCTTATGCGTCATTGCGGAATCGTGCACTGAGCCGCAGCAATTGGACGAGTGCGAGGATTCCCTACCCTCAGGCGTCATTGTGGATTCCCCTGCGTGAAACCCTGATGTAAGCCGTTCGCCTGACACCACGCCGCCACCCAGGAGACACTGCGATGCTGCCCGCCGCCGACCGCTACGACGACCTGCTCTCCCGCTTCGCGTGGGACGTTCCGGCCCGCTACAACATCGGCGTGGACGTCTGCGACAAATGGGCGGACGGCAGCGGACGCCTCGCGCTGATCCACGAAACGGCGCAAGGCGACGTGTCCCGCATCACGTTCGACGACCTGAGGAATGCCTCTAACCGGCTCGCGAACAGCTTCGTGCGCGCCGGCCTGCGGCGCGGCGACCGCATCGGCATCTTTCTCGCGCAGGGCCCCGAAACGGCCATCGCGCACCTCGCCGCGTACAAGCTCGGCGCCATCGCGGTGCCGCTCTTCACGTTGTTCGGCGTCGATGCGCTCGAATACCGGCTCGCGAACAGCGAGGCGGCCGCGCTCGTTACCGATGCGGCCGGCTACGCGAAAATCGCATCGCTGCGCGCGCAGCTGCCGGCACTGCACACCATCTATTGCATCGGCGACGATGCGCCCGACGCTCCCGGCGTGCTGCGCTACGACGCGGCGCTCGCCGCCGAGACGCCCGACTTCGTGCCGGCCGATACGGCCGCCGACGATCCGGCGCTCATCATCTATACGTCCGGCACGACGGGCAAGCCGAAAGGCGCGCTGCACGCGCATCGCGTGCTACTTGGCCACCTGCCGGGCGTCGAGATGTCGCAGCAGTGCTTCCCGCGCGGCGCGCGCCTGTTCTGGACACCCGCCGACTGGGCATGGATCGGCGGCCTGCTCGACGTGCTGCTTCCGTCGTGGCATCACGGTGTGCCCGTGCTCGCCCGCCGCTTCGAGAAATTCGACGGCGACGCCGCGTTCGCGCTGATGGCCCGGCACGGCGTCACCCACGCGTTCCTGCCGCCCACCGCGCTGAAGCTGATGCGCACCGTCCCGGCACCGCGCGAACGCTACGCGCTGTCGCTGAAATCGGTCGCGAGCGGCGGGGAGACGCTCGGCACCGAACTGACGGCCTGGGGACGCGACGCGCTCGGCGTGACGATCAACGAGTTCTACGGGCAAACCGAGTGCAACATGGTGCTGTCGTCGTGCGCGGCGCTGTTCGACGCGCAGCCCGGCGCAATCGGCAAGGCGGTGCCCGGCCATGCGGTCGCGATCGTCGACGCGGACGGCACGCCGCTGCCGCCCGGCGTCGAAGGGCGCATCGCGGTGCGCCGCCCCGATCCGGTGATGTTCCTCGAGTACTGGCGCAACGCCGACGCGACCCGCGACAAGTTCGCGGGCGACTACCTGCTCACCGGCGATACAGGCATGATCGACGCCGACGGTTTCGTCCGCTTCGTCGGCCGCGACGACGACGTGATCACGAGCGCCGGCTACCGGATCGGCCCGGGCCCGATCGAGGACTGCCTGCTCACGCATCCGGCGGTGCGGATGGCGGCCGTCGTCGGCGTGCCCGACGCGACGCGTACCGAGATCGTCAAGGCGTTCATCGTGCTGAATCCCGGTCACGCCGGCGACGATGCGCTCGTTCAGGCACTGCAGGCGCACGTGCGCACGCGCCTCGCCGCCCACGAGTATCCGCGCGCGATCGCGTTCGTCGACAGCCTGCCGATGACCGCGACCGGCAAGATCGTGCGCCGCGCGCTGCGCGACGCGTAAGCGGGCCGCCACCCGCGCCGCCCGCCCGGCCGGATGGTTTATAGTGGCGCCACCACGCAGTCTTTCCAAGAAAACGATGTCCTCTGATCACCACGCCGCCGCGGGCGCGTCGCACAGCCCGCTCTACGCCAAACTCCTCGGCGAAACCGCCAAGATCGACTGGTGCGATCTCGAACGCTTCTTCGCGCAGGGCAAGCTGCTGTCCGTTGCGCGCGACCTCGATCTCGTCAGCGTCGCGGAAGCGGTTGCCGACGACGACGCCGAACAGGTCACGCGCTGGCTGTCCGCGGGCCTCGTCGCGCGCATGCCGGCCGAAACCGCCGCCGATTACGCGGCGCGCAACCCGGAGCTGTGGGCAGTCGTCGTCTCGCCGTGGGTCTGCGTGCAGGAACGCGCCTGACGCGTCCGCCATGTCCGAATCCGCGTTACCGCACGGGGCCGGCACGGGCTCGGCCACCGTCACGCACCGGCGCGTCCTCGCGCTCGCGTTTCCGATCGTCCTGGCGAACCTGACCCAGCCGATCCTCGGCGCCGTCGACACGGCCGTCGCCGGCCACCTCGACGGCGCGCAGTATCTCGGCGGCGTCGCGCTCGGCGGGCTGTTCTTCAATTTCGTGTTCTGGGGATTCGGTTTCCTGCGAATGGGGACGACCGGCCTCGTCGCGCAGGCGCACGGTGCCGGCGACACCACCGGGATCCGCCTGAACGTGCTGCGCGCGTTGATCGTCGCGTTCGCGCTCGGCGCCGCGGTGCTGGCGCTGCAGGTGCCGCTGCTGTCGTTTGCGCTGTCGGCGCTCGGCGGCAGCGATGCCGTCCGCGCGACGGCACTGTCCTACAGCCACGCGCGGATCTGGAGCGCACCGTTCGCGCTCGCGAACTACGTCGTGCTCGGCTACCTGCTCGGGGTGCAGCGCGTGCGGCTCGCGCTCGTCGCGCAGGTGTTCATCAATGCGGTCAACATCGGCGCCGTCCTGCTCTACGTGTATGGCTTCGGCTGGGGCATTGCCGGCATCGGCGCCGCGACGGCCACGGCAGACGCATGCGGCTTCGCGCTCGGCGCATGGATGCTGTGGCGGCTACGGCCGCGCGGCCTTGCGCCGATCGCGGTACGTGCACTCGCCGACCGCGTCGCACTCAAGCGGCTGATCGCGCTCAATCGCGACATCTTCCTGCGCACGCTGTGCCTGCTCGGCGCATTCGGCTGGTTCGCGCACCTCGGTGCGAAACAGGGCGATGCGACGCTCGCGGCAAACGCGCTGCTGCTGAATTTCCAGACGTTCATGGCGTACGGCCTCGACGGCTTCGCGCATGCGGCCGAGGCACTCGTCGGCGCGGCGGCCGGCGCACGCGACCGCGGTGCCTTCCGGCAGGCCGTGCGCGTCACCCTGCTCTGGTCGGCGCTCGGCGCGCTGCTGTTCGCGCTGGTGTACTGGGCCGCCGGCGGCTGGATCGTCGCGCGCCTGACCGACCAGGCCGAGATCCGCGAGGTTGCGCTGCGCTACCTGCCGTGGGCCGCGATTTCGCCGATCGTGTCGGTCTGGGGCTTCCTGCTCGACGGCGTCTTCATCGGTGCGACGCAGACACAATCGCTGATGCGCGCAATGGTCGCGTCGCTCTCGATCTTCGTTGTCGCCGCACTCGCCGCCGTCGGCACCTTCGGCAATCACGGCCTCTGGTTCGCGCTGCTGCTGTTCATGGCCGCGCGCGGCGCGACGCTGGCGCGCTACCTGCCGGGGCTGTTGCGGCGCATCGGCACCGATACACCCGCGGCCCGCGCCTGATGGCGCGCCGAACCGGCCCTAAGCGGGTCCGAGCGGCCTTAAACATCCGTTACCGCGCCGGTTTGGGCGGCGGTGCATCGAGCATCGTCGGCGGCGTCATGTCGGTCGGCACGCCGTGATAGTCGGCCGGATCTTCCGGCGGATGGCCGCGACGGGCCTGATGAGGATCGCTGGTACAGGCAGCGAGAAAAGATGCGGCCAGCACGGCCAGCATGAAACGGGTCATCGGGTAAGGCTCCGGAAATCGGCGTGCCCATCGCACGCCGGGACCGCGCCGAGTCTAGCGGAAATCCTGCTTCGGAGTCGCGCCGCGCATGTCCTACTATGTACGCATGGCGCTGTGCCGTGGAAAGGAGGCTGCCATGTCGTCTGAGGAAATTGCCGGCCTGATCGGCCTGTTCATCGGCCTGATGGTGTTCGTCGCCCTGTCGTTCTTCGAGTCGCGCGAGTACAAGCGCAGCCATGGCGGCGAAGGGATCATCCATCACTGGATGGCCGAACACCACCTGCTCGACTGGCGGCGCAAGCACTAAGCGCGCCGCTGCCGTCCGGCCCTCCCCCGGGCCGTTCCCGAACGTGCCGTCCCACGGCACGGCGGTGATCGCGTATCGCCGAAATTAACGGGGCCCGATTCACACACGTTGATCAAATGGACGAACGCCGTCGCGCGGCTCATGCCGCACGACGGCGTTCGCGTGCACGCGTCCGAACCCGCAGGCGGGCGCAACGAGGTTCAGAAGGCTCAGCCCAGGAAATGGCGGGCGTAGCGCGCGTTGATGTCGGACAGACGGAACAGCGTCAGGAAATCCGCGCAGTTGAAGTCGGGATCCCAGGCCGGCGCACCGCAGATCTTCGCGCCGAGACGCAGGTAACCCTTGATCAGCGGCGGCGGCGCCACGACGGTGCCCGTCTGCAATTCGTCGACCGGCAGGGCCGTATGCGGGAACGCACGATACTCGGGCGCCGTCAGCGAACCTGCCGACAGCGACTGGTACAGGTTCGCCGCATAGTGACCGCCGTCGGCCATCGACACGCTCGCGCAGCCGAGCATCGTCTCGTAGCCGTTCTGCATCATGTACGTGCCGAGACCGCCCCACAGCGCCATGATGACGGCGCCGCTGCGGTAGTCGCTGTGCACGCACGAGCGGCCGACCTCGACCATCTTGCCGCGCAGGTGCGTGAGGCGCGACAGGTCGAATTCGCCTTCGGCGTACAGGCGGCCGACACGCGCCGCCTGGTGCGGCGGCAGCACGCGATACGTGCCGACGACCTTCAGGGTGTCGAGATCGCGAACCAGCAGGTGGTCGCAGTACGCATCGAACGGATCGACGTCGAGACCGGAGGGGCCGCTGACCTGCGCGCCCATCTCTTCGGCGAACACGCTGTAACGCAGGCGCTGGGCTTCGCGCAATTCGTCTTCCGTACGCGCCCACGCGGCGCGCAGGCGATACTCCGATGTGACGGTTTCAGCAGCGCGCGGCAGGAGGCGCCGCGACGTGTCGAGGGGCAGCGAGGCAAAAGGGAGCGTAGGCGTCGGCAGTTCTCGCATTAGGCTTTCCTGATCGTAAGGAATAGGACGACATGCCCGCCAATGTAGTAATCGGCCGTGACCGTTATGTGGCACGACCGTGTCCTTTCAATGACGTGTCGCCGAATTGACTTTAGCAGAAAGCTTGCGAAACCGTATGACGAAACCCTTCAAAGCGCTTCAGGCGGGCCTCACACCAGGTCGGGCGTCAATACTGCCCGCAGCACGGCCTGCCGGCTACCGTCGCGCGTGCGGCTCGCGAGCCACACGATTCCGCCCTTCTTGACGCTCCAGCTGTCGTCGCCGCCGGCGATCAGTTGCGCAGCGACGCTGCCGAGCGTCGGCTGGTGGCCGACGATCACGACCGTCGGCGCGATGCCGTCCGGCCAGCCGGCCGCCGCCAGCACGTCGTCGACGCTGCCGCCCGGCGCAAGCGCCTCGACCGTCCGGTACTGGTCGGTCAGCGCCTCGACGGTCTGCACGGTGCGGGCCGCCGGGCTCGCGAGGATCACGGTGTTCGTCTCGAGCCGGCCACGCAGCCACTTGGCCATCGCCTGTGCGTCCTTGCGGCCGCGGACGGTCAACTGCCGCGCGAGATCGCTCGTCGCGTAGTCTTCGGCTTCGGCGTGGCGCCACAGGATCAGGTTCATCATGATGTTCTCCTTGCTTCGGCGAGCGGCCCCGCGCCCATGCGTGCGGGCCGGCCGATTACCGTGCGAATTGTCGCAAATTGCGGCTCGTTCGCCGCCGCGGCATTTACCCGCATATAGGGATTGACCGGATCAGCCATTCAAAGATAGAATCTTTGGCTCGTCGGAGCGTAGCGCAGCCTGGTAGCGCATCTGATTTGGGATCAGAGGGTCGAAGGTTCGAATCCTTTCGCTCCGACCACCGGAATCAAGGGGTTACAACACGAAGTGTTGTAACCCCTTTTCCATTTCGGGCCCGTGAAATATCCCGGACAACCGCCGCATTTCGCGCCACGCAGTCACTCGATCCGCACGAGATCACGCGGCGCGAGCGGCAATCGATCGGCAGGCGTGCTTTCCGATGGTCGCCCTTTCGATCCGGAATATCGATAAACCAGATACTTCCCGTCCGTCTCGCCGCCTTCGTTGGGGATGATCACCCACATCTCCCCACGCCCCGAATACAGCCACCGCGGAAGCGCCTTCTCCGCGAAATAGATCCGCTCTTCGACATGCGTGACCGGATTCAGCCGGATTGCGACGCCCTTCAGGTAAGGCGATCCGTAGTTCAGTACGAAGACGAGGGTCTTGCCGACGCACCTCGACAACGCAATCCTGCCCACGAAATCGGCCTCCGGCATGTCAAGGAACGCACGCCCGGTCTTGTGCCCCCGCCGCACGAACAGTGCATCGCCGTCCAACCCATGCGAGCGGGCGTCGAGCGCAATGCGGCTCCCGTCCGCCAGCGGGCAGGAAAGCACCTGACGCAGGCCGCCGACATCATCGATTCCCGGCGTCGCGCCGAACGTCGCTGTCGCCATCGATAAAAGACCGACGGCGAGCGCTTTCATTCGACCGTTACCGGTCAGTTGCGTCGCGAATCGACTCATTGAGATGCAGCATCGCGGGTTATCCACTTCGGTACGCTCGCACGAATCACCTTTTCCCAGGGACAAACCGGCGCCTCAACGGGGCCAACTCGAACCCGTAGCGGTACCATTATCGGCGCCCCAATGCCAAACCGGAGTTTCGTCGACCATGCCGACATCCCTGTCGTCCCTGCAACTGCCCGAAGGCCTCGGCACCATCGGGAATCTGGCTGTCGAGTTCGTCGAGGATGAACGGAAAACATACGAGATGTGGATGCTCGAAACGGATCTACCTTTCGACGAAGCCGTGTCGCGGTTGTCGGCCTTCGTCAAGCGCCATTTCGGCGGTGACGAGCGGGCTTCGTCCGCCGACCGCTTCGGCTTCCGCAGCTGGGCGGCCTCCTGGTCCCGCGAGAGACAGGAGATCTCGGCCCAGCTCACCGGCACCGACGACGGCAGCTCGGGTTACCTCCGCAATGCGTACGACGCGTGAATGAACACACTTGCCGCCCCCTACACCATCCGGACCTCGCATGACAGCCTCCTCGACTGATCGCCCGGCAAAACCGGCGATGAATATCGCGACCGTCATCGCCATGATCATCGGCGCCGCCGTACTCGCTTTCTGCGTCGTGCAGGCCTACCGGACGACGGTCTTCCTTTCGCACGCCTCTCGTGCACCCGGTGTAGTCGTCAAGTCGAGCGGACACCCGACCATACGCTTCGAAACGGCCCAGGGCCAGCGCATCGAGTTCGTGCAGAACGGCGGCATGGACGGTCCGCCCGGAACTGTCGTGCAGGTCGCGTACGACCCTGCCGCGCCCGCGGAAACGGCCCGGGCCGCCACGTTCCTCGCGATATGGGGAGCTGTGCTGTGGGGATTGCCGGCAGGCATCGGCTTTCTTGTCCTGCCGCTGTTCGGCGCCCGGTTCGTGCTCACCGGGCGGTACGGGAACGCGATTAGCCGTTGAGCGGCGACGCACGGATTCATGCGATGCCCGGGCATTCGCGGCAAGTCCGGACGCTTTCGTCGTCGGTCACGCTTGCAAAGGTCACGAATCGAACGAGGTGGCCGGCCCAGCCGCCGCAACCCGGATACGACACTTCCGGGAACACGCGATAATGCGCGTGGACAACCTGCATCAGCGCATGACAAACAATATTCTCAAGACCGCCCTGTGCGCATCGCTGCTCGCGCTTGCGACCGCCGGCACCGCATCGGCCAAGGCACTCGACGACGCACTCGACTGCCACTCGACCGGGCACAAGTTCGTCGCGCCGCTGCTCGCAGCCGGCGATATCCAGTCGGAGCCGATGCACGTCGAATCGAACTCGGTCAATGCATTCCGCACGAGCCACTCGCTGACCGCATACGGCTTCGGCGTCTACGTCGTGCTCGGCTACCAGGCGAACGACCCGATCTTCCGCACCGGCGACGGCACGCCGATCGGCGACTGGGCCTATGGCGTCGTGGTGCGCGGCACGAAAAGCGCGGTGGAGGAAGCCGTGCGCAAGGCCGGCAGCGACGCGACCGTCAGGCAGGCGTTTCCGTTCCTGACCGCGATCGTCTGCTCGTCGGACTGAGCGACCGTCAGGACGATCATGCGGCAATCCTGAGGGCGGCAAGCCAGCCTGCCGCCCGTCCCGGCCCCGCTATCGGCCTTTTACGCGCCCGTATACACCACGCGATACGGGATTCCGACCTTCTCCCATTCCGCCGCCTCCTGGCTGAGGCTGTAGTCGGTCAGCGGGTTCTGCTCGACCCACGCGCTCGGCAGGCGCACTTCATACCCGCCCTTCTTCATCTGC
Source organism: Burkholderia cepacia ATCC 25416 (assembly GCF_001411495.1). Taxonomy (NCBI): domain Bacteria; kingdom Pseudomonadati; phylum Pseudomonadota; class Betaproteobacteria; order Burkholderiales; family Burkholderiaceae; genus Burkholderia; species Burkholderia cepacia. The sequence goes on along the minus strand of NZ_CP012981.1, from coordinate 2,244,601 downwards.
GAAACGGAAATGTCGGGCAGCCCCGCGTCGGTTCGGCGCCGGCACAGCAGCGCCGCGAGCCGCAGGCAGAACAGCAGCGGCCACTCGACTTCGCGGGCCTGCGACAGCTTGCCGAGCTTGCCCGCATGACCGAGCACCAGCGCGGCGAGCCGCGCCTGGTCGGTGCGCGAAAAACCCGGCATGTCCGCGTTGCTCGCGATATAGGCCGAATGCTTGTGATACGCGCTGTGCGAGATCGACAGGCCGATCTCGTGCAACGCGGCCGCCCAGCCGAGGAACATCCGCCCTTCCTCGCGCGCTTCGTCGTCGGCTTCCTCGAGTTCGTCGTAGAAACGCCCCGCCAGCGCGCCGATCCGCTCGGCCTGCGCACGATCGACACCGTAGCGGCGCGTAAAGCCCTCGACGGTCACCGCGCGCATGTCCTCGTGCTGCGTCCGGCCGAGCAGGTCGTACAGCACCCCGAGGCGCAGCGCGCCGTCGGTCGTATCGACGTAGTCGACCCCGAGTTCCTCGAACACCGCGAGCATGATCGCGAGGCCGCCCGCGAGCACCGGTACGCGGTCGGGCTTCAGCGCGATCAGCTTCAGCCGGTTGACGTTCTCCGACTTGATCAGCGCACGCTTCAGGCGCTCGAGGCCGCCGCGCGAAATGCCGTGCGTGATGCCCGGATCGTTGAAGCCGTTCGCCTCGACGAGTTCCGCGAGCGCACGCGCGGTGCCGGACGAACCGATCGCCTGGTCCCAGCCGGCCTTCTTGTACTCGCTCGAAATGATCTGGATCTCGCGCTTGGCCGCGAGTTCGGCCTGCCGCATCGTGTATTCGTCGACGTTGCCGGCGGGGAAGAAGGCGCGGCTGTGGCTCACGCAGCCAATGTAGAGGCTCTCCATCACGATCGGCGTGTAGTGCGAGCCGATGATGAATTCGGTGGAGCCGCCGCCGATGTCGACGACGAGCCGCTTGCCGGCGCTCGCCGGCACCGAGTGCGCGGCGCCCGCGTAGATCAGGCGCGCTTCTTCGCGGCCTGCAATCACTTCGATCGGAAAACCGAGCGCCGCTTCCGCCTCGCCGAGAAACTCGCCCGCGTTCTTCGCGACGCGCAGCGTGTTGGTGGCCACCGCGCGCACATGATCGGGATGGAAATCGCGCAGGCGCTCGCCGAACCGCTTGAGCGCCTCCCAGCCACGCTCCTGCGACGCGCGATCGAGCATCTTGTCGCTCGACAGGCCCGCGGCCAGCCGGACGGGCTCGCGCAGCGCATCGACGGGATAGATCTGGCTGCCCGCCGGCGTTTCCTCGACGCGTCCGACGATCAGCCGGAAGCTGTTCGAGCCGAGATCCACGGCAGCCAGCAAGTGGGGGGTTGTAACCATCAGAGGGGCTCCGTGCGCGTTCGCCCGCGGCGGCCGGTGCGACAGCCTTGGGCGATCAATCAAAGGCGACATTTTAAGCGTGGAACGCTTGCCGTTGCCACGCTTCACGGGCATGCATACTGCTCGTTTGCATATCGTCGAAACATTTATGGGACGAAACGATTACAGCGTAGAATTTCCCGATATAAATACATCATTGTCATCAGCACGTCATCGTACCGTGAGAGTTTCCGAGCGTCCTTTCGAATCATCGCCCGAATCCCCCCCTACTCTGCCGATGTCCGTCCGTTATCCGCTTCTCAATCGTGAACTCGGCATCCTCGGTTTCAACGAGCGCGTGCTGGCCCAGGCAGCCGATCCGCAAGTCCCGTTGCTCGAGCGCCTCCGTTTCATCTGCATCACCAGCAGCAACCTCGACGAATTCTTCGAAGTCCGGATGGCCGGCCTTCAGGAGCAGATCCGCGACAACCCCGGCGCCCTGACGCCCGACGGCATGTCGTTACAACATGCTTACGATCTCGTGGTCGAACGCGCGCAGCGGCTCGTTCATCGACAGTACACGATGCTGCACGAAACCGTGCTGCCCGCGCTCGAGCAGGAAGGCATCTACTTCCATGCGAGCGACACGTGGAACGACGAGCAGCTCGAATGGGCGCGGCACTACTTCCTCGACGAGCTGCTGCCCGTGCTGACGCCGATCGGCCTCGATCCCGCCCACCCGTTCCCGCGCGTGCTGAACAAGAGCCTGAACTTCGTCGTCGAGCTCGAAGGCCGCGACGCATTCGGCCGTCAGGCCGTGATGGGCATCGTGCAGGCGCCGCGCGCGCTGCCGCGCGTCGTACGCATGCCGCACGCGCTGTCGGGCTTCGAGCACGGCTTCGTGCTGCTGAGCTCGTTCATGCAGCGCTTCGTCGGCGAACTCTTCCCGCAACTCGTCGTGAAGAGCTGCAACCAGTTCCGTATCACGCGCAACAGCGAACTGTTCGTCGACGAAGACGAGATCACGAACCTGCGCGTCGCGCTGCAGGGCGAACTGCCCGCGCGCCACCTCGGCAACGCGGTGCGCCTCGAGGTGTCGGCCGACACGCCGCCGCACATCGTGCGACGCCTGCTCGACGAAAGCGAGCTCGGCGACAAGGACTGCTATCGCGTGGCCGGATCGGTGAACCTCGTGCGGCTGATGCAGATTCCCGATCTCGTCGACCGCCCCGACCTGAAGTTCACGCCGTTCACCGCATCGACTCCCGCCGCGATCACGAACGCGCCGACGATGTTCGACGCGATCGACAACGGCGACATCCTGCTGCACCACCCGTACGAGAGCTTCCAGCCGGTGCTCGAACTGCTGCAGCAGGCCGCGAAGGACCCGAGCGTCGTCGCGATCAAGCAGACGATCTACCGCACCGGCACCGATTCGCCGCTGATGGACGCGCTGATGGAAGCCGCGCGCAACGGCAAGGAAGTGACCGTCGTCGTCGAACTGCTCGCGCGCTTCGACGAGGAAACCAACATCAACTGGGCGTCGCAGCTCGAGGCCGTCGGCGCGCATGTCGTGTACGGCGTGGTCGGCCACAAGTGCCACGCGAAGATGATGCTGATCGTGCGGCGCGTCGTGCAGGGCGGCAAGGCGTCGCTGCGCCGCTACGTGCACCTCGGCACCGGCAACTACCATCCGCGGACGGCACGCCTCTACACCGACTTCGGGCTGATGACGGCCGACCAGAAGATCTGCGAGGACGTCCATCACGTGTTCCAGCAACTGACCGGCATCGGCGGCGAACTCACGCTGCACGAGCTGTGGCAGTCGCCGTTCACGCTGCATCCGCGCATCATCGACTCGATCCGCGCGGAGATCGACAATGCGCGTGCCGGCAAGCGCGCGCGCGTCGTCGCGAAGATGAACGCGTTGCTGGAACCGACGGTGATCGCCGCGCTGTACGAAGCGTCGCAGGCCGGCGTCAAGGTCGACCTGATCGTGCGCGGCGTCTGCGCGCTGAAGCCCGGCGTGCCGGGGCTGTCGGAAAACATCACCGTGCGCTCGATCGTCGGCCGCTTCCTCGAGCACCACCGGATCTACTATTTCCACGCGAACGGTGCCGAGGATGTCTATCTGTCGAGCGCCGACTGGATGGACCGCAACCTGTTCCGCCGCGTCGAAGTCGCGTTCCCGATCCGCGATCGCAAGCTCAAGCGGCGCGTGCTGGCCGAAGGGCTGTCGGTGTGCCTCGGCGACAATCAGTCGGCATGGCAGATGCACAGCGACGGCCACTACCGCCGGCGCCGCGCCGGCAAGACGATCCGCAACGCGCAACTCGGGCTGCTCGCGAAGTTCTGCTCGTGAACCGGCAACGCGGCGCGAGTTGCGCGCCGCGCACCACCGTTGCCAACGAAAAAGCGCAGCCCGCGGGCTGCGCTTTTTCGTTGCGGATCCGGCATGCCGCCGCTCGCAAAACGAGCGACGGATGCCGTTACGCGATCATGCCTCGTACGTGGCCGGCCGGATCGCGATGACGCGCGAACCCGGGAACCGCGCGGTGAACGTGCTGCCGCGCCCTTCCTCGCTCTGCACGTACAGGTGTGCGTCATGCCGCTGCAGCACGTGCTTGACGATCGCGAGCCCGAGCCCCGTGCCGCCCGTGTCGCGCGAACGGCTACGGTCGACGCGATAGAAGCGCTCGGTGAGCCGCGGCAGGTCGGCGGCCGGAATCCCGAAGCCGCTGTCCGTGACGGAAAATACGCCTTGCGCGCCTTCGCGCCGCCACGTCACGACGATCTTCCCGCCGTCCGGCGTATAGCGGATCGCGTTCGTGACGAGATTCGCGAATGCGCTGAACAGTTCCGTCTGCGCGCCGGTGACGCCGAGCGTCTCGTCGATCGAGAACGCGATGTCGTGATGTCCGTTCGACAGCGTCTGCGCGTCCTCCTTCAGGTGGTCGAACACGGCGCGCATGTCGATCGCGCGATCGACCGGCGGCTTGCTTTCGCCCTCCAGCTTCGCGAGCACCAGCAGGTCGGTCACGATGTGCCGCATCCGCGATGCCTGCTGCTCCATCATCTCGAGATAGCGCGCGCGGTCTTCCTCGTTCAGCGGCAGCTCGCGCATCGTCTCGAGAAAGCCCGACAGCACGGTGAGCGGCGTCTTCAGTTCGTGCGACACGTTCGCGACGAAGTCGCGCCGCATCGCGTCGGTCCGCTCGAGCTCGGTGATGTCCTGCGTGAGCAGCAGCTTGCGGTTCTCGCCGTACGGAAACACCTGCACTTCCAGCACGTTCTGCCGCGAGTCGCCCATGCCGCGCATCACGAGCGTCTCGTCGTAATGCTGCGCGTTCAGGTAGCGGACGAAATCGGGATGGCGTACCAGGTTGGTGATGTGCTGGCGCAGGTCGCGCTTCGCATCCAGGCCGAAATGAACCTCGGCGATCGCGTTGCACCACTCGATCTGGTCGTGATCGTCGAGCATCGCGACGCCGTTCGGCGACGCCTGGATCGCCTGGATGAAGCGCGAATGCTGCTGCTCGACCTGCCGCACCTGCGCATGCCACTGCTTCGCGAGCTTGTGCAGACGATAGTAGATCTCGCCCCAGATGCCCGGCGCGCTCGGCACTTCACCGTAGACCGGCGCATCGAGCAGCCGCCACAGACGCTGCGTGTGAAAGGTACTGAAAAAGCCCTGCGCGACCAGCATCACGACGACGAACACGAGGCCCGCGGTCGGGCCGGCGAACACGCCGACCAATACGCCGATCAGCACGAGCAGCACGAGCGACACCAGAAAGCGCGCCCAGATGATGTTCATGATTCAGCGCCCGAAAGAATGAACGGCATGCCGTGGCACACGGCAGGCCCGAATACGTTACGCGTGCTTGGCGAGCCGGTAGCCGCTGCCGCGCACGGTCTCGATCATCGCATCGCAACCGGCCGGTTTCAAGGCCGCGCGCAATCGTTTGATGTGCACGTCGACGGTCCGCTCCTCGACGAACACGTGGTCGCCCCACACCTGGTCGAGCAGTTGCGTGCGACTGTGCACGCGCTCCGGATGCGTCATGAAGAAATGCAGCAGGCGGAACTCGGTCGGGCCGAGATCGAGCTTGATCTCGCTGCCTTCCGCATGCGCGGCGACCCGATGCGTGGCCGGGTCGAGGCGCAGCCCGTTGATCGACACGACATCCTCGGTCAGTTGCGGCGCACGACGGCGCAGCACGGCCTTGATCCGCGCCATCAGTTCCTTCGGCGAGAACGGCTTCGTCACGTAGTCGTCCGCGCCGATTTCGAGGCCGAGCACCTTGTCCTGCTCGTCGCCGCGGGCGGTGAGCATGATGATCGGGATGTGCTTGGTCCGTTCGTTGTTGCGCAGGTCGCGCGCGAACGCGATACCGGATTTGCCCGGCAGCATCCAGTCGAGCAGCACGAGATCGGGCAGCACGTCGCTGATCAGGTTCTGCGCCTGTTCGGCGTTGTACGCACGAATCGGGCAGTGACCGGCGTGCTGGAGATTCACCGAGATCAGTTCGGAAATCGCGGGCTCATCTTCAACGACGAGAATGTTGCTGGGCATCGGCACCTCTTTTTTCCCCTGTACGGAGTCGATTAACTGTTGGCTTCGCGATCGAGCGTGTCGCGCGGCTGGTGCCGCACGTCCGTGCCCTTCACGATGTAGATGATGAATTCGGCGATGTTCTTCGCGTGGTCGCCGATCCGCTCGATCGCCTTCGCGATGAACAGGTATTCGAGGCCGACCGAGATCGTGCGCGGATCTTCCTGCATGTACGACACGAGCTTGCGCACGAACGCACGGAATTCCAGGTCGATCTCCTTGTCGTCCTTGACGATCTGCGCGGCGGCCACCGTATCGAGACGCGCGAACGCGTCGAGCGCGCGGCGCAGGATCGTCACGGCCATCTCGCCCGACACCTTGATCTCGGCGATGTTGACCGCACGCGCGGCCGGCTCGTCGACCAGGCGGCGCACGCGTTTGGCGATCTTCTCGGCCTCGTCGCCTGCGCGCTCGAGGTTCGTAATCGTTTTCGAAATCGACATCAAAAGACGCAGGTCACGCGCGGCAGGCTGCCTCCGCGCGATGATGTTGCCGCACTCCTGGTCGATGTCGACTTCCATCGCGTTCAGCGTTTCCTCGGCCGCGATCACCTTCTCGGCCGTATCGCGATCGAACTCGTTCAGCGCGTGCATCGCGCCGACGATCTGCGACTCGACGAGCCCGCCCATTTCCAGCACTTTCGACGACACGGCATTCAGGTCCGCGTCGAACTGGCTCGACAGATGTTTATCCGACATGGCTGTTGTTCTCCGTCATCAACCGAAACGGCCGGTGATGTAGTCTTCCGTTTCCTTGCGCACCGGCTTGATGAAGATCTTTTCGGTCTCGCCGAATTCGATCAGCTCGCCCAGGTACATGTAGGCCGTGAAATCCGAGCAGCGCGCCGCCTGCTGCATGTTGTGCGTGACGATCACGACCGTGTAGTCGCTCTTCAGCTCCGCGATCAGCTCTTCGATGCGGCCGGTCGAGATCGGGTCGAGCGCCGAGCACGGTTCGTCGAGCAGCAGCACTTCCGGACGGATCGCGATGCCGCGCGCGATGCACAGACGCTGCTGCTGGCCGCCCGAGAGGCCGTAGCCGCTCTGGCTCAGCTTGTCCTTCACTTCGTTCCACAGCGCGGCCTTCGTGAGCGCCCACTCGACGCGGTCGTCCATTTCCGAGCGCGTGAGCTTTTCGAACATCTTCACGCCGAACGCGATGTTGTCGTAGATCGACATCGGGAACGGGGTCGGCTTCTGGAACACCATGCCGATACGTGCGCGCAGCAGCGAGATGTCGCGCTTCGTCGTCAGCAGGTTCTCGCCGTCCATCAGGATTTCGCCTTCGGCGCGCTGCTCCGGATAGAGCGCGAACATCTTGTTGAACGTGCGCAGCAGCGTCGACTTGCCGCAACCCGACGGGCCGATGAACGCCGTCACCTTCCCTTCGGGAATGCTCAGGTTGATGTTCTTCAGCGCGTGAAACTTGTTGTAGAAGAAGTTGAGGTTGTTGACCTCGATCTTCGCGTTCAGCGGCTCGAGCGGACGGCCGTGCGCCGCTTCGTGCGTGCCGGCCGGCGCAGCGGTGCGCTCGACAGGATTCAGGTGGCTTTCTGCCATATTCATCGGATTGCTCCGCCGTTACTTTTTCGAGAAGATCGTGCGCGCCAGGATGTTGAGTCCGAGCACACCGAGCGTAATCAGGAACACACCCGCCCATGCGAGCGCCTGCCATTCCGCGAACGGGCTCATCGCGAACTTGTAGATCGTGACGGGCAGGTTCGCCATCGGCTGGCTCATGTCCCACGAGAAGAACTGGTTCGACAGCGCGGTGAACAGCAGCGGCGCCGTTTCGCCGGCGATCCGCGCGACCGCGAGCAGCACGCCCGTCACGATCCCGCCGACCGATGCGCGCAGCGTGATCTTCAGCACCATGCGCCACTTCGGCGTACCGAGCGCGAAGGCCGCTTCGCGCAGCGCGTTCGGCACGAGCTTCAGCATGTTCTCCGTCGTACGGATCACGATCGGAATCTGCAGCAGGGCAAGCGCGATCACGCCGGCCCAACCCGAGAAGCGCCCCGACTTCGCGACGACGATCGCATACACGAACAGGCCGATGACGATCGACGGCGCCGACAGCAGGATGTCGTTGATGAAGCGGATCGTGCTCGCCAGCAGGTTCTTCTGGCCGTATTCGGCGAGATAGACGCCCGCGAGGATGCCGATCGGCGTGCCGACCAGCGTGCCGAAACCGCACAGCAGCAGGCTGCCGACGATCGCGTTGGCGAGACCGCCGCCTTCCGTGTTCGGTGCCGGCGTCGATTCCGTGAACAGTTGCAGCGACAGGCCGCTGACGCCGAGATGCACCGTCGTGTAGAGAATCCACACGAGCCACAGCAGCCCGAAGGCCATCGCGCCGAGCGACGCGGCCAGCGCGATCGCGTTGACGGCCTTGCGCTTGCGCTGCAGGCGGTTGCGCATCGCGTCGAGCACGGCGCCGTCCGGCCCCGGGAAATTCATGATGGGCTCGCTCATTTCTTGCCCTCTCCCTTCTCGAGACGAAGCAGCAGCAGTTTGGAGATGGACAGCACGATGAACGTGATCAGGAACAGGATCAGGCCCAGCTCCATCAGCGCGGACGTATGCAGGCCCGGTTGCGCTTCCGCGAATTCGTTGGCCAGCGCCGACGTGATGCTGTTGCCCGGTGCGAACAGCGACACGCTGTCGAGCAGGTTCGTGTTGCCGATCACGAAGGTCACGGCCATCGTCTCGCCGAGTGCACGGCCGAGGCCGAGCATCACGCCGCCGATCACGCCGGTCTTCGTATAGGGCAGCACGACCTTCCACATCACTTCCCAGGTCGTGCAGCCGATCCCGTATGCCGACTCCTTCAGCAGCACCGGCGTGACTTCGAACACGTCACGCATCACCGATGCGATGTACGGGATGATCATGATCGCGAGGATCACGCCGGCGGCAAGGATGCCGATACCGATCGGCGGGCCGGCAGTCAGCGGGCCGATAATCCAGACGTCCTTGAACAGGCGGCCGATCGGCTTCTGGAAGTATTCCGCGAAGATCGGCGCGAACACGAGCAGGCCCCACATGCCGTACACGATCGACGGAATCGCGGCGAGCAGCTCGATGGCGATGCCGAGCGGGCGGCGCAGCCACACGGGCGACAGCTCGGTGAGGAACAGCGCGATGCCGAAGCTGACCGGCACGGCGATGACGAGCGCGATGATCGACGTCACGATCGTGCCGTAGATCGGCACGAGCGCGCCGTAGAGGTCCGAGTTGGGATCCCACTCGGATTGCCACAGGAAGCCGAGGCCGAACTTCTGGATGGTCGGCATCGACGCAATGATCAGGGAAACGATGATCCCGCCGAGCAGCAGCAGGGTCACGATGGCGGCGAGCCGTGCAAGACCGCCGAATACGACATCCCCGAGGCGGCTCGGCGCGCGTTGCTGCGCAACGTCGGCGGACCGTGAGGACGTATAGGAAATATCAGACATGGGTGCCTGCTTTTGATTGCCGGGCGCCGTAACGCCCGGCTTTACCGCACACACTGCCCGACCGGCACGGCCGGGCAGCGAACCGCTGCAATGCTTACTCGGCGGCGACCGGCTTGCCCGACGCGTCCGTCACCTTGACCTTCCACTGCTTGCGGATTTCCGCTTCGACTGCCGGCGGCAGCGAGATGTAGTCGAGGCTGTCAGCAGCCTTCTCGCCGTTCTTGAACGCCCAGCTGAAGAACTTCAGCGTTTCCGCGCCCTGCTCCGGCTTTTCCTGCTTCGCGTGCAGCAGCACGAACGTCGCGCCGACGACCGGCCAGGCTTCCTTGCCCGGCTGGTTCGTCAGGATCTGGTAGAACGACTTCGACCAGTTCGCGCCTGCGGCAGCAGCCTTGAACGTTTCGGTCTTCGGCTCGACCACCGTGCCCGTCGAGTTCTTCAGGGCCGTGTAGATCATGTTGTTCTTCTTCGCGTACGCCCACTCGACGTAGCCGATCGCGCCCGGCAGGCGCTGCACGAAGGCCGCGACGCCGTCGTTGCCCTTGCCGCCCGTGCCCGTCGGCCAGTTGACCGTCGTGCCTTCGCCGATCTTCGACTTCCACTCGTCGTTGACCTTCGACAGGTAGTTCGTCCAGATGAAGCTCGTGCCCGAGCCGTCAGCGCGGCGGACCACGGCGATGTCCGTGTCCGGCAGCTTGACCTTCGGGTTCAGCGCGGCGATCGCCGGGTCGTTCCACTTCTTGATCTTGCCGAGGTAGATGTCGCCGAGCACCGGGCCCGACAGCGTCAGTTCGCCGGCCTTCACGCCCGGCACGTTGACGACCGGCACCACGCCGCCGACCACCGTCGGGAACTGGAACAGGCCTTCCTTCGCGAGTTCGTCATCCTTCAGCGGAGCGTCCGAGCCGGCAAAATCGACCGTCTTCGCGATAATCTGCTTCAGGCCGCCCGACGAACCGATACCTTGGTAGTTGACCTTCGCGCCGCCGGTCTGCTGGTAGTCAGCAGCCCATTTCGTATAGATCGGCATCGCGAACGTGCTGCCTGCGCCCGTGATGTCGGCAGCGTGGGCGGCGACGGCGAAAAGCGCGCCAGCCAGGCCGGCAATCGCGGTTTGCATCAATTTCATGAGACCTCCAGTGTGTGAGCGGATGACTACGGCACCGCGAAGGTTAGGGGCTCCTCATGACGGTAATGTGACAATCGATGAAACTGGCGTGACAGTAACATGACTGGTTGAAAGGGAGTAACAGGGTCGGCGCGCGTGGCGCGCAGACGGCGCCGGAGGGGCGATGGCGGCAGGAATTGCCGGCCCGGAAGGGACAGGATGACGCCCCGTTTCTCACTGCGTGGCGGGATCACGGCGCCGCGTCGGTGGTACGAAAAGCCTCCGCCGGCGGCTGGCCCGCTCTCGGGGTCGGACGATTTTTCGTCCGGAGAATGCAGCAGTCGATATGCGTTACTTATAGGTATCGCAAACCTTTGCGTCTGATGAAATCGCGGCGCCCCGAAGGCGCCGCATGCCGGTTCAACGGAACGCCGGCGCGCGGGCGTCCGACCGCCCTCGCACCGGGCCCGCGCGTCAGGCCGTCGCCGCGCGCACCGCGTCGGCGATCGTCTCCGCATGGCGGACCGCGTCGGCCGCTTGCTGCGCTTCGACCATCACGCGCAACACGGGCTCGGTGCCCGATGCGCGGATCAGCACGCGGCCGCTGCCGGCGAGCGCGGCTTCGGCTGCGTCGATCGCTGCGCGAATCGACGTGCTGCCCTTCCAGTCGGCACCTGGCTTCATCCGCACGTTGATCAGCTTCTGCGGGAACAGCGTGACGCCGTCGAGCATCTGCGCAAGGGTCTGGCCGCTGCGCTTCAGCGCAGCCAGCACGAGCAGCGCCGACACGATGCCGTCGCCGGTCGAGTGGCGATCGAGCGACAGGATGTGGCCCGAGCCTTCCGCGCCGAGTTGCCAGCCGTGCTCGCGCAACTGCTCGAGCACGTAGCGATCCCCGACCGCCGCCCGCACGAACTTCACGCCCGCGCGCTGCAGCGCGACTTCGACGGCGAGATTCGTCATCAGCGTGCCGACCGCGCCCTCCACCTTGCCGTCGGTCGCGATCCGGTCCTTCACGAGCACGTAGAGCAGCTCGTCGCCGTTGTACAGGCGACCGGTCGCGTCGACGACCTGCAGGCGGTCCGCATCGCCGTCGAGTGCAATGCCGAGATCGGCGTGGTTCGCGCGCACCGCGCGCACCAGCGCGTCCGGCGCGGTCGCGCCGACGCCGTCGTTGATGTTGAAGCCGTTCGGCGCGACGCCGATCGGGATCACGTCCGCGCCGAGTTCGTGGAACACGTGCGGCGCGATCTGGTACGCGGCACCGTGCGCGCAGTCGATCACGAGCTTCAGCCCGCGCAGGTCGAACGCGGCCGGGAACGTGCTCTTGCAGAATTCGATGTAGCGGCCGGCCGCATCGTCGAGACGGCGCGCCTTGCCGAGACCGTCGGACGATGCGCATTCGAGCGGCTTGTCGAGCCACGCTTCGATCGCGGCTTCGGTGTCGTCCGGCAGCTTGTTGCCGTCAGCGGAGAAAAACTTGATCCCGTTGTCGCGATACGGATTGTGCGACGCGCTGATCACGACGCCCGCCGACAGGCGCAGGGCGCGCGTCAGGTAGGCGACCCCTGGCGTCGGCATCGGGCCGGCCAGCATCACGTCGACACCCGCCGCCGAGAACCCTGCCTCGAGCGCGGCTTCGAGCATGTAGCCCGACACGCGCGTGTCCTTGCCGATCAGCACGGTCGGCCGCGAGCCGGCCGCGCCATCGGCCGAGCTGGCCAGTACCTTGCCGGCCGCGTAGCCGAGACGCAACACGAAATCCGGCGTGATGGGTGCCTCGCCCACCGTGCCGCGAATGCCGTCCGTGCCGAAATATCGACGTCCCATAGCGAATCTTCCTCCTTCGTCTTCTGACTTATCGTTGCCGCGCGGCTTCGCGCACGGCATTCCAGACTTTCAACGCATCGACCGTCGCCGCGACATCGTGCACGCGCACGATCGCCGCCCCACGCTCGACCGCGCACAATGCGGCCGCCACGCTCGCCGCGACGCGCTCCATCGGCGGCTTGCCGCCGATCACCGCGCCGAGCATCGACTTGCGCGACATGCCTGCGAGTATCGGATACGCCCGCCCGTCGGGCCGCGCGGGCGCCGTTTCCGGCAGTGCGGCCAGGAGTGCATAGTTGTCGTCGACGACCGCCTTGCCGAACCCGAAACCGGGATCGACGCAGATCCGCTCCGGCGCAATCCCCGCGTCGCGCAGTGCCTGCGCGCGCGCGGCGAGAAAATCGCGCACGTCGGTCACGACGTCGCCGTAATCGGGTTCGCCGACCTGCATCGTTTGCGGCTCACCGAGCATGTGCATTGCACACAGCCCGCAATTGCCCTCGCGCACCGCGTCGATCGCGCCCGGCTGGCGGAACCCCCAGATGTCGTTGATCAGGTCGGCGCCTGCGGCCAGCGCCGCGCGCATCACGGCAGGCTTGTAGGTATCGATCGACAGCGGCACGTTCAATGGGCGCAGCGCTTCGACGAGCGGGATCACGCGCGCGAGTTCCTCGTCGAGCGGCACCGGCGGCGCGCCGGGGCGCGTCGATTCGCCGCCGATATCGAGAAGATCGGCGCCTTCGGCAATCATCCGCTCGGCCTGGCGCAGCGCATCGTCGCGCGCGAGGAAGCGGCCGCCGTCGGAGAACGAATCGGGCGTGGCGTTGAGAATGCCCATCACGAGCGGGCGCTCGAACGTCAGTTCGAAGCGGCCGCACCGGAGTGGCGCGGGAATTTGGGGGGAAACAGCGGAATCGGACACGGGCAACTGGCGTGAATGAATGCAAAACGGGCCGGTGTGAAGACACACCAGCCCGTGAACGGTGCTAAAGAGCGGAGATTATGCCGCCGGCGAAGCAGGCGCCGGCGCGTTGCCGGCCTTCACCTCGGCGCTGCTGCCGCCACCCGACGAATCGCCGCCGACAGCCGGCGAGCTCTTCGGGGAGCGCGGCGGACGGCCTTCCATGATGTCGTTGATCTGATCGGCATCGATCGTCTCCCACTCCATCAGCGCGGCGGTCATCGCTTCGACCTTGTCGCGGTTCTCTTCGAGCAGGCGGCGCGCAAGGCCGTACTGTTCGTCGAGCACGCGGCGGATTTCCGAATCGACCTTCTGCTGCGTCGCTTCCGAGATCGTGCGCGTGAAGCCACGGCCGAACGGCGATGCATCGTTTTCGTCGTCGACGTAGACCATCGGCCCGAGCGCATCGGTCATGCCGAAACGGGCGACCATCGCGCGCGCCGTCTGGGTTGCCTTGTTGAAGTCGTCCGATGCACCGGTGCTGACGAGGTTCATGAACAACTCTTCCGCCACCCGGCCACCGAACAGGATCGCGAGGCGGTCCATCAGGTAGTCCTTCGAGTACGTTTCGTTGTCATGCTCCGGCAACTGCCACGTGACACCCAGCGCGCGACCGCGCGGAATGATCGTGACCTTGTGCACGGGGTCGGCCTTCGGCAGCAGCTTCGCGATCACCGCGTGGCCCGACTCGTGATACGCGGTCGCACGCTTCGCTTCCTCGCGGATCACCGCCGACTTGCGCTCCGGACCCATGAAGATCTTGTCCTTCGCGTCTTCGAAATCCTGCATCTCGACGATGCGCTTGCCGCGGCGTGCGGCGAACAGCGCAGCCTCGTTCACGAGGTTCGCGAGATCGGCGCCCGAGAAGCCCGGCGTGCCGCGCGCGATGACTGCCGCATCGACGTCGTTCGCGATCGGTACCTTGCGCAGGTGCACGCGCATGATCTGTTCGCGGCCGCGGATGTCCGGCAGACCGACGTAGACCTGGCGGTCGAAACGGCCCGGACGCAGCAGCGCCTTGTCGAGCACGTCGGAACGGTTGGTCGCAGCGATCACGATCACGCCCGAGTTCGCCTCGAAGCCGTCCATCTCGACGAGCATCTGGTTCAGCGTCTGTTCGCGCTCGTCGTTGCCGCCGCCCATGCCGGCGCCGCGATGACGGCCGACCGCGTCGATTTCGTCGATGAACACGATGCACGGTGCATGCTTCTTCGCCTGTTCGAACATGTCGCGCACACGGGCCGCGCCGACGCCGACGAACATTTCGACGAAGTCCGAACCCGAGATGCTGAAGAACGGCACTTTCGCTTCACCCGCGATCGCGCGGGCCAGCAGCGTCTTGCCGGTACCCGGAGGGCCGACGAGCAGCACGCCGCGCGGAATGCGGCCGCCCAGCTTCTGGAATTTCTGCGGATCGCGCAGGAAGTCGACGAGCTCGGACACTTCTTCCTTCGCTTCGTCGCAACCCGCGACGTCGGAGAAGTTCACCGCGTTGTTGTTCTCGTCAATCAGCCGCGCACGGGATTTGCCGAACGAGAACGCGCCGCCTTTGCCGCCTCCCTGCATCTGCCGCATCATGTAGAACCAGAACACGATGATCAGGATCGTCGGCCCGAGGTAGTACAGCGCGGACATCAGCGCGTTCGGCTCGTCGTCGGCCTTGCCGCTGACCTGCACGCCGTACTTCATCAGATCGCCAACCATCCAGATGTCGCCGGGCGACACGATCTGGTATTTCTGGCCATCAGCCGGAGTGACGGTGAGGTTGCGCCCCTGAACGATGACGTTCTTGACCTTGCCGTTCTTGGCGTCGTCCATGAACTGCGAATAGGACACGCCTTCCTGGACGCGGGGCTTGTCGAACTGCTTGAACACCGTAAACAGCACCAGTGCGATCACCAGCCACACCGCTGCCTTCGAAAACATATTGTTGTTCAAAGCACCACTCCTTCACTCGTAGACGAGCGCCTACATTTTCCTTGCGGCGCCCCTCGGTCATTCTAATCCAGTCCGACCACCCTCGCCATAAGCATTGACAACCGCCGCGATAGCGCTTCGCTTGTCTGGCAAGGGCCGGAGCCCGTTTGCGGCACCCCGCCGCGCATCAGCGCGGACGTTTCAGATGCCGACCCAAAATGAACGTTTCGGACGATTTGTCGCGGGACGCCTTCGGCTTGCGCGGCGCGACGGTCTTAAACTGCTGTTTGAATTTCTCGACGATCTGGCTGTAGCCGCTGCCGTGAAAACACTTCACGAGCAACGCACCATCCGGCTTCAGATGGTTCTGCGCGAATTCGAGCGCCAGATCGCAGAGATGCTCGATGCGCGCCGCGTCTGCCGAGGCCACGCCGGAGAGGTTGGGGGCCATGTCGGAAATAACAAGGTCCACCGCGCGGCCTTCGAGCAATTCCTCAAGCTGGTGAAGGACGTCATCCTCGCGGAAGTCGCCCTGGAGGAAGTGGACGTCGGCGATCGGCTCCATCGGCAGGATGTCGAGCGCGACGATCGTGCCGTCGATGCCGCCTTCGCGCTCCGCATCGCGCTTCTTGCCCTGCGCGAGCTTGTTGCGGGCATACTGGCTCCAGCTGCCCGGCGTCGCGCCGAGATCGACGATCACCTGGCCCGGACGGATCAGCTTGTCCTGCTCGTCGATTTCCTTCAGCTTGTACGCGGCGCGCGCGCGATAGCCCTCCCGCTGCGCCATTTTGACGTACGGGTCGTTGATGTGGTCGTGCAGCCAGTGCTGGTTGAAGCGGTTTTTTGCCATTCGAAAGAGAGATTGCTGCCAATTGCTTCGTGAAGCCGCGCTTTTAGCGGATAATACGCGTCTTCTTCGCGCGGCTGCGGCCCCTTTTCGGGCCCAAGCCGCGATTTTACGTGGTTTCGGCGCACGGCTGACGCGGTAACTACCCGCGATCGCTTTTCAGTCAGCGCGCCCTTATTTAGATTTCGACATTTCCATGCCCGCCCTTTCGCTTTCTCCCGCCGAGCGCTCCGCGCTGCGCTCCCAGGCCCATGCGCTCAAGCCCGTCGTGCTGATCGGCGCCGAAGGGCTCACCGACGCCGTGCTGAAGGAAATCAAGGTGCACCTCGACGCGCACCAACTGATCAAGATCCGCGTGTTCGGCGACGAACGCGACGCGCGCATCGCGATCTACGACGAGATCTGCGATCGCCTGAGCGCGGCGCCGATCCAGCACATCGGCAAGCTGCTGGTGATCTGGAAGCCCGAAGCCGCCGTTGCGGCCCCGGCCCGCGGCCGTCGTGCCGGCACGCTACCGAGCGCGGCCGAAGCCGTGGACGACAAAAAAGGCCGTGCCCCGCGCACCGTCAAGGTCGTCAAGGTGTCGCCGAACGCGAGCCCCGTGCGCCGTCCGCGGCCGGTCAAGGTCACGGTGCGCGGCAACGAACGCGTGACGGCGGGCGGTACCGTGAAGCGCGCGAAAAAGCGCCAGGCCAGCACGAAGCGTCCGTTCCAGGACAAGTAAGCATCGGGGCGGCACGGCTGCGCCGTACCGCCACCCTGCCCGCGGGCCCGGCATTGACCGGGCCTGCGCGGCACACGCGTCAGGCGTCGCGCGCCGGCAAACGCCAGATCAGCATCAGCCCCAGTACGCTCTCGACGAGGTAGAACACGCTCGAGACGCCGTGCAGCATCCCGAAGCGGCTCGCATACGGCGAATTCGCGATATCGGTGCCCGCGTCCATCGCGGCGACCCGCAGCGCGTTCATGAACGGCTGCAGCGCAAAATACCCGACCAGCACACATACGACCATCGCGGCGACGACCCAGCGCACGCGGCGATATTCGCTGCTGCCGCGTCGAACCTGCTGGTTCGACAGCGCGAGCAGCAGCACGCCGCATACGACACCGAGGATCGCCTCGATACGGAACAGCTGGGCGGCGACCGAACCGGCCGTCATCCGCTCCAGCGTCTTGAACAGCACGGGCGCGACCGCATACCCGATCGTCAGCAGGCTGCCGACCCACACGGCCGACAGCAGACGGAACACGCGATGCGGCATCGTGTCGCCCCGCTTCAGATGTAGCTGACCGAGATGATTTCGTATTCGCGCACGCCGCTCGGCGCCTGCACGGCCGCGACGTCGCCTTCGGACTTGCCGATCAGTGCACGCGCGATCGGCGAGCTGACCGAGATCAGGCCGTGATCGATATCGGCTTCGTCGTCACCGACGATCTGGTACTTGACGGTGTCGCCCGACTCGAGATCCTCGAGTTCGACGGTCGAGGCGAAAACCACGCGGCCTTCGGCGTCGAGCACGGTCGGATCGATGACCTGCGCGGCCGACAGCTTCGATTCGATTTCCGCGATACGACCCTCGATGAAGCCCTGCTTTTCCTTCGCGGCATCGTATTCGGCGTTTTCGGACAGGTCGCCCTGTGCGCGGGCCTCCGCGATCGCGTTGATCACGGCCGGCCGCTCGACGGACTTGAGGCGCTGCAATTCATCGCGCAGTTGCTCTGCGCCACGCTTTGTCAACGGAATGGTGCTCATAAACGGCTCAATCGCTAAAAACGGCTATAAAAAAAATCACCGCGATTAAGCGCGTTTCCGATGCACTGGAAACACCGCCTAATCGCGGCACGTGTTGCTTCTACAGGTAACTGACTGCTTAGTTTAGGCGAGCGTGAAGACCTTGTAAATCATAGACTTCCAGATCCTTCAGGTAGCGCAAGCCTTCGACTGCCGCGCGCGCGCCCGACATCGTCGTGTAGTACGTGACCTTGTGCGCCTGCGCGCTCATGCGGATCGAACGCGAATCAGCGATCGCCTGGCGCGTTTCGTCGACCGTCGTGAACACAAGTGCGATCTCGCCGTTCTTGATCATGTCGACGATGTGCGGACGGCCGTCCTTCACCTTGTTCACGACCTTCACCGGCACGCCGGCCGCCTCGATCGCGGCAGCCGTGCCCTTCGTCGCGACGATCGGGTAGCCGAGGTCGTGCAGCATGCGCGCGACTTCGACCGCCTTCGGTTTGTCCGCATCCATCACGGTCAGCAGCACCGTGCCCGACTCCGGCAGGCGCGAACCGGCCGCGAGCTGCGACTTGAACAGCGCTTCGCCGAACGTCTGGCCGACGCCCATCACTTCGCCGGTCGAACGCATTTCAGGCCCGAGGACCGGATCGACGGTCGGGAACTTGACGAACGGGAACACCGCTTCCTTCACGCTGAAGTACGGCGGCTCGACTTCCTTCGTCACGCCCTGCTGCGCGAGCTTCTGGCCGACCATCGCGCGCGCCGCGATCTTCGCGAGCGGCAGGCTGGTCGCCTTCGACACGTACGGCACCGTGCGCGATGCGCGCGGGTTCACTTCGAGCACGTAGATGATGTCCTGCTTCGAACCGTCAGCCTGCGGCACTTGCTGGATCGCGAACTGAACGTTCATCAGACCGACCACGTTCAGCGCCTTCGCCATCGCGCCCGTCTGGCGCTTCAGCTCGGCCACGGTCTCCTTCGACAGCGAGTACGGCGGCAGCGAGCATGCCGAGTCGCCCGAGTGGACGCCCGCCTGCTCGATGTGCTCCATCACGCCGCCGATGAACACGGCTTCGCCGTCGCAGATGCAGTCGACGTCGCACTCGATCGCGTCGTTCAGGAAGCGGTCGAGCAGCACCGGCGAATCGTTCGACACCTTCACGGCCTCGCGCATGTAGCGCTCGAGGTCGCGCGGCTCGTGGACGATTTCCATCGCGCGGCCGCCCAGCACGTACGACGGGCGCACGACCAGCGGATAGCCGATTTCGGCCGCCAGTGCGAGCGCTTCGTCTTCGGCGCGCGCGGTGCGGTTCGGCGGCTGGCGCAGGCCGAGGTCCTGCAGCAGCTTCTGGAAGCGTTCGCGGTCTTCGGCCGCGTCGATCATGTCCGGCGACGTGCCGACGATCGGCACGCCGTGCGCCTCGAGGTCGAGCGCGAGCTTCAGCGGCGTCTGGCCGCCGTACTGGACGATCACGCCGACCGGCTTTTCCTTGTCGACGATCTCGAGCACGTCTTCGAGCGTCAGCGGCTCGAAGTACAGGCGGTCGGACGTGTCGTAGTCGGTCGACACCGTTTCCGGGTTGCAGTTGACCATGATCGTTTCGTAGCCGTCCTCGCGCATCGCGAGCGCCGCGTGCACGCAGCAGTAGTCGAACTCGATGCCCTGGCCGATCCGGTTCGGGCCGCCGCCCAGCACCATGATCTTCTTGTTGGTGGTCGGCTGCGCCTCGCACTCTTCCTCATAGGTCGAGTACATATACGCGGTTTTCGTCGCGAACTCGGCCGCGCACGTGTCGACGCGCTTGTAGACCGGGCGCACGTTGAGTTCGATGCGGCGCTTGCGGACGTCTTCCGGCGTCGCGCCGAGCAGCTTCGCGAGGCGGCGGTCGGAGAAGCCGCTCTGCTTCAGGTAGCGCAGCTCGTCGAACGTCAGCGACGCGAGCGTGCGGCCCGCGAGCGCCTTTTCCTTCAGGATGATCTGCTCGATCTGCTCGAGGAACCACGGGTCGATCGCGGTTTCCGCGAAGATTTCCTCGGCCGTCATGCCGATGCGGAACGCATCGCCGACGTACCAGATGCGATCCGGGCCCGGCTCGTGGATCTCGATCGCGATCTCGTCGCGGTCGGTCGACTTCTCGTCGAGACCGTCGACACCGACTTCGAGGCCGCGCAGCGCCTTCTGGAACGACTCCTGGAACGTACGGCCGATCGCCATCACCTCGCCGACCGACTTCATCTGCGTGGTCAGGCGCGAATCGGCTTCACGGAACTTCTCGAACGCGAAACGCGGGATCTTCGTGACGACGTAGTCGATGGTCGGCTCGAACGACGCCGGCGTCTGGCCGCCGGTGATTTCGTTCTTCAGCTCGTCGAGCGTGTAGCCGACGGCCAGCTTCGCCGCGACCTTCGCGATCGGGAAGCCCGTTGCCTTCGATGCGAGCGCCGACGAACGCGACACGCGCGGGTTCATTTCGATGACGACCATGCGGCCGTCCTTCGGGTTGATCGAGAACTGCACGTTCGAGCCGCCCGTGTCGACGCCGATCTCGCGCAGCACCGCGAGCGATGCGTTACGCAGGATCTGGTATTCCTTGTCGGTGAGCGTCTGCGCCGGCGCGACCGTGATCGAGTCGCCGGTATGCA
This sequence comes from Burkholderia cepacia ATCC 25416, assembly GCF_001411495.1. Taxonomy (NCBI): domain Bacteria; kingdom Pseudomonadati; phylum Pseudomonadota; class Betaproteobacteria; order Burkholderiales; family Burkholderiaceae; genus Burkholderia; species Burkholderia cepacia. Next base: position 2,224,136 of record NZ_CP012981.1, on the reverse strand, counting down.
CGCCCATCGGGTCGAGGTTCTCGATCGAGCAGACGATGATGCAGTTGTCGGCGCGGTCGCGCACGACTTCCATCTCGTATTCCTTCCAGCCGAGCAGCGACTCTTCGATCAGCAGCTCGCGCGTGGGCGACAGGTCGAGACCGCGCTTGCAGATCTCCTCGAACTCTTCGCGGTTGTACGCGATGCCGCCGCCCGAGCCGCCGAGCGTGAACGACGGACGGATCACGACCGGGTAGCCGCTGCCGCCGGTGCCGGCCATGATCTCGGCGTGCACCTGGGTCGCTTCTTCCATCGAGTGCGCGATGCCCGACTTCGCGGAACCGAGACCGATCTTGGTCATCGCTTCCTTGAACTTCTGGCGGTCTTCCGCCTTGTCGATCGCTTCCGGCGACGCGCCGATCAGCTCGACGCCGAACTTCTCGAGCACGCCGTGGTGGTGCAGGTCGAGCGCGCAGTTCAGCGCGGTCTGGCCGCCCATCGTCGGCAGGATCGCGTCCGGGCGCTCCTTCTCGATGATGCGTGCGACGACTTCCCACGTGATCGGCTCGATGTAGGTCACGTCGGCCGTGTTCGGGTCGGTCATGATCGTCGCCGGGTTGCTGTTGACGAGAACGACCTTGTAGCCCTCCTCACGCAACGCCTTGCAAGCCTGCGCGCCCGAATAGTCGAACTCGCACGCCTGGCCGATGATGATCGGGCCGGCGCCGATGATGAGGATGCTCTTGATGTCTGTGCGTTTTGGCATGGCTTGTGAATTCAATAAGTAATCGTTGTCGTGGGTCGGCCGGCTGCGCTCAGCTCATCGTGGCGAGCGCGAGCTTCACCGAGAAACCGATGAACAGGCCGCCCACGCTGCTCGCCGCGCCTGCTGCAAGCTTGCGGCGGCGGCGGAAGTGCTCGGCGAGCCGCGCACCCGCGAAGATCAGCGTGCTCAGGTACAGGAAGCTCGCGCATTGCGCGATCGCCCCGAGCACGACGAACGACAGCGCGGGATGCGGGAATGCCGGGTCGACGAACTGGATGAAGAACGAGATGAAGAACAGGATCGCCTTCGGATTCAGCAGGCTCACGATCAGCGCCTTGCGGAACGGACGCTCGCCGTCGACCGCGGGCGGTGCATCGGCCGGCGCATCGGTGCGCGCGCGCAGCTTCTGCCACGCGCTGCGCAGCATGCCGGTGCCGATGTAGAGCAGATACGCGGCGCCGCCGTACTTGACGACGGAGAACAGCAGCGGGTTCGCCTTCAGCAGCGACGCGACGCCGGCGGCGGACAGCACCATCAGCACCGTGTCGCCGACGAACACGCCGCACGCCGCGCGATAGCCGGCCTTCACGCCGCGCTGCGCCGCGAGCGACAGCACGTACATCGAGTTCGGCCCCGGCAGCAGGATGATGAAGATCACGCCGAACACGTAGGTCCAGATATCCGTGATGCCGAGTGCGTGGCCGAACATGATGCGAATCTCCCGTCCTTCGGTTGCGTCGGTTGCGTTAAGCGTTGCGCTGCTTCGCCGCGTCCATCAGCGCGGTGAAGCGGTCGAACAGATAGCCGATGTCGTGCGGGCCGGGCGATGCTTCCGGGTGGCCCTGGAAGCAGAATGCCGGCTTGTCGGTCAGCTCGAAGCCCTGCAGCGTGCCGTCGAACAGCGACACGTGCGTCACGCGCGCGTTGGCCGGCAGCGAATCCGCATCGACCGCGAAGCCGTGGTTCTGCGACGTGATCACCACGCGGCCGTCGCCGAGATCCTTCACCGGGTGGTTCGCGCCGTGGTGGCCCGTCTTCATCTTCAGCGTCTTCGCGCCGACCGCGAGGCCCATGATCTGGTGACCCAGGCAGATGCCGAAGGTCGGCACGCCGCGCTCGATGAATTGCTTCGTGGCCGCGATCGCGTAGTCGCACGGTTCAGGATCGCCGGGGCCGTTCGACAGGAAGATGCCGTCCGGATTCAGCGCGAGCGCATCTTCCGCGCTCGCCTCGGCCGGCAGCACCGTCACGTGGCAGCCGCGTTCCGCGAGCATGCGCAGGATGTTGTACTTGACGCCGAAATCGTACGCGACGACACGGTACTTCGGCGCTTCCTGCATGCCGTAGCCGCCTTCGAGGCGCCATTCGGTCTGCTTCCACTCGAACGGCTTCGTGGTCGACACGACCTTCGCGAGATCCATGCCCGCGAGACCCGGGAACGAGCGCGCGAGTTCGATCGCCTTCGCTTCGTCGTCCGAGCCCGTCAGGATGCAGCCGTTCTGCGCGCCCTTGTCGCGCAGGATGCGGGTCAGCTTGCGGGTGTCGATGCCGGCGATCGCGACGACGCCTTCGTCGCGCAGGTAGTCGCCGAGCGTGCGGTCCATGCGGAAGTTCGATGCGAGCGTGGGCAGATCACGGATGATCAGGCCGGCGGCATGGACTTTCGTGGCTTCGACGTCTTCGGCGTTCACGCCGACGTTGCCGATATGCGGATAGGTAAGCGTGACGATCTGGCGCGAGTAGCTCGGGTCAGTCAGGATTTCCTGATAGCCGGTGATCGCGGTATTGAACACGACTTCGCCGATCGTGTGGCCTTCGGCCCCGATCGAATAACCACGAAAGACCGTGCCGTCGGCGAGTGCAAGCAAGGCGGGAGTAAAAGACGGCAACACGGGAGGCTCCTTGGGGAACACCCTGCTGCCGACCTGTTTACCCTGCCGCGCGAGCGCCGCGCTGCGTGGGCGCGCGTGGTCGCTAGCTGAACGCGGCCTGCGTTGTCGTGACGCGAACCCGGCGCGTGGCGCACGAGGCTTCGCGGCATCGCCCGGCAGGCGGCGTGCGGCGGATGAACGGGATGTATGAGGTAGGCGCTAGGGTGCGAGGTTGATCAGCACAAACTTTCAAATTATAGCCTGAAAATGGCCTTATCTTCAATCGATATGGCCGTCCGATCGTGCGTGCGCGACGCGCGGCGGCGCGAAGCAGCGCGCTGCGGCCCCGTTTTACGCGGCCGCCCTGCCCCGAGCGTACCGCCGGATCAGTGCACTTGGCCAGCGCCGCGCGCGGGCCATACGTACCAGACCGCGCTCGCGAGCTGCAGAGCCAACAACACGCCCCATGCGGTGAAGTGCGCGGCGGCCGGATAACGGCCATCGACCGCGGGCCAGTGCGACAGCACCGCGCCGACACCGATCTGGAACGCAAAGATCAGCAGGAAGATCACGAGCGTGAGCGTCGTGTTCGCGCGGCCGATCAGATGCGCGGGAAAATGTCCGGCCATCACCGCGTAGGTCAGGATGCCGACGCCGCCGAACATCCCGTATGCGGCCCACAGAACGGCCGGCGGCAACGGCACGCGCGCCACGATCGCGGCCTGCGTCGCGACGAACAACGCCATGCCGATGCCGCAGAACGCGTACACGGACACGCCGCGCCGCTCGAGCACGCGCGCCGCGGCGCCGAAGCCGACGCAGCCGGCCATCATCGCGAAGCCGAGCACCGACACGAGGCGCGCCGCATGCGGCGCATCGAACCCCGCGACGTCGCGCAGGTACGGCCCGACCCACAGCGACTGCATCGCGTAGAACACCCCCTGCGTGACAACGGAGAACGACGAGATCTTCCAGAACGCACGGCTGCCCAGGATATGCCACGTGCCCTTGAACTGGCTGACGAGCCCGCCCTGGTGACGCACCTGCTTCGCCTCCGGCGCGCCCAGGCCGATCGACGCCGCGACGGCCACCGTCAGCACCGCGAGGCCGAAACAGATCGCGCGCCAGCTCGTCCAGCCGAGCAGCCAGGTCAGCGGCGAGCCGACCATCACGCCGCCGAGGCCGCCCACGGCCATCACGAGACCGTTCACGAGCGGCAGCCGGCCGACCGGGAAATGCTGCGCGAGCGCCTTGAACGCCGCGCCGAGACACACCGATACGCCGACGCCGATCAGCAGCCGGCCGACCATCATCGTGCCGAGGCTGTGCGCGGCGCCGAACACGGCCGCACCGGCAGCCGCGAACAGCAGCATGCCGGCCGTCACGCGGCGCGGGCCGAAGTGATCGAGCATCACGCCGGCCGGGATCTGCGCGCCCGCGAAGCCGAGGAAATAGAGACTGGTGAGCAGGCCGAGATCGGCGGCCGACAACCCGAGCTCGTGCGTGACGAACGGCGCGAAGCCCAGATTGACGCCGCGAAACACATACGACACGAAATACCCGACCGAAAACAGCGCGAGCACCCTCACCTGCACCGACGACATCGCTTCCCCTTGTTATAAGAAGGCATTCAAGGCGGCACCCCCGCGCCACGCACAAACAAAAACGCCGTCACCTCGGTGACGGCGTTTCGTCGCATTTCGTCGGATGATAACGCAATCGCACGAACCGGGCCGGCCGCGCGATGCGCTCGCGACTGCGTTATTTCTTCTTGCCCTTGTGCGTTGTGGCCTTGGCCGGCGCCGCTTTCGTCGCTTTCGTCGATTTGGCCGCCGGCTTCGCCGCGCCGCGCTTCGCGCCGTGCGACTTGCCGCCCACCGCCAGGCTCGCGCGCTCGATGTGCGCACCGGCGGCCGACGTCGCGATCCGTTCCGGACCGGGCTCCGCCGGCACCGAACGGCCGACCGGCACGTGCAGCACGAGCGCCTGGCCCGGCATCACGAGATCGCGGTGCGTGCGGTTCCACGCCTTGAGCTGGCCGACCGACACGCCGTAGCGGCCGGCGATCGCCGCCATCGACTGCTTGCGGCGCACGCGGATCAGCATCTTGCGCGTGTCAGGCACATCGGGTTCCATCGCGAGCGCGCCGTTTTCGGCGACGTCGGCGCTGATGTCCTCGTCGTCGTCATCGCCGCGCGGCACGACGATCGTCGAGCCCGGCTTCAGGCGCATGCCGGCCGGAATCTTGTTGATCGACATCAGCGTATCGGCGTCCACGCCGATCTTCTCGGCGATCGCGGCCGGTCGCGCACGTTCGCTGACCGTATAGGTGGTCCACGACGAAAGCTGGCCGTTGTAGGCTTTCAGGTTCTTCTCGAACGCCGACGCGTTGTCGAACGGCAGCAGGATCTGCGGCTCGGTCGCGCCGAGGATCACCGGCTTCGAGAACGACGGGTTCAGCGAGCGGAATTCGTCGAGCGACAGGTTCGCGAGCTTCGCGGCGACCGCCACGTCGATATCGCGCGACGTCGTGACCGTCACGAAATACGGGTGGTTCGGGATGTCCGGCAGCGTCAGCCCGTACTGCTGCGGGCTCGCGATGATGTTCTTCACCGCCTGCAGCTTCGGCACGTAGTTGCGCGTCTCGTTCGGCATCCGCAGGTTCTGATAGTCGGTCGGCAGGCCGGCCGCCTGGTTGCGCGCGATCGCACGCTGCACGTTGCCCTCGCCCCAGTTGTACGCGGCCAGCGCGAGATACCAGTCGCCGAACATGTCATGCAGGCGCGACAGGTAGTCGAGCGCGGCGCTCGTCGACGCGAGCACGTCGCGGCGCTCGTCCTGCCACATGTTGCGCTTCAGGTTGTAGGTACGGCCCGTGCCGGGCATGAACTGCCACATGCCGGCCGCCTTCGCGACCGACAGCGCCTGCGGGTTGTACGCGGACTCGATGAACGGCAGCAGCGCGAGCTCGGTCGGCATGTGACGCGCCTCGAGCTCCTCGACGATGTGATACAGGTACTTCTGCGAGCGCTCGGTCATGCGCTGCACGTAGTCGGGCCGCTGCGTGTACCAGGTCGTCTGCATGTCGACGAGGTCGCTCTGCAGGTCGGGCATCTGGAAACCGCGGCGGATGCGCCCCCAGAGATCGGAGTCTGCACTGGTCAGGTCGCCGACGGATTGCTTGTCGACGTCGACAGTTTCTTTGGCGGTGGCTGATTTACGGAGGTAGTTGGACGTCGCCTGCGAATCGGCGGCGTTGTTGGCGACAGGGGCCTGGCTCGCACAAGCGGCGAGCAGCAGAACCACCATCGCACTCAATATAAGTCGCATGAAAATCTCGGCTTCCGACGGCTGGAAATTGCAGGCGATACTACGGAAGTGCGTGCTTCACGTCAATAAAAACACCGAAAACTCAGCGAAATCCTACATTTGGAGCAATTTTTACAGACACCGCTTGAGCTTTGGAGTCCTCCGGAAATCGTCATCGGAACCGGTTTTTCCATTCGCGCATCAGCGTGAACGCCGTCAAACGATCCGGCACCGTTTCATGCAACTCGGCCTCGAGCGTGGCATGAATCGCCGCGCTGTCCGCCCGCATGAACGGGTTAACGGCACGCTCGTGAGCAATCGTAGTGGGCAGCGTCGGCACACCCCGCGCGCGCAGCGCCTGCGCTTCGTCGCGCCACGCAGCGAGCGCCGCATTGCCGGGCTCGCATGCGAGCGCGAAGCGAATATTGGACAGCGTGTATTCGTGGGCACAATGCACGCGCGTGTCGCCCGGCAGCGCGGCGAGCGCGTCGAGCGACGCGAGCATCTGCGCGGGCGTGCCCTCGAACAGGCGGCCGCAGCCGCACGAGAACAGCGTGTCGCCGCAGAACACGTGCGGCGCCGCGTTGCGCGGCCCGGCCGCCTGGAAATAGGCGATGTGGCCGCGCGTGTGACCGGGCACGTCGAGCACGTCGAATGCGACGGACGGTGCGTCGAGCGTCACGCGATCGCCGCCTGCCAGCGGCCGCGTGACCACGCCGATCGCCTCGGCCGCAGGGCCGTAAACCGCGAGCGGAGCATCGTCCGGTTGGCTATCGCGCAGTGCCGCGACACCGCCGACGTGGTCGGCATGATGGTGCGTGAGTAAAATAGCGGTCAACCGCCAGCCTCGTTCGGCAAGAACCCGGCGCACCGGCGCGGCTTCACCCGGATCGACGGCGATCGCATCGCGGCCGTCCGAGACGAGCCAGATATAGTTGTCATCGAATGCCGGAACCGGCACGTATTCCAGCTCGTTCATGGGCGCGCAATCATCGTTATGTCTGACCGTCAAATTATAGACTGGCCCGCCTGGACCGACTCGCCTCCCGGCCGCTACGTGCTGGGCTGGGAGCAGGCGCAGCTCGACCGGATCGTGTCCGACGTCTTCGGGTTCCACGCGCTGCAGCTCGGCCTGCCGCAGCTCGACGCGCTGCGCGAGAACCGCATGCCGTATCGCGGCCTCGTGCTCGATCCGGCGAGCGGCGCGAGCGCGCCCTATCAGTATCCGTGGGCCCGCGAAGCCCATTCGCCCGAGCATGCACCCGCCGATCGCAGCACGACCTGGTGCGACCTGCTCGACCTGCCGTTCGAGTCGCAGAGTGTCGACCTGATCGTGATGCCGCACACGCTCGAATTCACGTCCGATCCGCACCGCCTGCTGCGCGAGGCCGAGCGCGTGCTGATGCCGGAAGGCCAGCTCGTGATCACCGGCTTCAATTCGCTCAGCCTGTGGGGCATGCGGCAATCGTTCGGGCGCATGGCGAACCGTCCGTTCGTGCCGGCCACGCGCGACCAGATCGCGTTCATCCGGCTCAAGGACTGGATCAAGCTGCTCGGCTTCGACCTCGAACGCGGCCGCTTCGGCTGCTACCGGCCGCCGCTCGTCACCGACAAGTGGCTGGCCCGCTACGGCTTCATGGAAGCCGCCGGCGACCGCTGGTGGCCGATCTTCGGCGCCGTCTACATGGTGACGGCCGTCAAGCGCGTGCGCGGCATGCGCCTCGTCGGCCAGATCCGGATGAAGAAACCCGTGCTCGCACCGGGCCTGACGCCGGCGGCCTCCCCGACCACCCATCAAGAACATTCATGACAATCGATACGATCGACATCTATACCGACGGCGCCTGCAAGGGCAACCCCGGCCCCGGCGGCTGGGGCGCATTGATGCGCTACGGCGACAAGGAAAAGGAGCTGTTCGGCGGCGAGCCGAACACGACCAACAACCGCATGGAACTGATGGGCGTGATCGCCGCGCTCGAAGCGCTGAAGCGGCCGTGCCAGGTGATCGTGCACACCGACTCGCAATACGTGCAGAAAGGCATCAGCGAGTGGATCCACGGCTGGAAGAAAAAAGGCTGGGTCACCGCGGCGAAGACGCCCGTGAAGAACGCCGACCTGTGGAAGCGGCTCGACGCGCTCGTCGCGCAGCACGAGGTCGAGTGGCGCTGGGTCAAGGGCCACGCGGGCCATCCCGAAAACGAGCGCGCGGATGCGCTCGCGAATCGCGGCGTCGAATCGCTCACGGCCTGAACGCGGGCCGCCCCCTGTTTCCTACGTTTTCCCCGACATGCGCCAGATCATTCTCGATACCGAAACCACCGGCCTGAACGCCCGCACGGGCGACCGCCTCATCGAAATCGGCTGCGTCGAGCTGCTGAACCGGCGGCTCACCGGCAACAACCTGCACTTCTACGTGAACCCCGAGCGCGACAGCGATCCGGGCGCGCTGGCGGTGCACGGCCTCACGACCGAATTCCTCAGCGACAAGCCGAAATTCGCGGAAGTCGCCGACCAGATCCGCGACTTCGTGAAGGACGCCGAGCTGATCATCCACAATGCGCCGTTCGACCTTGGCTTTCTCGACGCGGAATTCGCGCGGCTCGGCCTGCCGCCGTTCACCGAACATTGCGGCGGCGTGATCGACACGCTCGTGCAGGCCAAGCAGATGTTCCCCGGCAAGCGCAACTCGCTCGACGCGCTGTGCGACCGCTTCGGCATCAGCAACGCGCACCGTACGCTGCACGGCGCACTGCTCGACTCGGAACTGCTCGCCGAGGTCTATCTCGCGATGACGCGCGGCCAGGACAGCCTCGTGATCGACATGCTCGACGACGCGGGTGCCGACGGCGGCGCGGCAAACGGCCAGCGCGTGTCGCTCGCCGCGCTCGACCTGGCCGTGGTGGCCGCGAGCGACGACGAGCTCGCCGCGCACCAGGCGCAGCTCGACGAGCTCGACAAGTCGGTCAAGGGCACCTGCGTATGGCGCCAGTCCGCCGACGCAGGCGCCGCCGAAACGGCCTGAAACACACGGCACACGGCATGCGCCGCGGCCGCGCTCACGCGCGCGGCTGCAGCGCGATGACCGCCATTCCGCCGAGCGCGAGCGCCGCGCCGGCCACGTCCCAGCGGGTCAGCGCGACGCCGTCGACCACCCGCAGCCAGACCAGCGCCACCGCGATGTACACGCCGCCGTACGCGGCATAGGTGCGCCCCGCCGCACTCGGGTGCAGCGTCAGCAGCCACGCGAACAACGCGAGCGACAGCGCGGCCGGCAGCAGCAGCCACACCGGCCGCCCCTCCTTCAGCACGAGCCACGGCAGGTAACAGCCGACGATTTCGGCCAGCGCGGTGGCGGCGAACAGCGCCGCGACCCTCATCAGTTCGGTCATCCGGTTCCTCGTGAATTCGCCCCCGCCACCGCGAGGCGGCACGGCCCCGCCGCACGCCGCCGATCATACCCGAGCCGCCCCCGCCGAACGCCCCGCCAGACGGGCGTTTCCCGGCAATTTGCACGATCATCCGTCATCGTGCTATCATGTCGCCTGTTTCAACATTCAATCTCTGTCTATTCGATTTCGAGAGAAGTCCGTCCGCGCGTTGCGGGCCGGCCCTTCGACCGAAATTGCACCCACAGGAAAGCCCGCCCGACAGGCCCGCTTTTCTCGTTTCGTTGCCCCTCCGGGGCGCTTGCCGGAACGCCGGACATCGTCCGCACCGGCATCTGCCGCTTGCATCACGCGGCCCATTCTTCATGAGCGCACTGTCGCGACGGCCCATCGGGCCCGCGTCGAAGCAGCCCCTTACGGCCCTTTACCGCCGCTTGTGCAGTAAGTGCTTAATGGTCTGCCCCGACGCGCCGCGCACGACACCGCGCTCGCCGGCAAACCGTGTCGGACGGCCCGCCCGTTCGGCGCAGTCAAAGGAGTGCATGACCTTGACCGCAACACACGTCAGCCCGACCGCTGCCTCTTCCTCCGCTTCGTCGTCCGGCGAAGCCCCGCTCGTCGCGGACGACATCACCGTCGTCGACCAGAGCCTGCTCAAGCGCGCCGTCAGCGCGATGGCCATCGGCAATGCGATGGAATGGTTCGACTTCGGCGTCTACAGCTACATCGCCGTCACGCTCGGCAAGGTGTTCTTCCCGTCCAGCAGCCCGTCCGCGCAGCTGCTCGCCACCTTCGGCACATTCGCGGCCGCCTTCCTCGTGCGCCCGCTCGGCGGCATGGTGTTCGGCCCGCTCGGCGACCGCATCGGCCGCCAGCGCGTGCTCGCCGCCACGATGATCATGATGGCCGTCGGCACCTTCGCGATCGGCCTCATTCCCAGCTACGCGTCGATCGGCATCATGGCGCCCGTGCTGCTGCTCGTCGCCCGCCTCGTGCAGGGCTTCTCGACCGGCGGCGAATACGGCGGCGCGGCCACCTTCATCGCCGAGTTCTCGACCGACAAGCGCCGCGGCTTCATGGGCAGCTTCCTCGAATTCGGCACGCTGATCGGCTATGTGATGGGTGCCGGCGTCGTCGCGCTGCTCACCGCGTCGCTGTCGCAGGAGGCGCTGCTGTCGTGGGGCTGGCGTGTGCCGTTCCTGATCGCCGGCCCGCTCGGCCTGATCGGCCTGTACATCCGGATGAAGCTCGAGGAAACGCCGGCGTTCAAGCGCCAGGCCGAGGAGCGCGAAGCGCAGGACAAGGCCGTGCCGAAGGCGCGCTTCCGCGAAACGCTGATGCGCAACTGGCGTGCGCTGCTGCTGTGCGTCGGCCTCGTGCTGATCTTCAACGTGACCGACTACATGGTGCTGTCGTACCTGCCGAGCTTCATGTCGTCGACGCTGCATTTCGACGAATCGCACAGCCTCGTGCTCGTGCTGATCGTGATGGTGCTGATGATGCCGCTGACGCTCGCCGCCGGCCGCCTGTCCGACCGGATCGGCCGCAAGCCGGTGATGCTCGCCGGCTGCGTCGGCCTGCTCGCGCTGTCGATCCCGTCGATGATGCTGATCCATGCCGGCACCACGGCATCGGTGTTCGGCGGCCTGCTGATCCTCGGCGTGCTGCTGTCGTGCTTTACCGGCGTGATGCCGTCGGCGCTGCCGGCACTGTTCCCGACCGAGATCCGCTACGGCGCGCTCGCCATCGGCTTCAACGTGTCGGTGTCGCTGTTCGGCGGCACGACGCCGCTGGTCACCGCGTGGCTCGTCGACGTCACGCACAACCTGATGATGCCCGCGTACTACATGATGGGCGCCGCCGTGATCGGCATCGTGTCGGTCGTCGCGCTCGCCGAAACCGCACGCCAGCCGCTCAAGGGCTCGCCGCCGGCCGTCGCGACGCGCCGCGAAGCCCACCAGCTCGTGCGCCAGATGCGCGAGGACGACGATTCGGGCATGTACCCTGCCGTGTCGACCGCGCGCGCCTGAGCGTCGCCCATGAAAAACCCCGGCCGAAGCCGGGGTCCGATCGAATCCGATCCGCCCGACCGGCTTGCGCCGGCCGGGCTTTTTTTCATCCCCTCGCCGCGTACGCGCTCATGCGTGCGCTTCGCAGTTGCGGCAGAACAGCAGTGCGCGCGATCGCGACACGGCCGCCTGTGCACCACGCGTCGCGACGATCAGCCCGACCTGACCGAGATTGAAATCGCGCTCGACCATCAACTGCGTCAGCGCGGCAAGCGGCAACACGACGGACGGGTGGTACAGGCTCGATTCGATCAGGGTTCGCATCATCAGCTCCATCAGGCAAGGCGTCATTCGATGGAGTGGATTCTAGGGATCGGCGCCCGCCGGATAAACCGCGCGAATGCGAAGTCACTTGTCAGCCGCGGAGAACAATCCGCCGACGCTTGTCTGGCAAGACCGGCGGGCTGCCCGCAGCAGCCGGATGGCCCGCCGGCGGGCCTACGCAAGCGGCGTTTCGACGAAGGCCGGCAGCGCTTCCGCCCGCGCGGAATGCGCGGCGAGCGCCGGATAACGGGCCGGATCGATCCGCGCGAGTACCGGGTAGTCGGCCGCCATGAACTGCGTGAAGCGCCATGCGACCGCCACCGTCACGTCGGACTGCAGCAGGCGCGCGCCGCCGAACCAGCCGTTCGCGGCGGCGACGAGCGGCTCCAGTGCACCGTATGCGCCCTCGATCTGGCTCAGCACGCGCTCGAGCCACGGCGCGTGCTGCTTGTCGGCCGGACGCAGCGCCTGCTCGTAGACGACCTGCACGCTCTTCTCGGCAGCTGCCAGCGCGAAACCGACCGGCACGAGCGTGTTCAGGCGCGCGGCGGCATCCTCGGGCAGCAGCCGCCGCGCGGGCGCGACCCGATGATCGAGATAATCGACGATCAGCGACGAATCCATCAGCGTCGCACCGTCGTCGGTCAC